>LRTP01001068.1 GCA_001550305.1 Streptomyces diastatochromogenes
TGGCCGCGTCCGGCCTCGCCCGGAAGTCGCCGCCGCGGCCCAGGTCGAAGACACAGGCGGCGGGCACGACCGGCACGACGTGCGTCGGATCGAGGCCCACCCGCACCCCCCGGCCCCGCTCCTCCAGCCAGGCCATCACCCCGGACGCGGAGTCCAGCCCGTACGCGCTGCCGCCGGTCAGTACGACCGCCTCCACCTTCTGCACCAGGTTGCGCGGGTCGAGCGCGTCGGTCTCCTTGGTGCCGGGTCCGCCGCCGCGTACGTCCACGGCCGCGATGGCGCCGCCCGCAGGGGCGAGCACGACCGTGGTGCCGGTGAGCCAACCGTCGCCGATACGCGTCGCGTGTCCCACGCGCAGCCCAGCGACATCCGTCAGAGCGTCAACTGTCATGTCTCCAGTGTTTCCCGCCCCGCGGTCCCCGCCCCCTTCGTTGTGACCATCCGTGCCGTCAGGGCGACCCCGACCGCCACCGACAGCGCCGCCACGACGCCGGCCGCGAGCACCGCCCAGCTGCGCAGGAAGGTGCACAGGATCACCAGCAACGCCGTCGTCGGCAGGACGAGTTGCTCTGTGATGCCCATCTTGAAATGGCGCGCGTGCAACAGCCACACCGTGAGGAAGTACAGCGCCGTCGGCAGTGTCACCGCGGCGGACGCGGCGAGCGTCGAGATCGGTGTCTTGCCGACCGCCTGCTCGACCGCGACCTCCAGGCCCGCGCCGATCGCGGCCGCCGACGCGAAGATCAGGTAGTGGCCGTATCCCCACAGGAACGCGTGGGCGCTGGACCGCAGGCGCCCGTGGATGGGTACCACGAAGTAGATCCACCAGGCGGAGAAGACGATCAGCAGTCCGCCGGCGGCGATCGGCAACAGCTCGCCCAGCGCGTCGTGCTCGTCCACCGCCGACTTCACGGCCATCGTCGACGCGGCGATCGCCTCGCCCAGCACGATGATCGTGAACAGGCCGAACCGCTCGGAGACGTGGTGCGGATGCCAGGAGGTGACGTGGTCCTTCTCCGCGTACACGGGGACGCACATCTCGGCGATCGCCATCACCAGGAACACCCAGGGACGCCCGGGCTCCGGCAGGACCAGCAGTCCCAGCCAGCCGACCTGGCACAGCAGCACACCGCCCGCGTACCGCAGCGCCATGGTTCTCTCGGGGCCCTTCGTGCCGCGGGCCACCCGCAGCCACTGGGCGATCAGCGCGAAACGCATGATCGCGTAGCCGAGCCAGACGGCCAGGTACACATGGTTCTCGAAGGCCCGCGACACCCCGGCGGCGAGGACCAGGACACCGGCGATCTGCACCAGCGTCACGACCCGGTAGAGCGCGTCGTCGTTGTCGTACGCCGAGGAGAACCAGGTGAAGTTCATCCACGCCCACCAGATGGCGAAGAAGATCATCGCGTAGTTGAGGATGCCCTCGCCCGCGTGTCCCGCCGCCACGGCGTGCACCAGCTCGCCGCCCGCCTGCGCGATGGCGACGACGAAGCACAGGTCGAAGAAGAGCTCCAGCGGCGACGCGACGCGGTGCGCCTCGTCCCTCCTCCGGGCGGTCATTCTGCGCAGGGGCCCGAGTCGGGCCGTCCTGGGCGTCGGGGTGGGTTCGGAAGCGGCGCTGGACGTCATACGGCCAAGCACAGCAGAAAAGAGTCCAGGTCGCTCGGGTTGACGGCCGCAGGACGCGGCCGCACCGGGGTGGGCCGGGGACCCCTCGGCGTACGCTGGGACGCATGAGTACCGGCCCCGCCCCCGCCTCCGAACCGCGTGACGCGTCCGCACCGCGCGATCCGAAGTCCGCGCTGATCTTCGACGACCCGCTGAGCCAGCAGTCCTCGGACGACACGGACCGGGGATGGGGCGAGCAGTCCGGCGGTGACGGTGACAGCGTGGCGGACCTGAAGCGGTTCCTCGACGAGAAGCCGCCGCACCACCTCTGAGCCGCCGTACCTCGGCGCCGTCCGACGCCGAGCCCGGCATGGCGAGCGCCGGTCCCGAGGCCGCCGCCGCGGCCGGACCCGCGGTCGCGGAGCCCGGCCTGGAGAGAACG
>LRTP01000107.1 GCA_001550305.1 Streptomyces diastatochromogenes
CGCCCCTGCGCCCGGTCGACGGCCCGCTGCCACAGCCGCGCCCCCTGTCGTACGACGACACGCTCGGCCTGCCCGAACGAGCCCGCCCGCTCCAGCGCCCGCGCGAACCCGGGGGCCACCGTGTCGAATCCGGAGCGCCGCAGGATCTCCTGGGGGGCGGCCTGGTCGAGGCGCTGCTCCTCGACGGTGACGGGGGCCGCCGCTGCCGCCGACGCGGTGGGCGCCGCTGCCAGGCCGCCCACCAGGGCCAGTCCGAGTACGCCTGCTCCGAGCCGAACGCGTATGTGAGTCAAGGGAGTTCATGCCTTCCGTCGCCGTGGGGTGCTGCCGGACGGCCGCAGTATCGCGTGACGGAGGGGACGTACGCCATGAGGTGTGGCACCGGCAGCCGAAGCGGCCGGGGTGGCTCGGGCGACGGGTGGCTCAGGTGGGCAGGTGGGTCGCCGCCTCCCGCAGTGCCCCCAGGAACGCCCGCGCCGCCGGTCCCAGTGACCGGCCCCGCACCGTCGCCGCGTACACCGCCCGTGCCGGCGCCTCCTCGTCGCGCACCGCGAGCAGCGCGATGTCCGGGCGTACGGACTCGGCGGCGAGCGCCGGGACCAGGGTCACCCCGAGCCCGGCGGCGACGTACCCCTGCTTGGCGGTCCACTCGGCCACGACATGCGCGACGCGTGGCCGGAAGCCGTGCCGCAGGGCCGCGTCCAGCAGGGTGCCCTCGGGGCGGGCGGAGCCGGATATCCAGTCGGCGTCGGCGAGTTGGGGGAGGTGGACGGAGGGCTCGGCGGCGAGCGGATGGTCGGCGGGGACGGCGACGTACAGGGACTCGTCGAGGAGGTGGTGCAGGGTGTACGGGTCCAGCGGGGCGCGGCCCGTCGTGGAGACGATCGCCAGGTCGAGGCCGCCCGCGGAGAGCCGCTCCAGGAGCACGGGCGTCAGGCCCTCCTCGCGGGTGAGCCGCACCCCCGGATGGCGCACCCGGAACGCGGCGATGGCACGGGGCACGAGCGCGGCGTCGGCCGTGGCGAACGCGCCGAAGCGCAGCCGGCCGCG
>LRTP01001069.1 GCA_001550305.1 Streptomyces diastatochromogenes
GAGCCCCGCGGCCACGGCCCGCCGCTTGTGACGGGTCAGGCGCCGCAGCCCGTACCGCCCGCCGCGCACGTGCACGGGGGCGAACTGCGGCACCTCGCGGATCGGAGGCGCGTCCACACCGGGCGGACGTACGGGATCCGTGTCCAGCGCCCGAACGAGATCCGTGTCCAGCGGGCGTACAAGAGGAGCGTGCTGTGCCATGGGACCACCACCTGCGACGAGAGATCGGCTTGCGATCCCACGATGAGGCCTCGCGGCGGAGCCCGTCGGCGCCGGTGGACTACCGACGAGTTGTGGACAACTCCCTCACCCGAACGGGAAGTTCCACGGCGAAACGCCCGTCAGTGCCGGTCAGCTCCCATCGGCGTCCGTCAGCGCCCATCGGCGCCCATCGGCGCCCACCGAGCGCCCGTCGAGGCCATCGTCACGGCAGCTCGAAACCCGGATCCATGCCACCCAGCGCCGTCGTGCACAGACAGTCCCGCGTCCCGTTCCCCGGCAGGGCCGCCACCGCGTCGTACAGCACGTCCCGCAGTCGGTCCACGTTCGACGCGAACACCTTCAGCACGTCGTCGTGCGAGACGCCCTCGCCGGCCTCCGCGCCCGCGTCGAGGTCGGTGACCAAGGTCAACGAGGTGTAGCAGAGCTGGAGTTCACGAGCGAGCGCGGCCTCGGGGTGGCCGGTCATGCCCACCACGGACCAGCCCTGCGCCTGGTGCCACAGCGACTCGGCGCGGGTGGAGAACCGCGGTCCCTCGATCACCACGAGCGTGCCGCCGTCCACCGGCTCCCAGTCACGCCCGCGCGCCGCTTCGAGGGCGGCCTTGCGGCCGACGGGGCAGTAGGGGTCGGCCAGCGACACGTGCACGACGTTCGGCACGGTGCCGTCCGGCAGCGGCAGCCCGTCGAAGAACGTCTGCGTCCGCGTCTTCGTACGGTCGACCAGCTGGTCCGGCACGATCAGCGTCCCCGGCCCGTACTGGGGGCGCAGTCCGCCCACCGCGCACGGTCCGAGGATCTGACGGGCGCCTACGGAGCGCAGCGCCCAGAGGTTGGCCCGGTAGTTGATGCGGTGCGGCGGTAGATGGTGGCCGCGGCCGTGGCGGGGAAGGAAGGCGACCCGTCGCCCCGCGATCTCGCCGAGGAACAGGGAGTCGCTCGGCGGCCCGTAGGGGGTCTCGACTTGTATCTCGGTCACATCGTCGAGGAAGGAGTAGAAGCCCGAGCCGCCGATGACACCGATCTCTGCGTTCGCCATGACGATCACACTAGCGGGCTTCGAAGATCTGCCTCCGAAAACGGCGAGGACCCTGTTTTCCGAAAGCGGCCAGGACTCCGTCTTCCGAAAGCGGCGAGGACCCCGTCTTCCGAAAGCGGCCAGGACTCCGTCTTCCGAAAGCGGCCAGGACTCCGTCTTCCGAAAGCGGCGAGGACCCCGTCGTCCGGAAACTCCGGGGTACCCGCCCTCGAAAACGCCGAGGACCCCATCGTCGTACGACGACAGGGTCCCGGCGAGAAAGTCCTAGGCGGCCGAGCTGCTGCTCGACGAGCCGCTGCCCGACGACTTCGAGTCCGACGAGGACGACGAGGTCGTCGACGAAGAGGACGACGTCGAAGAGGTCGACGGCTTGGAGGCCGGCGAGCTGGTCGACGAGGAGCCACGGCTGTCGTTGCGGTAGAAGCCGGAGCCCTTGAAGACAATGCCGACGGCCGAGAACACCTTCTTCAGGCGTCCACCGCAGTTGGGGCACTCGGTCAGGGCATCGTCGGTGAACTTCTGCACCGCCTCGAGGCCCTCGCCACACTCGGTGCACTGGTACTGGTAGGTCGGCACTTGTCTTCCTCCTGGCACTCTCACTCAATGAGTGCTAACGACGATCCATAGTGACGTATTCCGCGAGATCAGTCCACTGTCACCGGCACTCGGTGACCGACGCCACGTGCGACGGTGCGTCCGGTGGGCCGCGTGGCCAGCCGTGAACGCAGGGCCAGCAGGGTCACCAGCGCCAGTGCCGTACCGGCCATCGGCACCAGGAATCCGGCACCGTTCCACAGGCGGTCCTCCAGCTGTCCGGCGACCGTGACGGCCGCCGCCTGGCCGAGCGCGACGGCGCCGGTCAGCCACGTGAAGGCCTCGGTGCGGGCGCCCGCCGGGACCAGGCCCTCGACCAGCGTGTAGCCGGTGATCAGGGACGGAGCGATGCACATGCCGACCAGGAGGCCGATCGCGGCGAGCACGACCACGGAGTGCGCGGCCCACAGTCCGGACGCGACGAGCGCCAGGGCGGCGTAGCCGATGACGAGCCGCCGCTGCGGGGCCACCTTCCAGGCGATGGCGCCGCAGACGACGCCGGAGAGCATGTTGCCCGCGGCGAAGACGCCGTACAGGACGCCGTTCAGACCGGGCTCGCCGATCGACTCGCTGAACGCGGCGAGCGAGACCTGCATACCGCCGAAGACGGAGCCGATGCCCAGGAAGGTCACGATCAGCACGCGCACCCCGGGGATCCGCAGCGCGGAACCGTGCTCCACGCGCGTGTGCCCGGCGGCGGCGACAGCGGGCTGGGTGCTCTTCTGCGCGGCGAACAGGAGACCGCCGATCAGGGTCAGCCCGGCCTCGGTCAGCAGGCCCGCGGCCGGGTGCACGGCGGTGCACAGCGCCGTGGCGAGGAGCGGGCCGAACACGAAGGTCAGCTCGTCCGTGACGGACTCGAAGGCCGCCGCGGTGGTCATCAGGGGCGAGTCCTGGAGCTTCACGCCCCAGCGGGCGCGCACCATGGGCCCGACCTGGGGCACCGAGGCGCCGGTCGGCACGGCGGCGAGGAAAAGGGCCCACAAGGGGGCGTCCATCAGCGCCAGCGCCGTCAGGGAGAGGCCTGCCACGGCGTGCACCAGGACGCCGGGCAACAGGACGGCCCGCTGGCCGTGGCGGTCGGCGAGACGGCCGGTGAAGGGTGCGAACAGCGCCATGGAGACGCCGGTGACGGCGGCGACCGCGCCGGCGGCCCCGTACGAGCCGGTGGTGTGCTGGACGAGGAGTACGAGGGAGAGCGTCAGCATCGCGAAGGGCTGACGTGCGGCGAAGCCGGGAAGCAGGAACGTCCAGGCGCCGCGGGTGCGCAGCAGCTGTCCGTATCCGGGGCGGGAGGTGACCGTGGATGCCACGGCCCGTGCCTTTCTGCCGCCTGGTAGCGCGCCCGTGCGGGGGGCGCCGAGAGCTGTCCTCTTGCGCGGAACTGCGGTAGATGCCGCGCCGCCCACTGCGGGGGCGTCGCGACCGCCATACGGTCGCGCCAGCTCTGCTTCAGGCAGAGTTGGTTCGATCAAGGTGTGCCTTCATCGTACAGGGGCGAGTGCTGCGGTGCCTGTGAAAGTGAGCACCATGGCGGTGTTCGCCTGCGAATGCACATCGCCCCTTAATGTCCCGTTTACTGTCCGGAATGTCGGGAGTGCGGTCCTGTGCCGTTGCCCGCGAGACCCAGCCAGCCCGCCAGCTTGCCGCCCTGACCCACCGCGCGCAGCCGTCGCTCGGCCGCGTCCCTGACCGGGTCGGTGGCCACCACGAGCAGCTCGTCGCCGCGTCGCAGGACGGTCGTGGGCAGCGGCACGAAGGAGGTCCCGTCGCGCACGACGAGGGTGACGGCGGCCCCCGAGGGCATGCGCAGCTCGGCCACCTCCACGCCGTGCATGCGGGAGCCCTTCGGGATCGCGACGGACAGCAGATGGCCGCGCAGTCGCTCCAGGGGTGCCGATTCGATCCCGAGGTCGGCGGCGCCCTCGGACTCGCCCAGCCGCAGCTTGCGGGCCAGCCAGGGCAGCGTGGGGCCCTGGATGAGGGTGTAGGCGACGACCAGGACGAAGACGATGTTGAAGATCCGGCGGCTCTCCGCGATGCCGCTCACCATCGGGATGGTCGCCAGGATGATGGGCACGGCGCCGCGCAGGCCGGCCCAGGACAGCAGCGTCTGCTCCTGCCACGGGATCCGGAAGGGCAGCAGGCTGATCACGACGCTCAGGGGGCGCGCCACCATGGTGAGCACCAGGCCGATGACGAGGGCGGGCACGATGTCGTCGCCCATCTCGTGCGGGGTGACCAGCACGCCGAGCAGGACGAACATGCCGATCTGGGCGATCCAGCCGAGCCCTTCGGCGAAGCCTCGGGTCGCGGGCCAGTGCGGCAGTTTGGCGTTGCCGAGCATCATCGCCGCGAGGTAGACGGCGAGGAAGCCGCTGCCGTGCGCGAGCGCGCCGGCGGCGTAGGCGGTGACCGCGATCGCCATCACGGCGATCGGGTAGAGGCCGGAGGCGGGCAGCGCCACGTGCCGCAGCCCCCAGGAGCCGAGCCAGCCCACCGCGAGGCCGATGGCCGCGCCGATGGCCAGCTCCAGGGTTATCTCGCCCAGCAGTACGTACCAGTGCTCCACGGGGCCCGCCGTGCTGAACGCGACGACGAGGATGACCACCGGGGCGTCGTTGAAGCCGGACTCGGCCTCCAGGATGCCCGTCACGCGCGCGGGGAGGGGTACTTTCCGCAGCACCGAGAAGACGGCCGCCGCGTCCGTCGAGGACACCACCGCGCCGATGATGAGCGCCTGCCGCCATTCCAGGCCGATCAGGTAGTGGGCGGCCGTGGCCGTCACTCCGACGCTCACCGCGATGCCGACGAGTGCCAGCGAGGTGGCCGCCGGCAGGGCCGGCTTGATTTCCTTCCACTTCGTGCCGAGGCCGCCCTCGGCCAGGATCACGACCAGGGCCGCGTACCCGATGACCTGCGTCAGTTCGGCGTTGTTGAAGTGGACGTTGCCGACCCCGTCCTGGCCCATGGCGATGCCTATGCCGAGGTAGACGAGCAGGCTGGGGAGCCCGCTGCGCGAAGAGATACGAACCGCTGCCACCGCGACGAGCAGAACGAGCGAGCAGACGAGCAGGAGCTGGTTGAGGTGGTGGACAGTCAGCGGCTGTTCCCTTCTCGCCAATCCGGGCACTGGATTCGAACGCGTGGATGTGAACACGTCGATTCGATGTGATCGCGTCGAGGTCAACGCGTGGAATCGAGGTGATCGCGTGGATCCCAGCACGTCGATCCGAACACCCGAAGTCGGTACATGAGTCCAAGTACTTCGTTACCTTACCTAACTCTTGACGCTTTCTTGACACTCCAGGGGCCGAGATCGAACGCTCGTCCGTCCTGTACCCGACTCCGCGTCAAGGCGCGTCGGGCCCTGCGCCTATGGTTGCTCCAGCACTCCAGGACCGCCTGCCGCTCGCGTTAGGACAGCAAGGACAGCGATGCCCCCGAACACCACCGCCTCTTCCGGCCAGAAGCCGGGCAAGTCCGGCAGGAAGAAGGGGCGCAAGGCCCGACTGTTCCTGATCGTCCTGGTTCTGGCCCTCTTCGGAGGCGTTGCCTATGGCGGCTACTGGGGGGTCAGTACCGTCCGTGCCTCCTTCCCGCAGACCAAGGGCTCACTCACGCTCGACGGGCTGTCGGGTCCCGTGGACGTCAAGCGGGACGGCAACGGGATCCCGCAGATCTACGCCTCGTCCGACGAGGACCTGTTCATGGCGCAGGGTTACGTCCAGGCGCAGGACCGGTTCTACGAGATGGACGTACGCCGTCACATGACCTCGGGCCGGCTGTCCGAGATGTTCGGCTCGGGCCAGGTCAAGAACGACGAGTTCCTGCGCACGATGGGCTGGGACCGGGTCGCCAAGGAGGAGTACGACAAGAAGCTGTCGGCCTCCACGAAGAAGTACCTCCAGGCGTACGCCAAGGGAGTCAATGCCTACCTGAAGGGCAAGGACGGCAAGGACATCTCCCTGGAGTACGCGGCCCTTGGTTTCACCAACGACTACAAGCCCCAGGAGTGGACCCCGGTCGACTCCGTCGCGTGGCTGAAGGCGATGGCCTGGGACCTGCGCGGCAACATGCAGGACGAGATCGACCGCTCCCTGATGACCAGCCGCCTGGGCCCGAAGCAGATCGCCGACCTGTACCCGGAGTACCCCTACAGCCGGAACAAGACGATCACCCAGGAAGGCCAGTACGACAGCGTCACGGGGTCGTACGTCCAGGGCAGTGGCACGACGCTGGGCAGCGGGACGCAGTCCACGGCGGGCACCGGCCTCGCGGGGAACACCACCGCGCCCAACGGCCTGCAGAGCCAGCTGTCCAAGCTCTACAACGTGCTCGACAACGTGCCCACCGCCGTCGGCGTGAACGGCAACGGCATCGGCTCGAACTCCTGGGTCGTCGCGGGCAAGTACACGATCACCGGCAAGCCGCTGCTGGCCAACGACCCGCACCTGTCGGCCTCGCTGCCCTCGGTCTGGTACCAGATGGGCCTGCACTGCACGAGCGTCTCCAGCAAGTGCCAGTACGACGTCTCCGGCTACACCTTCGCGGGCATGCCGGGCGTGGTCATCGGCCACAACCAGGACATCGCCTGGGGCATGACCAACTCCGGGGTCGACGTCACCGACCTCTACCTGGAGAAGATCACCGGCGAGGGCTACGAGCGCGACGGCAAGGTGCTGCCCTTCACGACCCGCAGGGAAACGATCAAGGTCGCGGGCGGCGCCGACAAGACGATCGTCGTCCGGGAGACCAAGGACGGGATGCCGCTGCTCTCCGACCGCGACGACGAACTCGTCAAGGTCGGCAAGAAGGCCACCGTCGACAGCGGGGCGCCCGACCGCGGCGACGGATACGCCATCGCGCTGCGCTGGACCGCCCTGGACCCGGGCAACTCCATGGACGCCGTCTTCCAGCTGGACAGGGCGTCGAACTGGACCGAGTTCCGCACGGCGGCCGCGTCCTTCGACGTGCCCTCGCAGAACCTGATCTACGCCGACACCAACAACCACATCGGCTACCAGCTGCCTGGCAAGATCCCGATCCGGGCCAAGGGCGACGACGGCTCGCTCCCGTCGCCCGGCTGGGACTCCAAGTGCAAGTGGACCGGCTACATCAAGCAGTCCGAGCTGCCCTACGAGTACGACCCGAAGCGCGGCTACATCGTGACCGCCAACCAGGCGGTCGTCGACAAGGACAAGTACCCCTACACGCTCACCACGGACTGGGGTTACGGGACGCGCAGCCAGCGGATCACCGATCTCATCGAGGCGAAGATCAAGGGCGGCGGCAAGATCTCGACCGACGACATGCGCCAGATGCAGCTCGACGACAGCAGTGAGATCGCCAAGCTGATCGTGCCCAAGCTGCTCAAGATCGACGTCGCCGACAAGAACGTCCGCGACGCGCAGAAGCTCCTGGAGGGCTGGGACTACACCCAGGACGCCGACTCCGCGGCGGCCGCGTACTTCAACGCGACCTGGCGCAACATCCTCAAGCTCGCCTTCGGCAACAAGCTGCCCAAGGAGCTGCGGGTCAAGGGCCAGTGCCTGAACGTCGCCCCGGTCGACACCACCGGCCCCGCGGACGAGAACCAGACGGTGCGCGAGTGCGGCCAGCGTGAGGCGGACCAGGCGCAGCCGGACGGCGGCGACCGCTGGTTCGAGGTGGTCCGCAAGATCATCGACGACCCGAACAACGACTGGTGGAAGGCGCCCAAGACGCGCCTCGACAAGGCGGCCGACAACCGGGACGAGCTCTTCGCGCGGGCCATGAAGGACGCCCGCTGGGAGCTGACCGCCAAGCTCGGCAAGGACATGGACACCTGGAGCTGGGGCCGGCTGCACCGCCTGTTCCTGAAGAACCAGACCCTGGGCACCGATGGTCCCGGCGTCCTGCAGTACATGCTCAACCGCGGCCCCTGGAGGCTCGGCGGCGGCGAGGCGACGGTCAACGCGACCGGCTGGAACGCCGCGGGCGGCTACGGAGTGGTCTGGGTGCCGTCCATGCGGATGGTGGTCAACCTCGACGACTTCGACAAGTCGAAGTGGATCAACCTCTCCGGCGCCTCCGGGCACGCCTACAGCGCCCACTACACCGACCAGACGGACAAGTGGGCCAAGGGCGAACTGCTGCCGTGGTCCTTCTCCGGCAAGGCGGTCGACAAGAGCACGAGCGACACCCTGGTGCTCAAGCCGTGAGCCGATGACGGCGACCACGAGTCACTGAAGGCGACCGTGAGTCACTGAAGGCGACAGGCGAAAGGGCCTTCCACGCACGCGTGGAGGGCCCTTTCGTCCACCCGGGCCCGTCAGCCGAAGCGGCGCACCCCCGATGGCGTCACCACCGCGTGTACGGGACGGTCGTGAGGTTCCGCCGGGACGTGCTCGACGACCTCCGCGTCGTACAGCAGCACCACCAGCGCGGGATCGGCCCCCGCGCGCTCCAGGCGGGCCAGCACGCGGTCGTACGAGCCGCCGCCGCGCCCCAGACGCATTCCACGCCGGTCCACGGCCAGGCCGGGCAGCAGGACGGCGTCGGCCTCCTGGACGGCCTCGGGGCCGAGCCGCTCGCCCGCCGGCTCCAAGAGAGCCATCCTGCCGCCGTGTTGGACACGCTCCAGAGAGCCCTCTCCGGCGTACGCGCCCCAGTCCAGGTCGTTGTCCGCCAGCAGGACCGGCAGCAGTACGCGCACCCCGCGCGCGTGGAGCGCGTCCAGGAGCGCGAGGGTGCCCGGCTCGCTCCCCACGGAGACGTACGCGGCCACCGTGCGCGCGTGCGCCAGCTCCGGCAGCTCCAGCGCCCGCAGGGCCAGGGCCCCGGCGGATTCCCGCAGGTCGTAAGGTGTCAACCTGCTTCTCACCGCGAGGAATCCTCGCCGCAACATTCGCTTGTCAGGCTCTGCCGCACGTCCCACGTGGCTCACAGCTCACTCCGTACCGTTCCTTATGCGCTCATATGAGAGCTATTTAACGGGACCAACAGATTGCGCTCATAGCCACCGGATATGGTTACGCGCATGACTGAGTCGCACCCCAGGATCAGCAAGGCTGTCATCCCCGCAGCAGGCCTCGGAACCCGGTTCCTGCCGGCCACGAAAGCCACTCCCAAAGAGATGCTGCCGGTCGTCGACAAGCCGGCGATCCAGTACGTGGTCGAAGAGGCCGTGTCGGCGGGTCTCGATGACGTCCTGATGATCACGGGCCGCAACAAGCGCCCCCTCGAGGACCACTTCGACCGCAATTATGAGCTGGAGTCCGCCCTTCAGAAGAAGGGCGACGCCAGCCGGCTCGCCAAGGTCCAGGAGTCCAGCGACCTGGCCACCATGCACTACGTGCGCCAGGGCGACCCCAAGGGCCTCGGCCACGCCGTCCTGTGTGCGGCGCCACACGTCGGCCACGAGCCCTTCGCCGTGCTCCTCGGCGACGACCTGATCGACCCCCGCGACCCCCTCCTCGCCCGCATGGTCGAGGTCCAGGAGCAGCACGGCGGCAGCGTCATCGCGCTCATGGAGGTCGAGCCCGAGCAGATCCACCTCTACGGGTGCGCGGCCGTGGAGACCACCGGCGAGGGCGACCTCGTCAAGGTGACGGGCCTGGTCGAGAAGCCGGACCCGGTGGACGCGCCCAGCAACTACGCGATCATCGGGCGCTATGTCCTCGACCCGCACATCTTCGACATACTCCGCAAGACCGAGCCGGGCCGCGGCGGCGAGATCCAGCTCACCGACGCCCTCCAGCAGCTCGCGCAGGACGAGAAGGTCGGCGGCCCCGTGCACGGCGTCGTCTTCAAGGGCCGCCGCTATGACACCGGCGACCGCGGCGACTACCTGCGTGCCATTGTCAGGCTCGCGTGCGAACGTGAGGACCTGGGCCCGGACTTCCGGACCTGGCTTCGCAGTTACGTAGCCGAGGAGATGTAGGAATTTGAGCAGCGCCGCGACCCGTGTCACCGGCCAGGACCACCTCTGGTCGGTGACCGAGCACCTGGAGGACATCCTCGCGACCGTTCGCCCTCTCGAACCCATCGAGCTGCAACTCCTCGACGCCCAGGGCTGTGTCCTGGTCGAGGACGTCACGGTGCCGGTCTCCCTGCCGCCGTTCGACAACAGCTCGATGGACGGGTACGCGGTCCGGGTCGCCGATGTCGCGGGCGCGAGCGAGGAGTACCCGGCGGTCCTCACGGTCGTCGGCGATGTCGCGGCCGGCCAGGGCGAGCAGCCCCATGTGGGCCCCGGTGAGGCCGCCCGCATCATGACCGGCGCCCCGCTGCCGCCCGGCGCC
>LRTP01001070.1 GCA_001550305.1 Streptomyces diastatochromogenes
GCGCATGTGCGCGCGAAGGGCAGCGACGTGAAGGCGGGGGACCGCGCCCTCGAAGCAGGCACGATCCTCGGCCCGCCGCAGATCGGCCTGCTCGCCGCGATCGGCCGCGGCACCGTACGCGTGCGCCCGCGCCCGCGGGTGGTCGTCCTGTCCACCGGCAGCGAACTCGTCCAGCCCGACGAGCCGTTGGGCAGCGGCCAGATCTACGACTCCAACAGCTTCGCGCTGTGCGCCGCCGCCCGTGATGCAGGGGCCATCGCCTACCGGGTGGGCGCGGTCGCCGACGACGCCGAGACGCTTCGCGCCACCATCGAGGACCAGCTCATCCGCGCGGACCTGCTGGTCACCACGGGCGGCATCAGCGTCGGCGCCTACGACGTCGTCAAGGAAGCCCTGTCCTCGGTGGGCGACGAGGACGAGGAGGGCAGCGGCATCGACTTCCGCAAGCTCGCCATGCAGCCCGGCAAGCCCCAGGGCTTCGGCACGATCGGCCCCGAGCACACCCCGCTGCTCGCGCTCCCCGGCAACCCCGTCTCGTCGTACGTCTCCTTCGAGCTGTTCGTCCGCCCCGCGATCCGCACCCTGTCGGGCCTGGGCGACATCCACCGCCCCACCACCAGGGCGACCCTGGAGACGGACAAGGCGCTGACCTCGCCGGACGGTCGCCGGCAGTTCCTGCGCGGGAGGTACGCCGACGGCAAGGTGACCCCGGTCGGAGGCGCCGGATCCCACCTGGTCGCGGCCCTCGCCCACGCCGACGCGCTGATCGTCGTGCCTGAGGACGTCACCTCGGTCGAGCCCGGCACCGAGGTCGAAGTGGTCCTGCTCGGCTGAGTGCCCCGAGTGGCGGTACCGTGTCGCGCACAAGAGGCCCGACCGGGAGCGCCGCGAAGACATGAGTACGCAGGACCGACTGACCCACATCGACGAGGCGGGCGCCGCCCGCATGGTCGACGTCTCCGGGAAGGACGTGACCGCGCGCACCGCCCGCGCCAGCGGCCGTGTCCTGGTCTCGCCCCGTGTGATCGAACTGCTGCGCGGTGAGGGCGTCCCCAAGGGCGACGCCCTGGCCACCGCGCGCATCGCGGGCATCATGGGCGCCAAGCGCACCCCGGATCTGATCCCGCTCTGTCACCCGTTGTCGGTCTCGGGTGTCAAGCTTGATCTGTCGGTCGCGGACGACGCCGTCGAGATCCTCGCCACCGTGAAGACCACCGACCGTACGGGCGTCGAGATGGAGGCCCTCACCGCGGTCAGCGTGGCGGCCCTCACCGTGATCGACATGGTCAAGGCGGTCGACAAGGGGGCGGTCATCACGGACGTACGGGTGGAAGAGAAGACGGGCGGAAAGTCGGGCGACTGGAGCCGGACATGACGGCACCGTCGTACCGCGCGCTCGTGGTCACGGCCTCGAACAGGGCCGCCGCGGGGGTCTACGAGGACAAGGGCGGCCCCCTGATCGCCGAGGGCCTCACGGCGTACGGCTTCGAGGTCGACGGCCCTCGGGTGGTGCCGGACGGCGACCCCGTGGAAGCGGCACTGCGCGCGGGCGTCGACGCCGGGTACGACGTGATCGTGACGACGGGCGGTACGGGGATCTCGCCCACCGACCGGACGCCCGAGGCGACCCGGCGCGTACTCGATCACGAGGTGCCGGGCATTCCCGAGGCCATCAGGGCGTTCGGGAGAGAGAAGGTGCCCACGGCGGCGCTGTCCCGCGGGCTCGCCGGAGTCGCGGGACGGACGTTGATCGTCAACCTGCCGGGTTCCACCGGCGGGGTGAAGGACGGCCTGGCCGTTCTGGAGCCCCTTCTGATCCACGCCGTCGACCAGATCCGTGGCGGCGACCACCCCAGACCCAGCGGCAGTGGGGGTGCGAGCTGAACAGCCCATCCTGGCCCGTCGAGCTGGTGGACGGCGATGTCGTCCTTCGGCCGATAAAGGTGCGCGACCAGCGGGCCTGGCGCGAGGTGAACCGGCGCAACCGGGACTGGCTGCGGCCCTGGGAGGCGACGATTCCGCCGCCCACGCCCAGCGGTCCGATAGCGCACCGGCCGACCTACCGTCAGATGGTCCGGCATCTGCGCGCCGAGGCCAACGCGGGCCGGATGCTGCCCTTCGTCATCGAGTACCAGGGCCGTCTGGTCGGGCAGCTGACCGTCGCCGGGATCACCTGGGGATCGATGTGCTCCGGGCACATCGGCTACTGGGTGGACCAGTCGGTGGCGGGGCGCGGAGTGATGCCGACGGCCGTGGCGATGGTGACCGACCACTGCTTCCGCACGGTCGGACTGCACCGCATCGAAGTCTGCATTCGCCCGGAGAACGGGCCGAGCCGCCGCGTGGTGGAGAAACTCGGATTCCGCGAGGAAGGGCTCAGGCCGCGCTATCTGCACATCGACGGGGCCTGGCGGGACCACCTCGTCTTCGCGCTCACCGCGGAAGAGGTGCCGGAGGGGTTGTTGGGGCGTTGGCGGCGGGCACGATCGATGCAGGCCCGTTCGGAGAACCAGAGCAAGCCCGGCACTCAGTAAATGAAATGTATGTTCGAAATTGATCGGTGCGTGATCGGCTCGGGGCATTAAATTCGCGCTCCCTGCGGCCTGCTGATCGCATCGGTCACAAAAAAGCTCGAAATATCAGCCGGATCGTGCGACACACCGGCCGAATTGGCAGATGGCCTCATGCAAACCCCTCTACCGTGTGAGACGTGAGCAGCAGCGGCCTCATCTACGCAGTCATCGTCGGGGCCTGGGCCGCCTACTTGGTGCCGATGTGGCTCCGTAGGCAGGACGAGCTGAACGAAGCCCGTCCGACGGAACGCTTCAGCACCGCCATCCGGCTGCTGTCCGGACGGGCGGGAATGGAGCGCCGGTACGCCAAGGACCTGCGGGCGCGCTCCGCCGAGGAGGGGGAGCCCAGCGCCGAGCCGGACGCCGTCACCGATTCGGTGGACGTCCGGGCCTTCGCCATGCCTCCGGTCCGGCAGCAGACCAAGGCCCAACTCCCGCCGCCCGCCCAGCCCGAACCGCAGCAGGCGCCACAGGCCGCCGCCCGGCAGGGTGCCCCACAGGGTTCCCCGGCCGCCGGCCGGGCGGTGCCGCAGCAGTCGGCCCAACCCGAGCCGAACTCGGGATCGGGCCGGGGATCGGGATCGGATTCAGGATCGGGTTCGGCCAACTCCAGGCCCTCCAGGGTTCCGGCCGCGCGGCGGGCCTCCGCGGCGGAGGCCGCG
>LRTP01001071.1 GCA_001550305.1 Streptomyces diastatochromogenes
CCACGAAGCCGCCGAGACGGCCGAGGTCGCCGACGACGGTCGCAGTGACGCCCGGCGCGCCGCGTCCGCCCGGCGGGCCCGTGAGCGCGGTCGCACTCCGCTGTTCGACCAGTACGAGGACGGCGAACGGCCGCGCGCCGCCAACGAATGACCAGGCGCTCCGGAGCCCCGGCTGACCTGCCAGGAACGGATTTCCAAGCACCCCGACGGGGATGCTAGAGTTTCACTCGTTGCAAGGGCCTGTGGCGCAGTCCGGTAGCGCACCTCGTTCGCATCGAGGGGGCCAGGGGTTCAAATCCCCTCAGGTCCACTGCAATTCAGAACCCCGTCGGATTCGTCCGGCGGGGTTCTTGCCTGTTCGGCCGCACTCTTTCGTTCACTGAATGGTCAGCGGCTTGGCGTAGCAGAGGCTCAGTTCGTGGAAGCGGTAGTAGCCGAACTTGGTACAGGGCTCGTAGCCGCTGGAGAGGTAGAGGGCGACCGCCTCGGGCTGCTTGGCGCCGGTCTCCAGGACCATGCGGGTGCGGCCGGCCGCGCGGGCGTCGTCCTCCAGGGCGGCCAGGATGCGGCGGGCGAGGCCGAGACCGCGGGCCTCCGGGGTCACGTACATGCGCTTGAGCTCGGCGTCGCCGTCCGCGTACCCCTCGTCGTTCCTGTCCTGGCCGCGCCAGCCGCCGGACGCGATCGGGCGGTCCCGCTCGTCGTAGGCGAGGAGGTACAGGCCGAGCGGCGGCTTGAACATCGACGCGTCGAGCGGTGTGACATCGCCCTCATCGCCGTAGCGCTCGGCGTATTCGGCCTGCACCTGGTCGTTGAGCTTGACGGCGTCGGGGTGGTCGTACGGGACCGGGCGGATACTCATGCGGGGTATCGTACATGTATGCGCCCTCTGGGTGGAATGGATTAAGTATCGTGCCCGGGTGCTGACTGTTACCTCGGTGAATGTGAACGGGCTCCGGGCCGCCGCGAAGAAGGGCTTCGTGGAGTGGCTCGCGGAGACCTCCGCGGATGTGCTGTGCCTTCAGGAGGTGCGGGCCGAGCCCGGGCAGCTGCCCGAGGAGGTGCGGGCGCCGGTGGGGTGGCACGTCGTGCACGCCCCCGCGGCGGCCAAGGGGCGCGCGGGCGTCTCCCTGTACACCCGGCGCGAGCCCGACCGGGTGCGGATCGGATTCGGGTCCGAGGAGTTCGACTCCAGCGGACGCTACGTCGAGGCCGACCTGCCCGGTGTCACCGTCGCCAGCCTCTACCTGCCGTCCGGCGAGGTCGGAACCGAACGACAGGACGAGAAGGTCCGGTTCATGGACGAGTTCCTCGCCCACCTGAAGGAGCTGCGCGAGCGCGCCGCCGCCGACGGGCGCGAGGTCGTCGTCTGCGGCGACTGGAACATCGCCCACCAAGAGGCCGACCTCAAGAACTGGCGTGCCAACAAGAAGAACTCCGGCTTCCTGCCCGAGGAGCGCGCGTGGCTGGGACGGGTCCTGGACGCGGACGACGGCGGGTACGTCGACGTCGTACGGGCACTGCACCCGGACGTCGAGGGGCCGTACTCGTGGTGGTCGTACCGGGGACGGGCCTTCGACAACGACAGCGGATGGCGCATCGACTACCACGTCTCGACGCCGGGGCTCGCGGGCAAGGCCGTGAAGGGGTTCGTGGAGCGGGCGGCGACGCACGCGGAGCGCTGGTCCGACCATGCGCCGGTGACGGTCGTCTACAAGCTGTAGCCCTGCAGCCGCCGGTGACGGTCGTCTACGAGCTGTAGTCCCGCAGCCGCCGGTCCAGAGCCATCGACAGTTCGGCCTCCACCACGCTCTTCGCCAGGGGGCGTAGGCGTTTGAGGTCTTCGGTGGTGCGGTTCTCCGTGAGGACGATGCCGGCGAAGAGGTCGGCGAGGGCGTCGGCGTGGTCGCGGACGCGGCGGGCGGCGGTGAGGACGTCGGCCAGGGGGATGCCCTCGCGGACCAGGGCCGCCGAGACGTCGAGCAGGCGGCGGCTGATGTGGACGATCTCGCCGCCGTCGGTGCCGAGATAGCCGAGGTCGAGGGCCGCGGCGAGGTTCTCCGGGGTGGCCTGGCCGGCGAAGACGTCGGCGAGTTCCTCGGGGGAGAGCCGGACGGGGGTCTCCTCGGTGGGCTCGCCCAGACCGAGGAGTTCACCGACGTCACGGCCGTGGTCGAAGGCCTCGGCCAGCTCCGCGATGCCGTTGAGGGTGTGGCCGCGTTCCAGCAGCGCCGAGATCGTGCGCAGGCGGGCCAGGTGTGTGTGGTCGTACCAGGCGATACGGCCCTCGCGGCGGGGCGGCGGTATCAGCTTGCGCTCCCGGTAGAAGCGCAGGGTGCGCACGGTGATGCCGGCCTCCTTGGCCAGCTCCTCCATCCGGTACTCACGCTTCTCCGCCACGTGCGAAACCCTACGTCGTACCGTCGGTAACTTTCGTGGTCGCAACCCTACCCATCAGTACGGAGCTGCTCTACGCTCCCATTGCGCCAGTGTTCACTGGCAGAGTCGGGCGGCTAGGGAGGCGTGGGATGGTCGGGATGACCGAGCACGAGCATGTGCGCGTCGCGGTGATCGGGTCCGGGTTCGGCGGTCTGGGGGCCGCGGTGCGGCTGCGCCGCGAAGGGATCACCGACTTCGTCGTCCTGGAACGGGCCGGAAGCGTCGGGGGTACGTGGCGGGACAACAGTTACCCGGGGTGCGCCTGTGACGTGCCCTCACACCTGTACTCGTTCTCGTTCGCGCCCCACCCCGACTGGCCGCGCACCTTCTCGGGACAGGAGCACATCCGGGCCTATCTGGAGCACGTCACCGACGTCTTCGGGCTGCGCCCGCATCTGCGCTTCGACTCCGAGGTGAAGATGATGACGTGGGACCAGGAGAAGCTCCGGTGGGGGATCGAGACCAGCCGTGGCTTCCTCACCGCCGATGTCGTCGTGTCCGCGACCGGACCGCTCTCCGACCCCAAGATCCCCGACATACCGGGGATCGACTCCTTCCCCGGCAAGGTCTTCCACTCGGCCCGCTGGGACCACGACTACGACCTGCGCGGCAAGCGCGTCGCCATGATCGGCACGGGCGCCTCCGCCATCCAGATCGTGCCCGCCATCCAGCCCGACGTGTCCCGGCTGACCCTCTTCCAGCGCACACCTCCGTGGGTGATGCCCCGGGTCGACCGGGCCATCACCGGCGCCGAACGGTGGCTGCACAGGCAGCTGCCCTTCACCACACAGGCCCGGCGCGGACTGCTGTGGGGGATCAGGGAGCTGCAGGTCCAGGCGTTCACGAAGCGTCCCGACGAACTCGGCCTCGTCGAGCGGCTGGCCGGGCGGAACATGGCGCGGGCCGTCCGGGATCCGGCGCTGCGGGCCAAGTTGACCCCCGACTACCGGATCGGGTGCAAGCGGATCCTGCTCTCCAACACCTACTATCCGGCGCTCACCCGGGCCAACGTCGACGTCGTGGCCTCCGGGCTCGCCAAGATCGACGGCTCCACGCTCGTCGCCGCCGACGGCAGCACGGCCGAGGTCGACGCGATCATCTTCGGTACGGGCTTCCACGTCACCGACATGCCGATCGCGGACCGGGTCGTCGGAACGGAGGGCAGGACGCTCGCGGAGGTGTGGCGCGGCGGCATGAAGTCGCTGCGCGGGGCCACCGCGGCCGGGTTCCCCAACTGGATGACGATCATCGGTCCGAACACCGGGCTCGGGAACTCCAGCATGATCCTGATGATCGAGTCCCAGCTGAACTACATGGCCGACTATGTGCGGCAGTTGGACGTCCTGGGCGGACGCGCGGCTCTCGACGCCCGCCCCGCCGCCGTGGAGGGCTGGAACGACAAGGTCCAGAAGCGGATGCTGCGCACAGTGTGGAACACCGGCGGCTGCACCAGCTGGTACCTCGACGCGAACGGCCGCAACACCACCATCTGGCCCGGCACGACGACCGAGTTCCGTAGCGCCACCCGGCGGGTGGACCTGGGAGAGTACGAGGTGCTGCGCGCCCCCAAGTCGAGCGCAACCGAGCCGAGCGCAACCGAGCCGAGTACAGCCGAGCCGAGCACGCCCGAGGCGCGCACCAAGAACCCCGGCACAAAGAGCACCAAGAAGGTGGAGGCGGGAGCGTGAGTCGACTGACGCATGTGGAGCACGGGGCGTACGCGCCGCCCGCGCCCGCGCGCGAACTGACCGCCGTCTCCGCCGACGGCGCCCGGTTGCACGTGGAGGTGCACGGACCCGAGGACAATCCGGCCGCGCCCGTCGTCGTCCTCGCGCACGGCTGGACCTGTTCGACCGCCTTCTGGGCGGCGCAGATACGGGACCTCGCCGCCGACCACCGGGTGATCGCGTACGACCAGCGCGGGCACGGCCGCAGTCCCGCGAGCGAGGCGTGCACCGCGGACGCGCTCGCCGACGACCTGGAAGCCGTGCTCGCGGCCACGCTCGCGCCCGGCGAGAAGGCCGTGCTCGTCGGGCACTCCATGGGCGGGATGACGCTGATGGCGGCCTCGGCGCGGCCGCGTTTCCAGGAGCACGCGGTGGCGGCCCTGCTGTGCAGCACGGGCAGTTCGCGGCTGGTGGCCGAGGCGCGGGTGGTGCCGATGCCGGCCGGGTGGCTGCGGACCCAGGTGACCAAGAGGATCCTCGGGTCGGCCGCGCCGCTCGGGCCCGTCACACCGCTCGCCCGGCGGATCCTCAAGTACGCGACCATGGGCGCCGGTTCGTCGCCGGGCATGGTGGAGGCGTGCGCGCGGATCGTGCACGCCTGTCCGCGCACGGTGCGGCACGCCTGGTCGAAGGTGCTCGACCTGCTCGATCTCGACCACGGCGTACGGGCGTTGACGGTGCCGACGGCCGTGGTGGTGGGTACGGCGGACCGGCTGACGCCCGTGGTGCACGCGCGCGCCCTGGTCGCGACCCTGCCGAACTGTGTCGGCGTCACCGAACTGACCGGGCTCGGGCACATGACACCGGTGGAGGCGCCGGAACTGGTCACCGCACGCATACGCGAACTCGTCTCCACCTACGCAGAGATCAAGGAAGGCAGCGCATGACCAAGGTGAGCCTGGAAGGGCAGGTCGCGGTCGTCACGGGGGCCGCGCGGGGCGTCGGCGAACTCCTCGCCCGCAAGCTCTCCGCGCGCGGTGCCAAGGTCGCGCTGGTCGGCCTGGAGCCGGACGCGCTCAAGCAGGTCGCGGACCGCCTGCACGGCGAAAGCGGCTTCTGGCACGCCGATGTCACCGACCACGAGGCGATGGCCCAGGTCGCGGCCGAGGTGAAGGAACGGTTCGGGAAGGTCGACATCGTCGTCGCCAACGCCGGTGTGGCGAACGGCGGTCCCTTCGTCGAGTCCGATCCCGTCGCCTGGCGGCGGGTCATCGAGGTCAACCTGATCGGATCGGCGGTCACCGCGCGGGCGTTCCTGCCCGTGCTCATGGAGAGCCGGGGGTATCTGCTGCAGATCGCCTCGCTCGCGGCCATCACCCCGGCGCCGATGATGACGGCGTACTGCGCGTCCAAGTCGGGCGTGGAGGCGTACGCGCACAGCCTGCGTGCCGAGGTCGGCCACAAGGGCGTACGGGTCGGGGTCGGCTACCTGTCCTGGACCGACACCGACATGGTGCGCGGGGCCGATCAGGACGAGGTGATGCGGGAGTTGAGGCAGCGGCTGCCGTGGCCGTCCAACAAGACGTATCCGCTGGGGCCGGCCGTCGACCGCATCGTCGCGGGGATCGAGCGGCGGTCCAGTCATGTGTACGCGCAGTGGTGGCTGCGCGGGATGCAGGGCGTCCGGGGCTACCTCCCCGGGATCATCGGGGCGGTCGGACAACGGGAGATGAGGCGGTTCGAGCCGCGGCTCAAGGGCGTGAGTACGGGGCTCGTGGGTGCCGGCGGGGCGGCCGACGAGCAGCGCCAGCAGGGGATATCACCGTGAGTGACTGATCGAAATGCGTGCGTAGTCCGTGCGTGTAAGTCTGGTCGAGCCCGATCCCCCTCACCCACAAATGGGAGTGAAACCTCATGGGCAAGAAGGACCAGATGCAGAACAAGGCCGAGCAGATGAAGCAGCAGGGCAAGAAGAAGATGGGCCAGGACATCGGCCACGAGAAGGCCCGTCCCGGCGAGCACTCCCCGCAGCCGGGTGCCCGCACCTCGCAGCAGGGTGCGCGTTCCCCGCAGTCGGGTGAGCGCTCCCCGCAGAGGGGCGACCGGACGATCCCGGAGACCGAGCGCATGCAGCGTGAGGCGAAGGAGCGGCTCGACCAGGACTACGACGTCTGACGGTTCGCTGCGCCGGCTTAGGCCGAGTTGTGGGGCGCCCCTGTTGGTTGGGGGCGCCCCACGCTTTTGGTTGGCGTCGGGGGTGCGTTGTCTGGTGCGGGTTCTGTGTGGCTGGGCGCGCAGTTCCCCGCGCCCCTTCAGGGCGCTTGTCCCCTCCCTCTATTGAGATCTCGGGGGGAGTTTTGGTCTTGATCTGTCGGGGGCGTTTGTGTAGTCGGGTGGGGAGGCCGCGTGGTGGGTGGTCAGGAGGTCGAGTGCCAGTTGGATGGCGGTGTCCATTTCGGTGTGGTGGCCCTCCGCCCAGTCCAGGGGGGTGCGCAGGACCGCGAGGTCCGGGGGGACGCCCTGGTTCTCGACGGACCAGCCGTACGCGTCGAACCAGGCCGCGTTCATCGGCACCGTGATCACCGTGCCGTCGCCGAGGCGGTGGCGGCCGGTCATGCCGACGACTCCGCCCCAGGTGCGCTGGCCGACGACGGGGCCGAGCTTCAGCAGCTTGAACGCGGCGGTGATCATGTCGCCGTCGGAGGCGGTCGCCTCGTCGGCGAGGGCGACGATCGGGCCGCGCGGGGCGTTCGAGGCGTACGACACCGGCTGGGCGTTGCGTGTCAGGTCCCAGCCGAGGATCGTGCGGGTGAGCGTCTCCACGACGAGTTCGCTGATGTGGCCGCCCGCGTTGCCGCGCACGTCGACGATCAGCGCGGGGCGCGAGACCTCCAGGCGCAGGTCGCGGTTGAACTGGGCCCAGCCCGAGCCGCCCATGTCGGGGATGTGGAGGTAGCCGCACCGGCCCCCGCTCAACTCCCGGACGACCTCGCGGCGTTTGGCCACCCAGTCCTGGTAGCGCAGGGGGCGCTCGTCGATCAGCGGGACCACGGCCACCCGGCGTGAGCGGCCCTTGCCCGCCTCGGGGGTGAACGTGAGCTCCACCGTCGTACCGCCCGCGCCCGCGAGGAGGGGATAGGGGCCGGTGACCGGGTCGACCGGGCGGCCGTCGACGTGGGTGAGGACCGCGCCCTCGCGGATGCCGGTACCGGCGAGCGGCGAGCGCGCCTTGGAGTCGGAGGAGTCGCCGGGAAGGATCCGCTTCAGCGTCCAGCTGCCGTCGCGCCGGACGAAGTTGGCGCCGAGCAGGCCCTGCCAGCGCTGGTATTGGGCCGGGCCCTCGTTGCGGCGGGCGGCGGCGACGTAGGCGTGGGAGGTGCCGAGTTCGCCGAGGACCTCGCGCAGGAGGTCGGCGAAGTCGTCGGGGGAGGCGACCCGTTCGACCAGCGGGCGGTACTGGGCGAGCACACCGTCCCAGTCGATGCCGCACATGTGGGGTTCCCAGAAGTAGGCGCGGGTGAGGCGGCCCGCCTCCGCGTAGGCCTGGCGCCATTCGGCGGGCGGGTCCACCTCGTGGATGATGCGCCGCAGATCGATCCAGACCGTCGAGTCGGAGTCACCGACCTCGGTCGAGGGGACCGCTCGCAGGTCGCCCTCGTCCACGACGACCAGCCGGGAGCCGTCGCCGCTGACCGCGAACCAGTCCAGGTGCTGGACGAGTTCGGACTTCTTCGCCTTGCTGATGTTGAAGAACTCCAGCGTCGGCCGGCCGGAGGTGTCGTCGGGGTTGACGAAGGTCTCGCCGAGGGCGCCCGAGATCGGCCAGCGCAGCCAGACCAGGCCGCCGCCCGCGACCGGGTACAGCGCCGAGTACTTGGAGGCGGTGACCGGGAAGGGGGTCACCCGGCTCTCCAGGCCTTCCAGTTCGACGCTCACCGCGCCGTCCGCGCTCTCGTCCTCGATCGGGTCCAGGCCTCCGGCGACCGGCCGCCCGTCGGGGTTGAGCGCGAAGGGGGAGGGGGTGGCGGAGGACAGGGGGACGAGGTAGGGGCGGCAGCCGAGCGGGAAGGAGAGGTCGCCGGTGTGGACGTCGTACACCGGGTCGAAGCCGCGCCAGGAGAGGAAGGCGAGGTAGCGGCCGTCGCGGGTGAACACGGGGTTCTCGTCCTCGAAGCGGCCGTTGGTGACGTCGACGATGAGCCGGTCCTTTATGCGCGCGATCTTGATCTGGCGCAGGGAGCGGCCGATTCCCGGGTGCGACCAGGTCAGCCAGGCCCCGTCCGGGGAGAAGGCGAGGTCCCGGACCGGTCCGTTGATCGAGGTGATCAGCTCGGTGACCTCCCCTCGCTCGGCCCCGGTCGGCGAGGTGTCCTCGGAGTCGGTCCGGGAGGCTTTCTCGGGCTCGGTCGGCGAGGTGTCGCCGGGCTCTGTCCTGGCGGCTTCCTCGGACCCCGTCTGCGAGGTCTCCTCGGACTCCGTCCGT
Organism: Streptomyces diastatochromogenes; assembly: GCA_001550305.1. Lineage (GTDB taxonomy): Bacteria > Actinomycetota > Actinomycetes > Streptomycetales > Streptomycetaceae > Streptomyces > Streptomyces mirabilis_D. The sequence continues at coordinate 8,590 of LRTP01001071.1, forward strand.
GAGGTGTCCTCGGGCTCCGGCTCCGAGGTGGTGCTGTCGGGTTCTGTCGAGGAGGCTTCCTCGGGCTCCGTCCGGGACGTGGACGTGGACGTGGACGTGTCCCCGGCGGACTCCTCCGTCGCGTCGAGGATCAGCAGGCGTCCGTCGTTCGAGGCGATCGCGAGGCGTTCGCCCTGCGGGTCGGAGACCATCTCCAGTACGCGCCCCAGCTCGCCGGAGGCGAGGCGGCGCGCCTCGCGCTGGCCGGAGGCCCGGGGGAGGACGGCGATCTCGACCGCGTCCTCGCCGTCCGCGTCGGTGACGTAGGCGATCCGGCCGCCGGAGCCGAGCATCTCGGGGAGCCGGACGCGTACGCCGGGGGTGTCCGCGATGGTGCGCGCGGGGCCGTCGCGATGGGTGAGCCAGTGCAGGCTGCCGCGTACGACGACGGCGCTGGCCCGGCCCGTCTCGTCGACCGAGATGCCGTCCACGTGCTGCGCCGCGGGCACCTGGTACGTACGGCGTCCCGCGCGCGGACCGCCGAGACGGACGTCGAGGCGGCGCGGGACCGAGTCCGGGGACAGGTCGTCGACGATCCACAGGTCCCCGGCGCACTGGTAGACGACGCGGGTGCCGTCGCTGGAGGCGTGTCGGGCGTAGAAGGCGTCGTGGTCGGTGTGGCGGCGCAGGTCCCCGCCGTCGTACGCGCACGAGTACAGGTTTCCGATGCCCTCGTGGTCGGAGAGGAAGGCGATACGGCCGCCGACGAACATGGGGGAGTCGAGGTGGCCGTCGAGATCGGCTAGCAGTCGCCGTCCGTGCAGCCAGAGCCGGCCGGTGGCGCCACCCCGGTAGCGCTTCCAGGCGGCGGGTTCGTGCGGCGGGGTGCCGGTGAGCAGGAGCGTCTTGTGCTCGCCGTCGAGGTCGGCGACCTGGATGGAGGAGACCGGGCCCCAGGGGAGCGCGCCGCCGGGGTCGCCGTCGGTGGGGACCTTGTAGGCCCAGGTGAAGTACGAGAAGGGCTGGCCGTGGGAGGCGACGGCGAGGATGTCGCTGTGCCCGTCCTTGTCGGGCGGCGACCAGCCGCAGACCTGGGTGTCCGCGCTGCCCCAGTAGGTGAGCCGGCGGGAGGGGCCGCCGTCCACCGGCACCAGATGGATCTCCGGCACGAGGCTGCGCCAGCTCGTGTACGCGATGAGCCGGCCGTCGGGGGAGAAGCGGGGGTGGCCGACCTTGGTCCGGTCGACGGTGAGCCGCCAGGCGCGGCCCGGCGCGTCGAGGGGGGCCATCCACAGGTCGTCCTCGGCGGCGAAGCAGAGGTGGTCGCCGCTGAGATGAGGGAAGCGGAGGTAGCCGGCGCCGCCGTCCGTCTGCGGAGGGTGGGAGGTCTGCGGGTGGTCTGTGGCTGGTCGCGCGGTTCCCCGCGCCCCGGACGGGGCGCTGTGCGCCTTCTCGTACGCATCGCTCACCTACCCATGCTTTTCCTCCCGGAGGCGCCCGGCAACTTGTGAGTAGGTGTCTTTTCGGATGTGCGTGACCCAGCACACGTACGAAACGGTTTCGTTTCTTTGAATCTCGGGGTATCTTCATGGGTGTACGAAACCGTGTCGTCCGGAGCAGAGAAGGTGAGTGGGATGGCTGAAGTCGCAACGGTGCGTCGCAGTCGGATCACCCCCGAGCGCGAGGCCGAGCTGTACGCGGCCGTGCTCGAGCTGCTCCGAGAGGTCGGCTACGACGCCCTGACCATGGACGCCGTCGCCGCCCGCACCCGGTCCAGCAAGGCCACCCTCTACCGCCAGTGGGGCGGCAAGGCCGAGCTCGTCGTGAAGGCGCTGCGGCACGAGAAGCCGATCACCAGTGACATCGACACCGGGTCCCTGCGGGGCGACTTCCACGCCATGGTGAGGCGTGAGGACGACTGCCACATGGAGCAGAACTCCGCGCTGATGCGGGGTCTGGCCACGGCACTGCACGGGAACCCCGATCTCCTGCGCGCCTTCCGCGAGTGGATCATCGAGCCGGAGACCGAGATGCTCCGCGAGATCCTGCGGCGGGCCGTCGACCGAGGCGAGGTCCGGGCGGACAACCCCGCCCAGGACTACGTGCTGCACATGATGATCGGCGCCTTCGCGGTGCGCGGCATCGTCGACGAACTGCCACCCACCCAGGACTTCCTCACCTCGTACATGGACGCCGTGATCCTCCCCGCTCTCGGCGCCTGAGCCTGCCCGACCTTCAGTAACGCCTACGTGCACCTGACGCGACCGCTCACGTCGTCGGGCTGATCTCCCCTGCCCAGCTGCCAGCAAACGACCTGACCGGGAGTACGCCCTCGTGGCCACATTCCTTTACAAACTCGGCCGATTCGCCTTCAGGCGACGCCATTTCGTCGCCCTGATATGGGTGGCCCTGCTGACGCTGGCGGGTGTCGGCGCCGCCTCCGCGCCCACCGCGGGAGCGTCCTCTTTCTCGATCCCCGGCACCGAGGCGCAGAAAGCTTTCGACCTGCTGGAACAGCGCTTCCCCGGGATGAGCGCCGACGGCGCTACCGCCCGTGTGGTCTTCAAGGCGCCCGCCGGCGAGAAGATGGGCGACAAGACCAACAAGGCGACCGTCGAGAAGACCGTCAAGGCGCTCGGCGACGGCTCCGAGGTCACCTCCGTGTCCGACCCCTTCAAGTCCCACGCGGTGAGCAAGGACGGGTCGGTCGCCTACACCTCGGTGAAGTACAAGGTGTCCGGCATGGAGTTGAAGGACTCCTCGAAGACCGCCCTGGAGGAGGCCGCGCAGCAGGCGCGGGACGCCGGGCTGAGCGTCGAGGTCGGCGGTGACGCGCTCCAGGCGACGCCCGAGACCGGGTCGACCGAGGTCATCGGTATCGCGGTCGCCGCGGTCGTGCTCGTCATCACCTTCGGTTCGCTGATCGCGGCCGGGCTGCCGCTGCTGACCGCGCTGATCGGCGTCGGTATCGGCGTCTCGACGATCACGGCGCTGGCGAACGCGCTGGACCTGGGCACCACCACCTCCACCCTGGCGATGATGATCGGCCTCGCGGTCGGCATCGACTACGCCCTCTTCATCGTCTCCCGCTACCGGGCCGAGCTGGCCGAGGGCCGGGAGCGCGAGGAGGCGGCCGGACGGGCCGTCGGCACGGCGGGTTCGGCGGTCGTCTTCGCCGGTCTGACGGTCGTGATCGCGCTGGTCGGTCTGTCGGTCGTCAACATCCCGATGCTGACGAAGATGGGTGTCGCGGCGGCGGGCACGGTCGCCATCGCGGTACTGATCGCCCTGTCGCTGATTCCGGCCCTGCTGGGCTACGCGGGCCGCAAGGTCCAGCCCGCGGGCAAGAAGAGCAAGCTGCTCGGCGGCGGGCGTGCCGCGAAGAAGGCGGGCAAGCCCAACATGGGCACCCGCTGGGCGAGCTTCGTCGTGCGCCGGCCGCTCGCGGTGCTGGTGCTCGGTGTGATCGGCCTGGGCGCCGCGGCGCTCCCGGCGGCCTCGCTCCAGCTGGGTCTGCCCGACGACGGTTCGCAGCCGACGTCGACCACGCAGCGCCGGGCGTACGACACGCTGTCCGACGGCTTCGGTCCCGGCTTCAACGGCCCTCTGATGCTCGTCGTGGACGGCAAGTCCAGCGACGACCCCAAGGCCGCGGCCACCAAGGTCACCGACACGGTCAAGGGCATGAAGGACGTCGTGTCGGTCAGCCCGGCGGCGTTCAACAAGGCCGGGGACACCGCGACGATCACGGTCATCCCCGACTCCAAGCCGTCCTCCGTCAAGACCGAGGACCTGGTGCACGCCATCCGTGACGCGGGCGGCAGCATCACGACGGAGACCGACGCGAAGGTGCTGGTCACCGGTACCACCGCGATGAACATCGACTTCTCGCAGAAGCTGAACGACGCGCTGATCCCGTATCTCGCGCTGGTCGTCGGCCTCGCCTTCCTCCTCCTGATCGTGGTCTTCCGCTCGATCCTGGTCCCGCTGAAGGCGGCGCTCGGCTTCCTGCTGAGCGTGATGGCGGCGCTCGGCGCGGTCGTCGCCGTCTTCCAGTGGGGCTGGCTGTCCGGCCTCCTGGGCGTCGAGGAGACCGGCCCGATCATGTCGATGATGCCGATCTTCATGGTGGGTGTCGTCTTCGGTCTCGCGATGGACTACGAGGTGTTCCTCGTGACCCGGATGCGCGAGGCGTACGTCCACGGGGAGAAGCCCCACCAGGCGATCGTGACCGGGTTCAGGCACGGCGCACGGGTCGTCACGGCGGCCGCGGTCATCATGATCGCCGTCTTCTCCGGCTTCATCGGCTCCAGCGAGTCGATGATCAAGATGATCGGCTTCGGCCTCGCGATCGCGGTCTTCTTCGACGCGTTCGTGGTCCGCATGGCGATCGTCCCGGCGGTGCTGGCCCTGCTCGGGAAGAAGGCCTGGTGGCTGCCGAAGTGGCTGGACCGGGCGCTTCCCAACGTGGACGTCGAGGGCGAGGGCCTGCGCACGGCGGAGGAGAAGGCCGGCGGAGGCCGGGACGAGGACCGGGAGCTGGTACGGGTCTGAGGCCTGACCGTCTGGGCGTCCGGTTGACCGGCTGAGGTGGTGAGGGGCACCCCGCGTTGCGGCGGGGTGCCCCTTCGCCATGTCTAGCGCGTACCGGTGTGCACGGTGGCGAGGGCGTCGGCGTACAGGCCCAGGATGTCGGCGTCGCCCTCCGCCCGGACCCATTCGTGGATCGCGGCGTCCGAGCAGCCGAGGGCGGCGGTGACGAGGGCGCGGGCACGGGCGTCCGGGGGGCCGACGTCGTCACCGCCGCAGAGGCGGGCGCGTACGTCGGGGATCAGGAGTTCCTGCCAGAGGAGCTGCTTCTCGATGTGGCGTGCGCGCAGGGACGGGGTGTGGGTGAGCATCGCGCTGGCGCGCAGGCTGCGCTCGGGGTCGTCGACGAAGCTGTCGAGGAGGACGGCGGCCGCGTGCGCGAGGGCCTCCCAGGCGGACTCGTCGGCCGGGCGGGCCCGCAGGGCGTCACGGACCCGCTCACCGGCGGTCGCGAAGCTCGCGAGGACCACGTCCTCCTTGGTCGGGAAGTGCCGGAAGAAGCTGCTGCGGGAGACGCCGGCCCTCTCCGCGATCTGGTCGGCGGTGGTCTCGTCGAATCCGTGGGCGAGGAACAACTCCATGGCCGCGAGGGTGATTTCGGCGCGGACGGCTGCGCGCTGGCGCTCGCGGAGGGAGAGCTTGGGGGTCGTCCTGGGAGTTGTGGGGTTCGCCCGGTTCGCCTGCATGCGGTCAGGCTAGCGGAACGCGATTCAATCTGGGACTCAGTGTCATATTGGCAATCAGTCCCGTGTAGGGTCTTGGTGTCACATGCGGTGCACACCCGTTACCTCTGCTCTGTGCCCTCTGATCGAAGGAAGGCTCCCCATGCAGTACAGGACTCTCGGCCGTACCGGCGTACAGGTCAGCTCGCTCGCCCTCGGGACGATGAACTTCGGCTCGTTCGGGAGCACCACCGAGGCGGAGACCACCGCCATGGTGCGGCGCGCCCTGGACGCGGGCGTCAACCTCATCGACACGGCCGACGCCTACTCCGGTGGTGTCTCGGAGGAACTCGTCGGCCGGGCGCTCAAGGGTGTGGACCGGGACGAGGTGGTCCTGGCCACCAAGTTCCGCCTGCCGTTGGGGGACATCAGCAGGCTGGGCGAGATGAAGGGGCCCGCCGTCATGAACAGGCAGGGCGGTTCGCGCCGTTGGATCGTGAAGGCCGTCGAGGACAGCCTGCGCCGCCTGGACACCGACCGCATCGACCTCTACCAGATGCACCGCCCGGACCCGACCACGGACATCGAGGAGTCGCTGTCGGCGCTGACGGACCTTCAGCGCGCGGGGAAGATCCTCTACATCGGTACGTCGACGTTCTCCGCCGCCGAGATGGTCGAGGCGCAGTGGGTGTCCGAGCGGCGCCGACTCGCGCGGTTCGCGACCGAGCAGCCGCCGTACTCGATCCTCGTACGCGGCATCGAGGCCGATGTGCTGCCAACGGCACGGAAGTACGGCATGGGGGTGCTGACCTGGAGTCCGCTGGCGAGCGGGTTCCTGTCGGGCAAGTACCGGCCCGGGGGTGCGATGGAGCAGTCGTACCGGGACCGGCTGGCGGCCGGGCGCCCGATGCCGCC
>LRTP01001072.1 GCA_001550305.1 Streptomyces diastatochromogenes
GCTAGTGCTGTGACCGCCTAGGTCCACCGGGTTGGAGCGGGGTTTTCCTTGCGCCGAGCGGGCGCTCAGATGCTCAGGAACGCTGGTGTGAGGAACCGTCGCGGGAACATGCGGGAGCCACGAGTGGTCGGAGGAGCTTTATCGTCGAGAGAGAACCAGCCTGCGTCGCTCCCGGTCGATTTCTGTGACGACGACCGTGACCTCGTCGCCGGCCTGGACGACATCTGACGGACTTTCCACGGGCGTCGATGCGAGCTCTCGCAGGTGGACCAGTCCCTCGATCCCGTCGGCGACCTGGACGAAGACGCCGAACGGAATCAGTTTGGTGACCCGTCCGTGCAGTTTCTGCCCCACCGCGGTGCGGTCGGCGAATGTTTGGAAGGGGTCCGGCTGTGTCGCCCGCAAGGACAGTCTGGCCTCCAGGTTCCATGTGTCGAACTGGAGGAACTCGGCTGAGACGTGCTGTCCGACCTGTACAACGTCGAAGGTGGTTTCGATGCGCCGCCAGGACAGTTCGGGGATCGTGATGAACCCGACGCCGGGGAAGACCGGGTGGTCGGGGCCGTCGTCCAGTGCCACGAACACGCCGAACCGTTCGATCGCTGTGACGGTGCCGGAAAGGATGTCGCCGTAGTGCAGTGATTCTAGGAACGCCCAGAGTTCTGGGTTCTCGGACCGTCCGCCCATCATGCTCCCAGCCTTTCACAAGGAGCTGCGCACTCGGCGGGAAGGGCGATCACGCTGCAGTTTTGAGGGGGCGTCCGCCCCAGCGGATGCCCTTCTCACTGCGGATGCGGGCGCGTTCCTTGCGCTCGGCGGCCAGGACGTCACGGTGGCGGGCGTTGGCGTTGCGCCAGCGCAGGTAGGCGTGCAGGGCCCTTGTCTGGACGGTGTGATTTGGGTGATGGGAGTTGGCGATGGTGAACTGCCGCAGTGGTCCGAAGTGGGCCTCGATCGGGTTCGCCCACGAGGCGTAGGTCGGGGTGAAGCACAGCTCGACCTTGTGTTTCTTCGCCCAACGACGGATGTCCGTGCCCTTGTGGGCGGACAGGTTGTCCATGATCACGTAGATCGGTGCACCGTCGGGCCGGGCGGCGCGGATCGACTTCAGCGCGGTCAGTGTGTTCGCGGCACCTTTCCTGCGGCAGTTGACGCCCCACAGGCGGTCGTCGCCGACGGAATAGCAGCCGTGGAAGTAGCGCACCCCGTGGGTGCGGTGGTAGGTGGCCGGCATCCGGTCGGGATGCTTCCGTTTCGCCCAGCCCGAGCCCGCGGTGGGCCGGATCCCGAGCGGTCCGAACTCGTCGAAGGCAAACACCCGGTCGGGGAAGCGGTCCAGGACCTCCTCAATCCGGTCCAGCTTCGCCTCCCGTTCGGGGTCCGGGGACTCCTTCCAGGTCTTGGTGCGCTGGAAGGTGACGCCGCGGCGGGCGAGCAGAGACCGTAACGCCTCGCGGCCGATACGGATCACCCGGCCGTGCACTTTGCGCAGGTAGGCGACGAGTTTGCGCAGTGACCAGCGAGTGAACGGCTGGCCGAGCTTGGTGGGGCGGGTGGTGGCCGTCGCGATGACGAAGTCCTCGTCGTCATCGCTGAGCTGGCGGGGACGGCCTCCCGCCCACCGAGGGTCCAGGCAGGCCAGGCCGATCTCGTTGAACCGGTGGATCACGTCGCGGACGGTGTCCTCGTCGGCCTGCACCAGCTGGGCAATTACCGGCACCCGGTTCCCGCCGGCCGAAGCCAGCAGCATCATCGCCCGCCGATAGCGCACCGAACTCGTGCTGCCCCGGCGCACGATCTGCTGCAGCTTCTGCCCCTCCTGGTCGGTCAGTCTGCGCACACGGACAGGCTCGGCCACCGCGCCTCCAGCGGTCGGATCGGACGTCACCCCACATCCAACCGCCACGACCACCAACCCGGCGAACCAACGCGGTCAGAGCACTAGACCCAGGTGTCCAGCCACATCCGGGAGCGCCACTGGTCTATGGGGATCGCCGTGCCCGTGTACAGGGGCCAGAAGTAGATGAAGTTCCAGGCGATCAGGAGGACCAGGACGCCCGCGCTCGCCGCGCCGATGACGCGGCGGCGTTCCGTGGAGCCGGGTGGGCCGAGGATCGCGCCGATCATCATCGCGACCGCCAGGCACAGGAACGGGACGAAGATGATGGCGTAGAAGAAGAAGATCGTGCGCTCCTGGTACATGAACCAGGGGAGGTAGCCGGCCGCGATGCCGCAGGCGATCGCGCCCGCCCGCCAGTCGCGGCGGAACGCCCAGCGCCACAGGACGTAGACGATCGCGAAGCAGGCGGCCCACCAGAGGAGGGGCGTGCCCAGGGCCAGGACCTCGCGGGCGCACTTGCCGCCCGCGTCCGCCGGGCAGCCGTCCTTGCCGGGCAGCGGGGACTCGTAGAAGTACGAGACCGGGCGGCCCAGGACGATCCAGCTCCACGGGTTCGACTGGTAGGTGTGCGGCGACGAGAGGCCGACGTGGAACTCGTACACCTCGTGCTCGTAGTGCCACAGGCTGCGCAGCCAGTCGGGCAGGAAGGCCCAGCTGCCGCCCTTGCCGTCGGTCGCGGCCCAGTTGCGGAAGTAGCCGCCCTTGCCGTTGGTGGGGGAGAGGATCCAGCCGGTCCAGGAGATGAAGTACGTGGCGATCGCCACCGGGACCGTCGCGAGGAACGTGATGCCCGTGTCGTGCTTGAGGGCCGCCATGTACGGGTGACGGGCGCCCGCGACCCGGCGCGCGCCGACGTCCCACAGGACCGCCATCAGGCAGAACGCGAAGAGGACGTACAGGCCGCTCCACTTGGTGCCGAGGGCCAGGCCCAGCATCAGACCGGCCGTCCAGCGCCAGGGGCGCCAGCCGAGGCGGGTGGACTCGGCGATGTGCGCGTCGGGGCGTACGAGACCGTCCGCGTCTGTGGGCAGGGCGGCCGCCAGTCGGGCACGCGCGCGGTCGCGGTCCACGATCAGGCAGCCGAAGGCCGCCAGCACGAAGAACATCAGCACACCGTCGAGCAGCGAGGTGCGGCTCATCACGAAGTGCAGCCCGTCCACCGCCATCAGCGCGCCCGCGAGACAGCCCAGGAACGTCGAGCGGAACATCCGGCGCCCGATCCGGCACAGCAGCAGCACCGACAGCGTGCCGAGCAGCGCCGTCATGAAACGCCAGCCGAACGGATTGAAGCCGAACATCCATTCGCCGAGCCCGATGACGTACTTGCCGACCGGGGGATGCACCACATAGGCGGCGTCCGAGGGGATGCCGACGTGCCCGCTGTTCTGCAGGATCAGGTCATTGGCGTTCTTGTCCCAGTTGACCTCGTACCCGCGGTGGATCAGCGCCCAGGCGTCCTTGGCGTAGTACGTCTCGTCGAATATCACCGCCTTCGGGCTGCCCAGGTTCCAGAACCGCATCAGCCCCGCCATCAGGGTCACGAGCAGCGGGCCGCCCCAGCCCGACCAGCGCGTGATGCGCTCCGCGACCTCGTGGCGCAGCCCGAACGCAGCCCAGATCCGGGGGCTGGGCTCGGCGTACGGCGGCACGAGCCGATCACGCACATCGCTTCTGGGTGGTGCGTTGTATCCGAAGCGGCGCAGCCGCTGCTGCCACGACGGCCGCCGTTCTTCGGCTGCCTGGCCCTGCCGGGTGTCCGTGGAGGACGCGGTACTGGTCACCGCGCCATCGTAGGGAACAGGTCTGTGGGAGTCCCGTGCACGGGCCTAATGGGTGGATGCGGCTGCCTCCGAATGCCCCTGCGAGGATGGAACCGTGACAGGAACCCTTGTTTTGGCCGGCACCCCCATCGGCGACGTGGCCGACGCCCCGCCCCGGCTCGCCCAGGAGCTGGCGGACGCGGACGTCGTCGCCGCCGAGGACACCCGCAGGCTGCGCCGGCTGACCCAGGCGCTGGGCGTGCAGCCCACCGGGCGCGTGGTGTCGTACTTCGAGGGGAACGAGGCCGCCCGCACGCCCGAACTCGTCGAGGCGCTGGCCGGCGGGGCGCGCGTGCTGCTGGTGACCGACGCCGGGATGCCGTCCGTCTCCGACCCCGGGTACCGGCTGGTCGCCGCGGCCGTCGAGAAGGACATCAAGGTCACCGCCGTACCCGGCCCGTCCGCCGTACTCACCGCACTCGCGCTGTCCGGGCTGCCCGTCGACCGGTTCTGCTTCGAGGGGTTCCTGCCGAGGAAGGCGGGCGAGCGGCTGTCCCGGCTGCGGGAGGTCGAGGGCGAGCGCCGCACGATGGTCTACTTCGAGGCCCCGCACCGCCTCGACGACACCCTCGCCGCGATGGCCGAGGTCTTCGGGGACGGGCGGCGGGCCGCCGTCTGCCGCGAGCTGACCAAGACGTACGAGGAGGTCAAGCGCGGACCGCTGGGCGAGCTGGCGGCCTGGGCCGCGGAGGGCGTACGCGGGGAGATCACGGTGGTGGTCGAGGGCGCGCCGGAGAAGGGCGCCGAGGAACTGGACGCGGGCGAACTGGTGCGCAGGGTGCGGGCGCGGGAGGAGGCGGGAGAGCGCCGCAAGGAGGCCATCGCGGCGGTCGCGGCCGAGGCCAAAATTCCCAAGCGCGACGTCTTCGATGCGGTGGTCGCGGCAAAGAACGCGGCGCACAGCGCCCCATAGAAGAGCAAAGGGCCCGCACGGAAAGCAAAGCTCAGGCCGTGTCTCCGAGGCATTCCGACAAGGAAAGGCCAAAACGACTCCAATAGTCGACAGGCCTGATGCGTTCCCGCCCGGAGAAGCGTCCACTGGTTGAAGGGACGTACCCGTCCCTCGCCCCCGCCGACCGGGGGCGCTTGTCCAGCGGAACAGCAGGAGCTGGCATGAGTGAGATCGCAGGGCAGACCGGCAACCGCAGCGCGGCGACCGCCGTCGTCAACGAGTCGTATTCCTTCGCATGCATGCGCTGCGGGCACGGCTGGGAGCAGTCGTTCGAGATAGAGCACCACCGCGACGCCGAGGGCGGCGAGTTCGTGATGTACGTGGCGGACGGCCATGTCGTGCCGTCGCCGCTGAGCCGGCCCTCCTGCCAGAACTGCGACGGACACGTGGTGCGCATCATGCGCGCCGGGCAGGTGTCCTCCGTCCAGAACTCCATGCACCAGCACACGCACCGACCGGTGCCGGCCCACGGCGAGCACGCCCACGGCGAGCAGGCCCACGACGAGGCCGTCGACCAGCCGGCCCTGCCCGGGGAACCCCACCACTGGCACCTCTCCGACCTGCTGCACCCCTTCCACCACCGCAAGGCGGGCTGATCGCGGCAGCGCGGTGACCTCGCCCGGGTGAGGTCCGGTCCGGTGTGCCCCTTTCGTAGGATCGGGGCATGCCCTCCGACAAGACCGAAGCACCACCGCTCCCCGAGCCGCTGCGCGTCCCCGTCGCCGACTCGCACACCCACCTCGACATGCAGTCCGGCACCGTCGAGGAAGGCCTCGCCAAGGCCGCCTCGGTCGGCGTGACCACGGTCGTCCAGGTCGGCTGCGACCTGAAGGGCTCCCGCTGGGCGGCCGAGACCGCCGCCGCGCACGAGGCCGTCCACGCCACCGTCGCGCTGCACCCCAACGAGGCGCCCCGTATCGTGCACGGCGACCCCGACGGCTGGTCCCGCCAGGGCGCACGGCGGCCCGGCGGCGACGGTGCCCTCGACGAGGCCCTCGCCGAGATCGACCGCCTCGCCGCCCTTCCCCAGGTCAAGGGCGTCGGCGAGACCGGGCTCGACTACTTCCGTACGGGCCCCGAAGGCAAGGCCGCCCAGGAGCGCTCCTTCCGCGCCCACATAGAGATCGCCAAGCGGCACGGAAAAGCCCTGGTCATTCACGACCGGGACGCGCACGCCGACGTGCTGCGCGTCCTGAAGGAGGAGGGCGCGCCCGAGCGGACCGTCTTCCACTGCTACTCCGGCGACGCGGTGATGGCGGAAATCTGCGCCCAGGCCGGGTACTACATGTCCTTCGCCGGAAACATGACCTTCAAGAACGCCCAGCCCCTGCGCGACGCGCTGGCCGTGGCCCCCCTGGAGCTCGTCCTCGTCGAGACCGACGCGCCCTTCCTGACCCCCGCCCCGTACCGCGGACGGCCTAACGCGCCCTATCTCATTCCGGTCACGGTGCGCGCCATGGCGGCCGTGCGGGGCATCGACGAGGACACGCTGGCGACGGCGCTCTCGGCGAACACGGCGCGGGCCTTCGGTTACTGAGGGATAACGCTTCCGGCCATTTTTCGGGGTCACACCTCAGGGCAGTGTCGCGACACAGCGTAGCCGCGTTGCTTGGGAGAGTGACGACCGCTCCGCTAGGTTCTGGTCGCCCGCCCGTCTCCCACCGCCACCCTGAACGAGCCCTCCGGGCGCCCCTTTTACTCCACCGGACCCCCTGGATCGTGTTGTCGTGAGCAACTCGCAGTACGAGACGTTTGGCCTGACTGGAACGTCGTTCGAGGACCGAGGAACTGGTGGGCAGCCGCCGTACGGTGTCGGAGGCCCGGACCGCGGCGGCTACGTGGACACCTACCGGCCCGCGTACGAGTCACTGGCGGTGTCCGAGGCGCCGACCGAGCCGATACTGCCCCGGCAGACGCCGACGTTGGTGCGGACGCAGACGCTCGGGGATCCGGCGGAGGAGCCCCGGTCCGGCGCGCGGGCCG
>LRTP01001073.1 GCA_001550305.1 Streptomyces diastatochromogenes
AGCGTCCCGACCCGCTGCGGCTGCTGCCCCAGGCGCTGGTCGTCGCCTTCCTCGCCGGCGGCGCCTCCGCCTTCGTCGCCAGCGACAAGGCCATCGAGCTCAGTGTCGACGGGAAGGCGCGCACGCTGCACACCTTCGCCGACGACGTGACCGAACTGCTCGCCGAGGAGGGCGTGCGCGTCGGCGCGCACGACGTCGTCGCGCCCGCCCCCGGCGCCGAGCTGACCAGCGGTGACGAGATCGCGGTCCACTACGGGCGGCCCGTGCGGCTCACCCTCGACGGACAGCCGCACGAGGTGTGGACGACGGCGCACACGGTGGACGGGGCGCTCCAGCAGCTCGGGGTGCGCGCCGAGGGGGCGTACCTGTCGACCTCGCGCTCCCAGCGCATCGGCCGTCAGGGCCTCACGCTCGACGTCCGCACCGAGCGGACGGTGACGATCATGGCGGACGGGCGGGCACGGACGATCCGGACGAACGCGGCGACCGTCGGCGAGGCCGTCGAGGAGGCCGGGATCACCCTCCACGGCGAGGACACGACGTCCGTCCCGTCAGGGAGCTTCCCCCGGGACGGGCAGACGGTCAGCGTGATGCGGATCACCGGCTCCCAGGAGGTCCGCGAGGAGGCGATCCCCTTCCGGACGACACGGACGAACGACCCTTCGCTGTTCCACGGCACCGAGGTCGTCGACCGGGCCGGGGAGCCCGGGACCCGGCGGGTCACCTACCAGGTGCGGACCGTCAACGGGGTCAGGCAGAAGCCGCGGAGGGTCGGGGACGAGGTGGTCCGGGAGCCGCGTGGACAGGTGGTGCGGGTCGGCACGAAGCCGCGGCCCGACTCCACGCAGGACGCGGACCATCTGAACTGGTCCGGGCTCGCCGCGTGCGAGTCCGGCGGCCGCCCCGGCGCCGTGGACCCCTCCGGCACCTACGGCGGCCTGTACCAGTTCGACACCCACACCTGGCACACGCTCGGGGGGTCCGGGCGGCCCCAGGACGCCCCGGCCGCGGAGCAGACCCGCCGGGCGAAGAAGCTGTACGTCCGCCGGGGCACGAGCCCGTGGCCCCACTGCGGAGCCCACCTCCACGACTGACGGGCGCGCAGCGCCCCTTCAGGGGCGCGGGGAACTGCGCGATCAGCCCCCACTCACCCGCGGTCGAACAACGCACCCGGGGTCGGGGAAAACGGCTCGCGCCGTCGCACCCGTACGCTTGGGGCGTGAACAGCCCCACCTCCGACGCCCTCCTGGGCCCCGCCGACGTCCGCGAGCTCGCGGGTGCCCTCGGTGTGCGGCCCACCAAGCAGCGCGGCCAGAACTTCGTGATCGACGCCAACACCGTGCGCCGCATCGTGCGCACCGCCGGCGTGCGGGCGGACGACGTGGTCGTCGAGGTGGGCCCCGGCCTCGGCTCGCTGACCCTCGCGCTGCTGGAGGCCGCCGACCGGGTCGTCGCCGTGGAGATCGACGACGTACTCGCGGGGGCGCTCCCGGCGACCATCGCCGCCCGTACGCCGGCCCGCGCCGACCGCTTCGCACTCGTGCACTCCGACGCCATGCACGTGAGCGAGCTCCCCGGCCCCGCCCCCACCGCCCTCGTCGCGAACCTCCCGTACAACGTCGCCGTCCCCGTGCTGCTGCACATGCTCGACACCTTCCCGACCATCGAGCGCACGCTGGTGATGGTGCAGGCCGAGGTCGCCGACCGGCTCGCCGCCGACCCCGGCTCGAAGGTGTACGGCGTGCCGAGCGTCAAGGCCAACTGGTACGCCGACGTGAAGCGGGCCGGCTCCATCGGACGGAACGTCTTCTGGCCCGCGCCGAACGTCGACAGCGGCCTCGTGTCGCTCGTCAGGCGCGCCGAGCCCATCAGGACCACGGCCTCCAAGCGCGAGGTCTTCGCGGTCGTCGACGCCGCCTTCGCCCAGCGGCGCAAGACGCTGCGCGCCGCCCTCGCCGGGTGGGCCGGTTCCGCGGCCGCCGCCGAGGTCGCGCTCGTCGCCGCCGGGGTCTCACCGCAGACCCGCGGGGAGTCGCTGACGGTGGAGGAGTTCGCCCGCATCGCCGAGAACAAGGCCGAGAGCAAGGCCGAGAACGAGGAGAACGCTCAGCCGTGACGGAGTCGAAGACCGAGCCCACGACGCACACGGGCAGGGGCACGGGCACGGACGTCGTGACCGTACGTGTCCCCGCCAAGGTCAACGTCCAGCTCGCCGTCGGCGCCGCCCGCCCCGACGGCTTCCACGACCTGGCCAACGTCTTCCTCGCCGTAGGGCTGTACGACGAGGTCACCGTGACGCCGGCGGACGAGCTGCGGATCACCTGCGAGGGCCCGGACGCCGACCAGGTCCCCCTCGACGCCACGAACCTGGCGGCCCGCGCGGCCCTCGAACTCGCCCGCCGGTACGGCGTCGAACCGGGGGTCCACCTCCACATCGCCAAGGACATCCCCGTCGCGGGCGGCATGGCGGGCGGCAGCGCCGACGGCGCCGGCGCGTTGCTCGCCTGCGACGCCCTGTGGGGGACGAACGCCTCCCGCGAGGAACTCCTCGACATCTGCGCCGAGTTGGGCAGTGATGTGCCGTTCAGCCTGGTGGGCGGGGCGGCGCTGGGTGTCGGACGGGGCGAGCAGCTGCGGACGCTGGAGGTCGGCGGGACCTTCCACTGGGTCTTCGCGATCGCCGAGCGCGGGCTGTCGACCCCGGCGGTCTTCCGGGAGTTCGACCGGATGAACGAAGGCGTGCGGATCCCGGAGCCGGTCGCCTCGCAGGAGCTGCTCGACGCGCTGGCCAAGGGAGATGCCGGGGCCCTCGCCCGCGCCGTCTCC
Organism: Streptomyces diastatochromogenes; assembly: GCA_001550305.1. GTDB lineage: Bacteria > Actinomycetota > Actinomycetes > Streptomycetales > Streptomycetaceae > Streptomyces > Streptomyces mirabilis_D. The sequence goes on from LRTP01001073.1 coordinate 2,827, forward strand.
AACGACCTCCAGCCCGCCGCGCTCTCCCTCTTCCCGGCCCTCGCCGACACGCTCGCCGCCGGGCGGAACGCCGGTGCACTCGCGGCCCTGGTCTCCGGCTCGGGGCCGACCACGGCCTTCCTCGCGGCGGACGCCGAGTCCGCGCGCGCGGTCGCCGACACGCTGCGCGCCTCCGGCACCTGCCGGACGGTACGGGTCACCGACGGCCCCGCCCCCGGCGCGACGGTCGTCTGACCCGCACGGACGCGTCACGGGTACCCGGTACCGGGAAGCACGTCACGGGCACCCGGTACTCAGAGGCGAATTGAGTACGGGCGCGCTGACGCCGTAGCGGCGGACGGCGCGACCGTACTCGTATGGCATCAAGCGCTCACGCCCTCGCCGAGGCCACACCCGCCTCGCGCGACAAGTACGTCGACCTGCTGCGGGTCGCCTCGCTCGGCACGGTGGTGCTCGGGCACTGGCTGATGGCCGCCGTGTCGGTGCGCGGCGACGGACGGGCCGAGGTCGGGAACCTGCTCGCCGTGGAGCCCCGCCTCCAACTGCTCACCTGGGCCCTCCAGGTCATGCCCGTCTTCTTCTTCGTCGGCGGCTTCTCGCACGCGCTGTCGTACCGCTCGCTGCGACGCAAGGCGGGGGAGAACGGGGAGAACGGGGGAGCGGCTCTCTACTCCGTGTTCCTGCGCGCCCGGTTGCAGCGGCTGCTGCGGCCGACCGTGGTGTTCATCGGCGTGTGGGGAGCGCTCGCGCTCGCTCTGCAACTCGCGGGCTGGGAGGGCGGGTTGCTGGACGTGTCGCTGCGACTCGTCGCCCAGCCGCTGTGGTTCATAGGGATCTATCTGGCGATGGTGGCCTTCACCCCGCCGCTGCTACGGCTGCACGAGCGATACGGGTGGGGCGCGTTCGGCGGGCTCGCCGCCGCGGCCGGGCTCGTGGACGTGCTGCGGTTCGGGTTCGGGGTGCCGTACGTCGAGTTCCTGAACTTCGCCTTCGTCTGGCTCGCCGTCCACCAGCTCGGATTCCTGCGCGCGGACGGGAAGCTGCGACGCCCGTACCTCCTCGCGGGCGCCGGGCTCGCCGGGGCGGTGCTGCTGGTGGCGTACGGGCCGTATCCCCTGTCCATGGTGGGGATGCCCGGCGAGAAGATCTCCAACATGGCGCCGCCCACCTTCGCGCTGCTGTGCCACGGGCTCTGGCTGGTCGGCGGGGTGGAGTCGTTGCGGGGCCCCGCGCGGCGGTGGCTGCGCCGGCCACGGGTGTGGCGGGCGGTCGTCGCGGCCAACGGTGTGTCCATGACCGCCTTCCTGTGGCACCTGACCGCGATGCTCGGTGTGTACGGGGCGCTGCTGGCCCTCGGTGTACGGCTGCCGGAGCCCGCGACGGGGGTGTGGTGGGCCCAGGTGCCGGTGCGGGTAGTGGTGGCCGGTGGGGTGACGGCCCTGCTCGTCACCGTGTTCCGGAGGTTCGAACAGCCCTCTGCCGTGGTCCTGGGGGAGTCGGGGGTGTCGCCCGCGGGTGCGCGGCCGGCCGCCGCGCTCGGCGTGACGCTGTGCCTCTTCGGGGTGCTGGGGCTCTCGATGGTCGGGTTCGGCGGGTTGCTGGAGGGGCGTACGGCGGTACTGGTCGCGGTCCGGGTGACGGCTCCGGTCGCCGTGGCGATGACGCTCGCGGGGTGGCTGCTGGTGGAGCGGGCGGGACGCGGTCGGCCTGTGGCCGCGTAAGTATTCGGCCTGTGGCCGCGTACGTATGTGGCGCGGTGCGTTGTCCGCGGGCCGGTGGGGGCCGGTCGTGGGGTTCCCCGCGCTCCTGGGGGCCGGGGCTGTGCCCCAGGCCCCGACCACCCGCAGCCGAGGGAACCACCCGCAACCGCGGGACCCACCCGTGTGGCTCGGGAGGTGAGGGAGCCGGACTACCCTTGAGGGTCGATCGTCCCCCTTGTTCAGGAGAGAAATGGCCGTCAACCTGGTCAATGTCGAGTCCGTCAGCAAGGTGTACGGCACCCGTGCTCTGCTCGACGGAGTCTCCCTCGGCGTCAGCGAGGGCGACCGGATCGGTGTGGTCGGGCGGAACGGCGACGGCAAGACCACCCTCATCCGCATGCTCGCCAAGCTGGAGGAGGCCGACACCGGCCGTGTCACGCACTCCGGCGGGCTGCATCTGGGAGTGCTGACCCAGCACGACTCCCTCGATCCCACCGCCACCGTCCGGCACGAGGTCATCCGGGACCTCGCCGACCACGAGTGGGCGGGCAACGCCAAGATCAGGGACGTCCTGACGGGACTGTTCGGCGGCCTTGACCTGCCGGGGTTCCCGCAGGGGCTCGACACGGTGATCGGCCCGCTCTCCGGCGGTGAGCGCCGCCGTATCGCGCTCGCCAAGCTGCTCATCGAGGAGCAGGACCTGATCATCCTCGACGAGCCCACCAACCACCTGGACGTGGAGGGCATCGCCTGGCTCGCCCAGCACCTGCGGGAGCGTCGGTCGGCGCTGGTGTGCGTGACCCACGACCGGTGGTTCCTCGACCAGGTCTGCACCCGTATGTGGGACGTGCAGAAGGGCGCGGTGTACGAGTACGAGGGCGGGTACTCCGACTACGTCTTCGCGCGCGCGGAGCGTGAGCGCATCGCCGCCACCGAGGAGGTCAAGCGGCAGAACCTGGTGCGCAAGGAGCTGGCCTGGCTGCGGCGCGGTGCCCCCGCCCGTACGTCCAAGCCGCGCTTCCGCGTCGAGGCCGCCAACGAGCTGATCGCGGACGTGCCGCCGCCCCGCGACAAGAGCGAACTGATGAAGTTCGCCAGCTCGCGCCTCGGCAAGACGGTCTTCGATCTCGAGGACGTGACGGTGCAGGCGGGCCCGAAGGTCCTGCTCAAGCACCTCACCTGGCAGCTCGGGCCCGGCGACCGGGTCGGGCTCGTGGGGGTGAACGGAGCCGGCAAGACCTCCCTTCTGCGCGCCATGGCCGAGGCCGCCCGCAGCGACGGGGAGACGCAGCCCGTCGCCGGGCGGATCAGCACCGGCAAGACCGTCAAGCTCGCCTATCTGTCGCAGGAGGTCGCCGAGCTCGACCCGACCTGGCGGGTGCTGCAGGCCGTGCAGGCCGTCCGTGACCGGGTCGACCTGGGCACGGGGCGCGAGCTGACCGCGGGGCAGCTGTGCGAGACGTTCGGCTTCAACAAGGAGAAGCAGTGGACGCCCGTCGGGGACCTCAGCGGTGGTGAGCGGCGGCGGCTTCAGCTGCTGCGGCTGCTCATGGACGAGCCCAACGTCCTCTTCCTCGACGAGCCCACCAACGACCTCGACATCGAGACGCTGACCCAGCTGGAGGACCTGCTCGACGGCTGGCCCGGCTCGATGATCGTGATCTCCCACGACCGGTTCTTCATCGAGCGCACGACGGACAACGTGTTCGCGCTCCTCGGCGACGGCACCCTGCGGATGCTGCCGCGCGGGATCGACGAGTACCTGGAGCGGCGCAAGCGCATGGAGGAGGTCGCCGCGGCCGCCGTACTCGCCGCCGCGCCCGCGCCGTCCGCCAGGGCCGCCTCCTCCGCCGACGCCCGCGCCGCGAAGAAGGAGCTGCAGAAGATCGAGCGTCAGCTCGACAAGATCTCCGAGAAGGAGAGCAAGCTCCACACCCAAATCGCCGACAACGCGACGGACTTCGAGAAGGTCGCCAAACTCGACGCCGAACTGCGTCAGTTGATCGGTGAGCGCGAGGAACTGGAGCTGCGCTGGCTGGAGCTCGCCGAGGACGCGTAAGCCCCTGGAAGGTGGCGCGCGCGTCCCGTGAAGGGCGCGTGAAGGCGCATAACGAGGGCGTCACGGGCCGGTCCTCCCTTGGGAACAGGGGGAGTACCGGCCCCTTGTTCGAGGTCTCCAGAGTGATAGAAAGGTCCGTCTGAGAACAGTCTGAGAACCACCGGTGTGGCGCGAAATCGGCGCCGCCGACCGCGCCGCCGGTGGGGCGCCACATCAGTGAACTAGGGGGAACGCGCTGATGAGTCAGCCGCCGAGTGAGCCGCCGCAGGGTGGCTTCGGAGCACCGCAGGACCAGCCACCGACGCCGTCGACGCCACCGGTTCCACCGGCGGCACCGGCGCAGGGCGGGTTCGGCGCACCCCCCAACGCGCCCCAGGGCACG
>LRTP01001074.1 GCA_001550305.1 Streptomyces diastatochromogenes
AGTCCAGGCACATCACGGTGGCGTCGTCTTCGAGCTGGCCGCCGGCAGCGGCCCGGCCGCGCTGCGCTGCCTGGAGCGGGCGTCCGCGGAGGGCCGCAGATTCGACGTGCTCCTCGTCGACGCCGACCTGGGCGGCAATCTGCCCGGCGCCCGTCCTGCCGTACCGGTCCAGGAGGGCAACGAGGACGGGCTCGTCGACGGCATCTCGCTGGTCGCGGGCGTCCGTTCGGGGCAGCCGAGCGTGCGCATCGTCGTCCTCGCCGAGAAGGACGATCCGCGCCGCGCCGCCCTCGCCCTGCAGGCCGGCGCCTCGGGGTGGGTCGCCAAGGACTGTTCCCTGTCGCGGCTGCTGACCGTCATACGGGGTGTGCTGCGCGACGAGACGCATCTGCCGCCCGCCCTGCTCACCGGCGTCCTGCGGGAGTTGACCGCCGCGCGCAAGCACCGCACCGAGAGCGAGCGGCTGGTCGAGTCGCTCACGCCGCGGGAGCGGGAAGTGCTGCGGTGCATGGTCGCGGGGCTGGGGCGCAAGGCCGTCGCGGAGAGGTTGTTCCTCTCCCCGCACACCGTCCGGACCCATATGCAGAACGTGCTGGGGAAGTTGGGCGTCCATTCGACGCTCGCCGCGGTCGCCCTCGCCCGCCGGGCCGGGGTCGGGCCCGTCGACCTAGCCGGGGATGTTGTCGAACGGGGCGGTCAGCTGGCGTAGCAGGGACGCGAGTTCACCGCGCTGCGCCCTGCTGAGTTCGGCCAGGATCGCGCGCTCCTGGTCGAGGAGTCCGGCGAGCGCCTGGTCGGCGCGGTCGCGTCCCTCGTCCGTGAGGCGCACGAGTACGCCCCGGCGGTCGCTCGGGTCCGGGAGGCGCTCCACCAGGCCCTTCTTCGTCAGCCGGTCGATGCGGTTGGTCATCGTGCCGGAGGTGACGAGCGTCTGCGTGAGCAGCTGGCCGGGGGAGAGCTGGTACGGGGAGCCCGCGCGCCGCAGTGCGGTCAGCACGTCGAACTCCCAGGGCTCCAGGCTGTGCTCGGAGAACGCCAGCCGTCGGGCGCGGTCCAGGTGCCGGGCGAGCCTGCTCACCCGGCTGAGTACCTCGAGCGGTTCCACGTCGAGGTCAGGGCGCTCCCGGCGCCATGCTGCGACCAGCCGATCGACCTCGTCCTCCATGACGATCAGTGTAGTGGTTGTGTCGACATGAAGTCTCTTGATATCAAGTCTCTTGACGTCGAGATACATGTGAAGGGAAAGTAGCGGACATGACCACTCCCACCTGGGACCCCGCCCAGTACCTGCGCCACGCCGGCCACCGCGCCCGCCCGTTCATCGACCTCCTCGCCCGGGTCCCCGACCTCCCCGGCACTCCGCCCCGCATCGCCGACCTCGGCTGCGGCCCCGGCAACGTGACCGTCCTCCTCGCCGACCGCTGGCCCACCGCGCACATCACCGGGTACGACAACTCCCCCGAGATGCTCGCCAGGACACAGCCGTACGCGGGCCCCACGGCCGGCGGCGGACGCCTCGACTTCGCCCACGCGGACGCGGCGACCTGGACGCCCACGGAGACGTACGACCTGATCGTGTCGAACGCGGCGCTGCAGTGGGTGCCCGGGCATCTGGAGCGGTTCCGCGACTGGATCGCCGCACTGGCGCCCGGCGGCACCTTCGCCTTCCAGGTCCCCGACAACATCGACGCGCCCCTGCACGCCCTGATGCGCGAGCTCGCCGCCTCCGCCCGCTGGAAGGACCGCCTCGAAGACGTCCTGCGACACGAGGACTCCGTCCACGAACCGCTGGTCTACCTGGACCGACTGGCCCGCCTCGGCTGCGAGACGGACGTCTGGCAGACGACGTACGAGCAGATCCTGACCGGTGAGGATCCGGTACTGGACTGGGTGAAGGGCACAGGGCTGCGCCCGGTGCTGACGGCCCTCGCCGACGACCCGGAGGCCCGCGACGGCTTCGTCACCGAATACCGCGACCTGCTGCGCGAGGCCTATCCCACCGCCCCGTACGGCACGGTGCTGCCCTTCCGCCGCCTGTTCGCCGTGGCGCACAAGGGAGCGTGAGCGGATGCTCGCCGCCGTCGACCACGTCCAGCTCGCGGCCCCGCCCGGCTCGGAGGACCTCCTGCGCGTGTACTACGTCGAGGTTCTCGGCATGACCGAGATCCCCAAACCGCCCGTCCTCGCCGCCCGCGGCGGCTGCTGGTTCCGGGCGGGGGCCGTGCAGCTGCACCTGGGGATCGAGAAGGACTTCCGGCCCGCGAAGAAGGCCCACCCCGGGCTGCGCGTCACCGGCATCGAGGAGTTCGCCGCCCGCCTGCGGGCCCACGAGGCCGAGGCCACCTGGGACGACAACCTCCCCGGCCACCGCCGCTTCTACTCCGAGGACCCCGTCGGCAACCGACTGGAGTTCCTGGAGCCACTCGGATCCGCGGAGTCGTTCGGATCCTGGGAGCAGCTCGGGTCCCTGGAGCCATTCGGGTCCGTGGAGCAGCTCGGATCCATGGAACAGCCTGGATCCATGGAACAGCCCAGGTCCTAGGACTTGCGATGCCCGATCAAACGCGGCTTCGGCTCCAGACCGTCCAGGCCGTGCCAGGCCAGGTTCACCAGATGGGCCGCCACCTCCGCCTTGCGGGGCTTGCGGACGTCCAGCCACCACTGACCCGTCAGAGCGACCATGCCGACCAGGGCCTGGGCGTACAGGGGAGCCAGTTTCGGGTCGAAGCCGCGCAGCTTGAACTCACGGCCCAGGATGTCCTCCACCTGGGTGGCGATGTCCGAGATCAGCGACGCGAAGGAACCCGTCGACTGGGGAATGGGCGAGTCGCGGACCAGGATCCGGAAGCCGTCCGTGTACTCCTCGATGTAGTCCAGGAGGGCGAACGCGGCCTGCTCGCACAGCTCGCGGGGGTGACCGGCGGTGAGGGAACCGGTCACCATGTCCAGCAGACGGCGCATCTCGCGGTCCACCACCACCGCGTACAGCCCCTCCTTGCCGCCGAAGTGCTCGTAGACCACCGGTTTGGAGACGCCGGCCTTCGCCGCGATCTCCTCCACCGACGTCCCCTCGAAGCCCTTCGCCGCGAACAGAGTGCGACCGATCTCCAGCAGCTGCTGACGGCGCTCCGCACCGGTCATGCGGGTGCGGCGCGCACGCCGCGGCTTTTCACTGCTGCTCGGGGTGCTGCTGGAGTCGGTCGCCACACCGTCAATCATGCCGCTTCAGCGGTTTCCGTCTTGCCCCGGGAGGCCGACCCGTCCGTGTTGCGCTTCGAATCGATACGCGAGCGTGACGGCCAGCGCACGTCGTACGCCCAGCCGAGCTGCTCGCACCAGCGGATGATCCGCGCCGAGGAGTCGACCTGACCACGCTGTACGCCGTGCCGCGCCGAGGTCGGGTCGGCGTGGTGCAGGTTGTGCCAGGACTCACCGCAGGAGAGCACGGCCAGCCACCACACGTTGCCCGAGCGGTCCCGCGACTTGAAGGGCCGCTTGCCCACCGCGTGACAGATCGAGTTGATCGACCAGGTGACGTGGTGCAGCAGCGCCACCCGGACGAGCGAACCCCAGAAGAAGCCGGTGAACGCGCCCCACCACGACATCGTCGCCAGACCACCGATCAGCGGGGGGAGAGCGAGGGACAGCATCGTCCAGTAGATGAACTGGCGCGAGATCGCGCGGATCGCCGGGTCCTTGATCAGGTCCGGCGCGTACTTCTCCTGCGGGGTCCGCTCCTGGTCGAACATCCAGCCGATGTGCGCCCACCACAGGCCCTTCATCAGAGCCGGCACCGTCTCTCCGTAGCGCCACGGCGAGTGGGGGTCACCCTCGGCGTCGGAGAACTTGTGGTGCTTGCGATGGTCGGCGACCCAACGGACCACAGGGCCCTCGACCGCCATCGAACCGGCGATCGCCAGCCCGATCCGCAGCGGGCGCTTCGCCTTGAAGGAGCTGTGCGTGAAATAGCGGTGGTAGCCGATCGTGACGCCGTGGCAACCCAGGTAGTAGAAGAAGACCAGCAGGCCGATGTCCAGCCAGCTCACCCCCCGGCCCCAGGCCAGCGGCACCGCTGCCACGAGGGCTACGAACGGAACAGCGATGAAGAGAAGCAGCGTGATCTGTTCGAGTGACCCCTTCCGCTCGCCCCCCAGCGTGGCAGCGGGGAGCGAGGCGTCGTCGGGCGACCGCGGGGCGTCGTCGATCACGTCGGAACTCGTGGGCATGAGCATCCCCTGTGGGGTTCGAGGGCGGGGGAGATGGCCGGTCACGGGATCTCAGAGTCCTCCTGCCAGCTGACGGGAGGCCCTACGCATCCGTAACTTACGGCGTCGTAAGTATGGCAGCGCGCAGCCTGGCGGCAAGAGCCCAACAGCCTGCGCGTCCGCATGGACACCTATCCTTGGATTCGGTCGGACAGCGCGGTCCGTTCTGTTTTCTTCCCGGATGCCACGTCCCTAAGCGGCACCCCGCCGCGCGACCACCATCCGGGTTCCCTCCCTGACGAGCTTCAGACGAGCTTCCACACTCTTCAGCCGAGCTTCCACACTGCAAGGAGCCGCACCTGTGAGCAGTGCCGACGACCAGACCACGACGACCAGCAGCGAACTGCGCGCCGACATCCGCCGCCTGGGCGACCTGCTCGGTGAGACCCTCGTCCGTCAGGAGGGCCCCGAGCTCCTGGAACTGGTCGAGAAGGTCCGCCGCCTGACCCGCGAGGACGGCGAGGCAGCCGCCGAGCTGCTGCGCGGCACCGAACTGGAGACCGCGGCCAAGCTGGTCCGCGCCTTCTCCACGTACTTCCATCTGGCGAACGTCACCGAGCAGGTGCACCGCGGTCGCGAGCTGCGCGCCAAGCGGGCCGCCGAGGGCGGACTCCTCGCCCGAACGGCGGACCGGCTCAAGGACGCCGACCCCGAACACCTGAAGCAGACCGTCAAGAACCTGAACGTCCGCCCGGTCTTCACCGCCCACCCGACGGAAGCCGCCCGCCGTTCGGTCCTCAACAAGCTGCGCCGTATCGCCGCGCTCCTCGAGACCCCCGTCATCGAGGCCGACCGCCGCCGCTACGACACCCGGCTGGCCGAGAACATCGACCTGGTGTGGCAGACGGACGAGCTGCGCGTGGTCCGCCCGGAGCCCGCGGACGAGGCCCGCAACGCCATCTACTACCTGGACGAGCTGCACGCCGGCGCGGTGGGCGACGTCCTGGAGGACCTCACCGCGGAGCTGGAACGCGTCGGTGTGCGGCTCCCGGACGACACCCGGCCCCTCACCTTCGGCACCTGGATCGGCGGCGACCGCGACGGCAACCCGAACGTCACCCCGGCCGTCACCTGGGACGTCCTGATCCTCCAGCACGAACACGGCATCAACGACGCCCTGGACGTCATCGACGAACTCCGCGGCTTCCTCTCCAACTCCATCCGCTACACCGGCGCCACCGAGGAACTCCTCGAATCCCTCCAGAGCGACCTGGAGCGCCTCCCCGAGATCAGCCCCCGCTACAAGCGCCTCAACGCCGAGGAGCCCTACCGGCTCAAGGCCACCTGCATCCGGCAGAAGCTGGAGAACACCAAGCAGCGCCTCGCCACGGGCACCCCGCACGACGAGGGCCGCGACTACCTCGGCACCGGCGAACTCCTGCGCGACCTCACCCTCATCCAGACCTCGCTGCGCGAGCACCGCGGCGCCCTGTTCGCCGACGGCCGGATGAACCGCACCATCCGCACCCTGGCCGCCTTCGGCCTCCAGCTCGCCACCATGGACGTACGCGAGCACGCCGACGCCCACCACCACGCCCTCGGCCAGCTGTTCGACCGCCTCGGCGAGGAATCCTGGCGCTACGTCGACATGCCCCGCGACTACCGCGCCAAGCTCCTCGCCAAGGAACTCCGCTCCCGTCGCCCGCTCGCCCCGACCCCCGCGCCCCTCGACGCCGCCGGTGAGAAGACCCTCGGCGTCTTCGGGACGGTCAAGAAGGCCCTGGAGATCTTCGGACCCGAGGTCATCGAGTCGTACATCATCTCGATGTGCCAGGGCGCCGACGACGTGTTCGCCGCGGCCGTACTCGCGCGGGAGGCCGGCCTGCTCGACCTGCACGCCGGCTGGGCCAAGATCGGCATCGTCCCGCTCCTGGAGACGACGGACGAGCTGAAGGCCGCCGACACGATCCTCGAGGACATGCTCTCCGACCCCTCCTACCGCCGCCTCGTGGCGCTGCGCGGGGACGTCCAGGAGGTCATGCTCGGCTACTCCGACTCCTCGAAGTTCGGCGGCATCACGACCAGCCAGTGGGAGATCCACCGCGCCCAGCGCCGCCTGCGCGACGTCGCCCACCGCTACGGCGTACGCCTGCGTCTCTTCCACGGCCGCGGCGGCACCGTCGGCCGCGGCGGCGGCCCCTCCCACGACGCGATCCTCGCGCAGCCCTGGGGCACGCTGGAGGGCGAGATCAAGGTGACCGAGCAGGGCGAGGTCATCTCCGACAAGTACCTCGTGCCCTCGCTCGCCCGCGAGAACCTGGAACTCACCGTCGCAGCCACCCTCCAGGCCTCCGCCCTGCACACCGCCCCCCGCCAGTCCGACGAGGCGCTGGCCCGCTGGGACGCGGCCATGGACGTCGTCTCCGACGCCGCCCACAACGCCTACCGACGACTCGTCGAGGACCCGGACCTCCCGGCGTACTTCTTCGCCGCCACCCCCGTCGACCAGCTCGCCGACCTGCACCTCGGCTCGCGGCCCTCCCGCCGCCCCGACAGCGGCGCCGGCCTCGACGGACTGAGGGCCATCCCCTGGGTCTTCGGCTGGACCCAGTCACGGCAGATCGTGCCCGGCTGGTTCGGCGTCGGCTCCGGCCTCAAGGCCCTGCGCGAGGCAGGCCTGCGGCAGGAAGGAGACACCGTGCTCGACGAGATGCACGAGCAGTGGCACTTCTTCCAGAACTTCCTCTCCAACGTCGAGATGACCCTCGCGAAGACCGACCTGCGGATCGCCCGCCACTACGTCGACACCCTCGTCCCCGACGACCTCAAGCACGTCTTCGCCACCATCGAGGCCGAACACGAGCTGACCGTCCGCGAGGTACTGCGCGTCACCGGCGGCAAGGAGCTCCTGGACACCAACCCGGTCCTCCAGCAGACCTTCTCCATCCGCGACGCCTACCTGGACCCGATCTCCTACCTCCAGGTCGCGCTCCTCAAGCGCCAGCGCGACGAGGCCGCGGCCGGCGCCGAGCCGGACCCGCTGCTCTCCCGCGCGCTGCTCCTGACGGTCAACGGAGTGGCGGCCGGACTGCGCAACACCGGCTGATCCCACAACAGCGACTGACGGGTGCCCCCACGTTCCTACGAACGCGGGGGCACCCGTCATTTCAAGACCAGGTCACAGAAGCAGGAACGTGGCCGTCAGCTGCGCGATCCCCGCCCCCGCCAGCACCCACGCCGCCCGCCGCAGTCGCAGGCCACCCGCCACCACCACCGAGGCGAGCAACAGAGCGCCACCCAACGGGATCCAGGCGTAGAGAACGCCCGCCGGACCACTACGGACGACATCACTGCTGCCGGGTTTCACGGTCACCGTGTACGTCCGGCCCTTGCGCACCGCGACCGCCTCGTCGATGGTGACGCGCGCCCGCGCCTGCGACCCCGTCGAGGTCGGCGCGTACGTCCCCGTACAGACATGGCCGGAGCACTCGGTCACGGTCATCGTCCCCTGCTCCCGGCCCTTGCTCAGCATCACGTGCTGAGCCGTGCCCCAGGAACCCCAGACGCCCGCGATCAGGATCAGCGCCGCGACCGTACCCATCGCCGCGAGCCGCCCGAACCGCAGCGCCGGATGTGCGCTCCGACGGGAGCCTCGATGTGCGGCGACGGCAGGCATGGCGGCGATCCTTGGCCATGGCTGCGCGCCCGGTCAACTCCGGTCGGTTCCGGCGGGCGACAAGTCGGCAGTTGTACGCGTACATCGACCGCCCCGAAGATCAACCGGGGCACCGCCCCGGAGAACCGCTCAGGAGTTGTACGTGCCCTGCGCCCGCTCCAGCCCCTCGATGACGAGGCACTCCACGGCGTCCGAGGCCCGGTCCACGAAGTAGCCGAGTTCCTTGCGCTCCGCCGAGGAGAAGTCCTTCAGGACGAAGTCGGCGACCTGCATCCGCCCCGGAGGCCGCCCGATGCCGAACCGTACCCGGTGGTAGTCGGAGCCCATCGCCTTCGTCATCGACTTCAGCCCGTTGTGGCCGTTGTCGCCACCGCCGAGCTTCAGGCGCAGGACGCCGTAGTCGATGTCCAGCTCGTCATGGATCGCGACGATGTTCGCCGTCGGCACCTTGTAGAAGTCCCGCAGCGCCGTCACCGGGCCGCCGGACAGGTTCATGTACGACATCGGCTTGGCCAGGATCACCCGGCGGTTCGCCGGGCCCGGCGGGCCGATACGCCCCTCGATCACCTGCGCCTGTGCCTTGCCGGCCCGCTTGAACCTGCCGCCGATCCGCTCCGCCAGCAGGTCGGCGACCATGAAGCCCACGTTGTGCCGGTTCATGGCGTACTCGGGGCCCGGGTTGCCGAGGCCCACGATCAGCCAGGGGGCGCCCGCATCGGTCGTCACGTCGGTGTCTCCCATGTGTCCTTGATACGCGGCAGCCGCCGCTCCTGAGGGGAGCGGCGGCTGACACAGATGAAGATTCCGGGGGAATCGGGCCGATCAGGCCTCGGCGGCCTCGTCGCCCGCGGCCTCGCCCTCGGAGGGCTCCTCCGCCTGGGCGGACAGGACCTGCAGGACGACCGCGTCCTCGTCGATCGCCAGCGTGGTGCCCTTGGGCAGCGGGATGTCCTTGGCGTGGATGGAGGCACCGGCCTCCAGGCCCGCGATGGAGACGGTGACCGACTCCGGGATGTGGGTGGCCTCGGCCTCGACCGTGAGGGTGTTCAGCACGTGCTCGAGCAGGAAGCTGCCCGGGGCGAGCTCGCCCTCGGTCTGCACGAAGACCTCGACGGTGACCTTCTCGCCGCGCTTCACGAGGAGCAGGTCGACGTGCTCGAGGAAGCCCTTGATGGCGTCGCGCTGGACGGCCTTCGGGATCGCCAGCTGGGTCTTGCCCTCGATGTCCAGGGAGAGCAGGACGTTCGGGGTACGCAGGGCGAGCAGCAGCTCGTGGCCCGGCAGCGTGATGTGGACGGGCTCGGCACCGTGGCCGTAGACCACGGCGGGAACCTTGCTGTCACGGCGGATGCGGCGGGCGGCGCCCTTGCCGAACTCGGTGCGGGTCTCGGCGGCGAGCTTGACCTCGGACATGTGCACTCCTCGTAGAAATCTGGGGAAGGTGGTCACCCGGCCAAACAATCGGCCTGCTACGAAGAGCGCGTCGATAACGGACCGCCGCACAAAAAAGTGCGGCCTCCCTCGCCGAGCAACTTGGGCAGTCTACTCGGCAGGGAGGCCACACCCAAAAGGATCTTTACTGCTCCTCGAACAGGCTCGTCACCGAGCCGTCCTCGAAGACCTCACGGACCGCGTTGGCGATCGTCGGCGCGATCGACAGGACCGTGATCTTGTCGAGCTCCAGCTCGCCCGGGGTCGGCAGGGTGTCCGTGAAGATGAACTCGCTGACCTTGGAGTTCTTCAGACGGTCGGCCGCCGGGCCGGAGAGCACACCGTGCGTGGCCGTGACGATGACGTCCTCCGCGCCGTGCGCGAAGAGGGCGTCGGCGGCGGCGCAGATCGTGCCACCGGTGTCGATCATGTCGTCGACGAGGACACAGACGCGGCCCTTCACGTCACCCACGACCTCGTGGACGGTGACCTGGTTGGCGACGTCCTTGTCGCGGCGCTTGTGCACGATCGCCAGCGGCGCGTCCAGACGGTCGCACCAGCGGTCGGCGACGCGCACCCGGCCGGCGTCCGGGGAGACGACGGTGAGCTTCGACTTGTCGACCTTCGCCCCCACGTAGTCCGCCAGGATCGGCAGCGCGAAGAGGTGGTCGACCGGGCCGTCGAAGAAGCCCTGGATCTGGTCGGTGTGCAGGTCGACCGTGAGGATCCGGTCGGCGCCCGCCGTCTTCATCAGATCGGCGATCAGACGCGCCGAGATCGGTTCACGTCCACGGTGCTTCTTGTCCTGCCGCGCGTAACCGTAGAAGGGCACGATCACGGTGATGCTCCGAGCGGAAGCCCGCTTCAGAGCGTCGATCATGATCAACTGCTCCATGATCCACTTGTTGATGGGAGCCGTGTGGCTCTGCATCAGGAAGCAGTCGGCGCCGCGCGCGGACTCCTGGTAGCGGACGTAGATCTCACCGTTGGCGAAGTCGAAGGCCTTCGTCGGGACAACCCCGACACCCAGCTTATGGGCGACCTCCTCGGCAAGCTCGGGGTGGGCGCGGCCGGAGAAGAACATCATCTTCTTCTCGCCGGTCGTCTTGAACCCGGTCACAGCACTGTCTCCTCAGAGGTGTCTCAGCTGGGGCGTGAGAAGCCTTCTCAACCGGAGTGCGAGAAGCCTTCTCAGCTGGGGGTACGGGTGCGCATTTATGCGAGGTGTGCACTTATCACGGTACGCCGTGTCAGACGCACCTGTTTCCGGTCAGGCCTCGCCCTCCGGCTCCCGGGAGGCCGCCTCCGCCGCCTTCGCGGCCGCGCTTCCGGGACGCTTGCGGGCCACCCAACCCTCGATATTCCGCTGCTGGCCACGGGCCACGGCCAGCGAACCGGGGGGTACGTCCTTGGTGATCACGGAGCCCGCCGCGGTGTAAGCGCCGTCCCCGACCGTGACAGGAGCCACAAACATGTTGTCCGAACCGGTGCGGCAGTGGGAGCCCACGGTGGTGTGGTGCTTCTCCTGCCCGTCGTAGTTCACGAAGACGCTCGCCGCACCGATGTTCGAGTACTCGCCGATCGTCGCGTCGCCCACGTAGGACAGGTGCGGGATCTTGGTGCCCTCGCCGATCGTGGCGTTCTTCGTCTCCACGTACGTGCCGATCTTGGCCTTCAGACCGAGGCGCGTGCCCGGACGCAGGTACGCGAACGGACCCACGCTCGCCCGCGGCCCGACCTCGGCGCTGTCGGCGACGGTGTTGTCGACGCGGGCCCCCGCGCCCACCGTGGTGTCCTTGAGGCGGGAGTTGGGGCCGACCTCGGCGCCCTCGGCGAGGTGTGTGGCGCCCTGGAGCTGGGTGCCCGGGTGGACGATCGCGTCCTGCTCGAAGGTGACGGTCACGTCGATCCAGGTCGAGGCGGGGTCGACGACGGTCACTCCGGCGAGCATGGCCTCGGTGAGCAGGCGGTCGTTGAGGATGCGGCGGGCCTCGGCGAGCTGGACGCGGTTGTTGATACCGGCGATCTCGCGGTGGTCGCCGGCGACGGCCGCCCCGACCCGGTGCCCGGCCTCGCGCAGGATCCCGAGGACGTCGGTCAGGTACTCCTCGCCCTGGCTGTTGTCCGTCCGCACCTTCCCGAGCGCGTCCGCGAGGAGCTGCCCGTCGAAGGCGAAGACCCCGGAGTTGATCTCACGGATCGCGCGCTGCGACTCGTTCGCGTCCTTGTGCTCGACGATCGCGGTGACCGCGCCGCTGGCGCCGTCCCGCACGATGCGGCCGTAGCCGGTGGCGTCGGGGACCTCGGCGGTGAGCACCGTGACGGCGTTGCCGTCGGAGGTGTGGGTGGCGGCGAGCTGCCGCAGGGTCTCGCCGCTGAGCAGCGGGGTGTCGCCGCAGACCACGACGACCGTGCCGTCGACGACGCCGCCCAGCTCTTCCAGGCCCATCCGTACGGCGTGGCCGGTGCCGTTCTGTTCGGCCTGTACGGCCGTCCGTACGCCGGGGTCGATCTCGGCGAGGTGCGCGGTGACCTTCTCGCGGGCGTGACCCACCACGACGACCAGGTTCTCGGGCTCCAACGCGCGCGCGGCCGCGAGCACATGGCCGACCAGGGAGCGGCCGCACAGTTCGTGCAGGACCTTGGGTGTGGCCGACTTCATACGGGTGCCCTCACCCGCTGCGAGAACGACGACGGCTGCCGGAGGATTGACGCTCACTGATATGCCCTTCGGCTTCGGATGGCTGGGGTGTGGACATCCGCAGGATACCGGGGCGTATCAGCAGTGACATGAGAGCGGGCCCTGACATAGCTGTCAGGGCCCGAGTTGCGCAGCTCCGCCGCTAGGACTCGAACCTAGACCGAACACCTCCAAAGGGTGCCGTGCTGCCAATTACACTACGGCGGATTGCTGCGTCAGACCTTACCTGAGCCGCGCCGCGGCGTCGGTGGTAATCCCCTTCCACCAGCCATCGATACGACAGTACAACTCGGCACTCTGCAGGACTCTGATGACGAGGCAGCCGTGGTAGTCGCTGCCGGTGTTCTTGCGGACGGTCTTCGGGTTGTGCTTCTTCAGCGTCGGCTTCTGGAAGGCCGAGATGTCGACGCCGACCAGGTCGGCCCAATAGTGCTGTGCGGCATCCACGTCGGCGGATTCGTGGATCAGCACTGTGTAGCGGAGCCGATCCCCAGTGACCTTGAGAAGGCCGAGCCAGGCCAGGTAGGTCTGGATCACTCCTGGGTCGCTGTTCACGAAAATCACGCGCTCGCGACGGGCGTACGGCTTGCTCTTTGAGCCTTCGGCCCAGTAGAGCGCGACTCCGGCGATGAACAGCTCCCGGTCCGACAGTCGGCCGATCTCCGCGGCTGCCGCCTGTTTGGTTGCTTCGCGTTCTCGGTCCTGGGCTGCGCGCAGATGCGCGAGCCCCTCGTTCATGAGGGCTCGCTGTTCCTCCGGTGTGTAGCGCGGTTCGGGCTTCGGTAGATCCCGAACCCAAAGCGAGATCGAGCTCTTCGAGCAGCCCAGCTCGACCTGGATCCGGTCGTACGTCCAGCCCAGGAGTCGCAGCTCGCGGGCCTTGTCGCGGAGGTCGTCCTTCGCGTTCGGGCGCTTGGTCCACTCTGGGGGCGGCTCGCCCTCCAGGAGTCGGTTGAGGATGTCGTTGTTGTCGACGTGGAGGCGGTCGCGGATCTGGCGGCGGCTCAGTCCCGCCCGGCGCAGCGTGGTCGCTCGTTCGCGCAGGGTCTCGAAATCCGCGTACTTGTTCTGTGGATGTGCCATGGGCATACCGTCCGGGCGGAATGTGATCTTCCGTGGGCGAACGGGGAGTGAATCAGCAGTTCGAGGGATATTGGTGGGTTTCGCTTCTGTTCGATTGCGAGGTGTGGTGGAGACCAGGAGGTGAAAGTCACCGGAAATGGGGCGGGGTGCGAACGTAGGCTGGAGGCATGACCACGACGGGGGAAGAGCACACCGCGGCCGGTACCGGGCCGTGGTGGTGGGTCAGATGGCGTAGTGCGGTGTTGGACGCGAGCCTCGCGTCGGCGTCGGCGGTGGAGTGCGCGATCGAGGGGATTCCGTTCGCGCGCGACGCGGGCCTGCCGGTTCCGGTGGGCGTGGGGTTCGGACTGGTCGCCGGCTCGGTGCTGCTGTTGCGCCGGCGCTGGCCGATCGCGGTCGTGCTGGTGTCGATCGCCATCACGCCGGCCCAGATGGGGTTCCTGATGGGACTCGTCGGGCTGTACACGCTGGCCGCGTCCGAGCTGCCGCGCCGGATCATCGGGGCGCTCGCGGGGATGTCCTTCGCGGGGATGCTGATCGTCACGTTCGTGCGGGCGCACCAGGGCATGGTGCGTGGGGACGTGACGATGGGGGACTGGTTCGTTCCGTTCGTCTCCATCACGACCGCGATCGGGATGACCGCGCCGCCCGTGCTGCTCGGGTTGTACGTGGGGGCGCGGCGGCGGCTGATGGAGAGCCTGCGGGAGCGGGCGGACTCGTTGGAGCGGGAGTTGCAGTTGCTCGCCGAGCGGGCCGAGGAGCGGGCGGAGTGGGCGCGCAACGAGGAGCGGACGCGGATCGCGCGGGAGATGCACGACGTGGTGGCGCACCGGGTGTCGTTGATGGTGGTGCACGCGGCGGCGTTGCAGGCCGTGGCGCGGAAGGATCCCGAGAAGGCCGTGAAGAACGCCGCGCTGGTGGGGGACATGGGGCGGCAGGCGTTGACGGAGTTGCGCGAGATGTTGGGTGTGCTGCGTACGGGGGACGGGTTGTCGTCCGTGCGGGTGCGGGCGGTGCCGTTGGCGGCCGTGGGGGTGGCGGCTGCGGCGGCTGCCTCGCGGGCGGTCGATGACGGGGCCGAGGGGCCGAGTCTTGCCGAGCTGGACGAGTTGGTCGGGCAGTCGGCGGCTGCGGGGATGGTGGTGGATCTCTCGGTGGAGGGTGACACCCGGGGGTACGCGGCGGAGATCGAGCAGACGGCGTACCGGGTGGTTCAGGAGGCTCTGACCAACGTGCACAAGCATGCGGCGGGGGCGAAGACGCATGTTCGGCTCGCTCATCGCGACGCGGAGATCGCGATGCAGGTCGAGAACGAGTGTCCGCCGGAGCCGGGGTCGGCGTCGGCCATGCATCTGCCCAGTGGTGGTAACGGCCTGGTGGGTATGAAGGAGCGGGTTGCCGCGCTGGGGGGAGTGTTCGTGTCCGGGCCGACGGATTCGGGTGGGTTCCGGGTGTCGGCGGTGATCCCGGCGTAGGCCCCTCGGGGGGTGCGGTTGTCGGCTGCGGGTGGGTGGGGGCTGAGCGCGCAGTTCCCCGCGCCCCTGGGGGGCGGGGCTGCGCCCCGGCCCCCACTCACCCGCAGCGGAAGAACCCTCCCGGGGGCCGTCAGCCCGCGGTCAGGCGGACGGGGGCGATGCCGGACAGGAGGGTGGTGAGGGCGGTGTCGATCTCGGGGCCCAGGTACCAGTCGCCGGTGTGGTCGAGTGCGTAGACGCGGCCCTCGGAGTCGATGGCGAGCAGGGCGCGGGAGTCGGACTCCTCGCCGAGGGGGCAGACCTCGGTGTCCAGGGCGCGGCCGAGGTCGCCGAGGGTGCGGGCCATGTGGAGGCCGTGCAGGGGGTCGAAGTGGAGCGCGGTCGGCGCCAGCTGGCGGCCGGGCCCGGAGGGCTTCACGTGCAGTCCGCCGAATTCCGCCCACGCCTCCACCGCCGCGGGGAACACGGCGTGCCGGTGTCCCGCGGACGACTCGTGGCTCCGTAGCGCGTCGGCCCAGTACTCGGCCTGCTTTATGTCCCAGCGCCCGGGTTGCCACCCCGCGGAGCGCAGCGCGGCGTCCACGGGTACGGGGAAGCGTGATGGGGGTCCCCCCTGCTCGAGCGGAGCCGAGAGCTTGGGGGAGGAGGAGCGGTCGGGGTGCATCTGCCCTTCGTTCGTCGAGGGTCGGGACATCGGCGCGCCGGCGGGGGCGCCGTACGTACGGGTGCGGGGATGGGGGAGTTCAGGAGTCGCCGGTCGTCGCGGTCGGGTCGACGACGCGGACGCCGAAGTGGTCGCTGAGCGCCGTGCAGGCGCGGCAGGGTGCGGCGAAGCTGCCGTGCAGCGGGTCGCCGTCCTCGCGGATCCGGCGTGCGGTGAGTTTGGCCTGTTTGAGGGCTTTGCGTGCCTCGCCGTTGGTCATCGGCTTGCGGGCGGCGCGTTTGCTGCGGGTGGCGTCGGCGGTGGCGATGTGCCGGGAGATGAGGATCGCCTCGGCGCAGCGGCCGGTGAAGCGGTCGCGTTGCGCGCTGGTGAGGGTGTCGAGGAAGTCCTGGACCAGCGGGTGAAGGGCGGGCGGCTGGTCGCCGCGGGCGGCGGTGCCGGTGAGGGTGGCGCCGCGTACGGAGAGGGCGGCGGCGACGGTGGGAAGTATGCCGTCGCGGCGGTGCAGGAGGGTGGGTGCGTGGGCCGCTTCGGCGCTGCTCCAGCCGACGCGCGGGTCCCCGGACGTGCCCGTATGTGTCGCGTTCATGATCGTTCTTCCCTCCCATGCATCCCCCGATGCGGCTACAGACTGCCAAATGGCGTGGCGGGTGCGGTAGCTGGGGCGCGCGACACGCCCGGGCTTCGTCATACCGTCACGGCGGGGTGACGGCAGGTCACGGAACCGGAGGCCCGGTGACCGGTGTCTTCCAACCGCATAGGCTGTCGATATCCGCGATCCAAACAGCTATTGAGAACGCCGCAGGGGGCAACCGCCATGACGACAGGTCGGCTCGGGCAGCAAGCCGCGCCGCCGAACGCGGCCTACGCCGGGCAGGTCGTGCATTTCCCGGATCCGGTCCGGGCCGCTCGCCACCCCAGGGGTGTGCGGGTCGACGCGCACGGCTACCCCGACTTCTCGCCGTACGCGCGTGCCGCCGCGGAGATCGCCGAGCCCCCGGAGGGTTTCGGCGTGGACGAACTGCGGTTGACGGACTATGTGTCGGCGAACGCCGCGCTCGCCACCGCGGGGCACGACCTGTGGGACACGATTCCGCCCGTGGCCACTCCGCATGGCTGGACCTGGCACCACGTGCGGGGTACGCGGCGGATGGAGCTCGTCCCCGTGGAGGTCAAGGCGCTGTTGCGGCATCACGGCGGTATCGCGACGGCGGCCGTCGATCACGGCAAGCGGGGGACGCGCCCGTTGCAGGACACGCGGCCCGCGCACTTCGGGCTGCCGAAGTCGTCGGTCGCGGTGAGCGAGCAGCAGGTGCTCGGGGTCGAGGAGGATCTCGGCTATCGGCTGCCGGGTGCCTATCGGTCCTTCCTGAAGGCCGCGGGCGGGTGCGCGCCGGTCGGTGCCGCTCTCGACGCGGAGTTGGGTCTGCTGGTGGACCAGCCGTTCTTCACGGTGCGCGAGGAAGCCGCCGTGAACGACCTCGTCTACATCAACAAGTGCCTGCGCGACCATCTGACCAAGGATTATCTGTGCGTCGGATTCGTGCAGGGCGGCCTGCTCGCCGTCAAGGTGAAGGGTGACGCGATCGGCTCGGTCTGGTTCTGTGCGTACGACGATGCCCGCGACCAGGACGCCTGGCCGCCGGCCGAGCGTGTGCAGCGGCTGTTGTTGCCCTGCGGCGCCGACTTCGACCAGTTCCTGTCCCGACTCGCGGGCAATCCGCCGGAGTTGGAGACGGTGGCGAACCTGATGGTGGACGGTGGCTTCGCGCGTGCCGTTCCCGTCTCTTCCCTGGGGGAGTGAACGTCCGATGGTGACCTTCGCGCAGGCGCAGGAGCGCGCGGAAGAGTGGATCAACGGCGAGGTGCCCGGGTACCAGCACCGTGAGGTGCGGGTGCGGGAGTTCGAACTCGGGTTCGTGGTGTGGGCCGAGGACCGCGTCGACGGTCCGCGTTCCGACGGGGGCGCGCAGCGGCTCGTCATCGCGCGGGACAGCGGGGAGGCGACGCTCTGGCCCGGGCTGCCGGTCGGTGAGGTGATCCGCCGGTACGAGGAGGAGTACGGGGTGCCGCAGGCGTCCCCGGAAGCGGCCCCGGCACCTCCGGCCCGGGTCGATCTGAACCAGACGTCGTTCTTGCTGAGCCCTCCGGAGTGGTTGCAGGAGGCGGCGGACAAGCTGGGTATTCCGGATCGGCGGGCGGGTGCGACGGCCGGCGGTGCCCATGGCGCGGGTACCGGGGGCGGCCTCGGTGCGGGTTCCGGTGCGGGTTCCCATGCCAACGGGGCTTCCGCGGCGGGTGGTTCGACGGCCCCCTCTCCGTCTTCTCCTCCCGCTCCTTCTTCTCCTTCGGACGCGCCGCCGTCGTGGCCCGCCGCCGCGGCCGGTGACGAGCGGGACGCAGGTCCGCGGGATGCCGTGGGGGCGCCGGGCGTGCCCGCTTCGGCGACTCCGTGGGCGGGGACGGACACCGCCGGGGACGGGGGCGAGGACCGTTCCGTGCCGCTGCCGGCGACCGTGTTCGCGCCGCCGCTGACCGACGTCGACGACCAGGCGGGTCCGGGTGCGCCGCCCGGTGTGACCCCGGACGCCAAGACGGCTCTGATGTCCGGCGGCAGTCAACTCCCGCGCACGGCACAGGCGCCCGCGGTCGACGACCGCACGGCCCCGCCGGCGTACGGCTACCCACAGGCAGGCCCGGGTGCGCCGGGCATGCCGGGCACGCCGCCTCCTGGTGTGCCGGTGCCTGGTGTTCCGGCCCCTGGTGTGCCGCAGGGCACGCCTCCTTCTGGACCGCCGGCCGCGTACGGCTACCCGCAGGGGCCCGGTGGTGCTCCCGGGACGCCTCCTCCCCCTCCGCCTCCCGGTGTTCCGCAGGGCTCGCCCCCGCCCGGTGCGCCCGGGTACGGGTACCCGCAGGGGCAG
>LRTP01001075.1 GCA_001550305.1 Streptomyces diastatochromogenes
TCGACTCGCCGCGGGCGATCGTGGAAGCGTTCGCCGTCGCCTTCGAGGCGATGGGCGCGCCCCAGCCTCCGGGTACGCCCGGTGCACCTGGTGCGCCCGGTGCTCCGCAGGCTCCGGGCACCCCGCCCCCGGGCGGTGTGCACCACGCCGCCACCATGCTGGCCGGTCCTCCGGCCGGTCCTCCGGTCGCCGGTCCCGGTGTACCGCCGCCCCCGCAGGCCCCTGGCATGCCTCCGGGCGCGCCGCAGCCGATGCCGGGACAGCCCATGCCCGGACAGCCCATGCCCGGTCAGCCGATGCCCGGTCAGCCGATGCCCCCGGGGCAGCAGCCTCCGGCGTACGGCTACCCGCAGGCCGGTCAGCCGACCGTCGGGCCGGGGTATCAGGCCGTACTGCGCTACCGCGCGCAGGACGGTTCCGAGCAGCAGTTGATCCGGCGCTCGGCGCCGGGGACCCCGCACCCGGAGTGGCAGATCCTGCACGAGCTGCGCGCGATGAACGTGCCGCCGCAGCAAGTTCTGGAGCTGCACACGGAGTTGGAGTCGTGCGAGCTGCCGGGCGCGTACTGCGCGCGGATGATCCGGGAGAGCTGGCCGCAGGCGCGGATCACCAGCATCGCGCCGTACGGCACGGATCACGCGAGCCGTCAGCAGGGTATGCACCAGCTCCTCGCGCACCAGGGCGAGTTGCACCAGGTGGCGGACGGTCCCGCGCGTCCGGCGCCGGTGCGGGCGCCGATTCCGCCGGTGCAGCCCGCGCCGCCGGTTCCGCCGGAGGCGATCGGGCAGGAGCTGGCGGCGGCGTTCGGGCCTGGTCTGTTCCGGTTCGACCAGGCCGCGGTGTCGCGGCAGGGTGTGCCGAACATCGTGGCGCACACGCTGGTGGTGGCCGGACTACCGGTCGACATGGGCCCGTTCTTCTGGGCGCAGGCACAGCCGGGCCGTCCGGTGCCGACGCTCGCCGAGCTGGCGCAGGAGCGTGGGGTGCAGCCGGCCGCGGACGCGGGCTCGTACCTCGTCATGGGCAGTGACTTCGGCAAGGCGATCTGTGTCCAGTACGGCACCGCGAACATCGTGGCCGTGCCGGTGGAGGTGGGTCCGGGCGGTGCCTCGGTGCCGCCGCAGTTCGTGAACACGGGGCTGCCCGAGTTCGCGCGCTGTCTGGCTCTGCTCGGCCGGATGTGGCGGCTGCGGTTCGGGCTCAACCAGGAGCAGGCGGGTCGCTGGACCGTCGACTTCCAGGCGCAGCTCGCCTCGCTCGACCCGGCGGCGCTCGGTTCGCCGGAGAGCTGGTGGTCGGTGCTGCTGGAGCAGATGTGGGACGGCCTGCTGTGATGCGGCGCTGAGCGTCCGTCAGGGAGCCGAAAGGGTTGGACCCGGTCGTACGACCGGGTCCAACCCTTTTTTTACGCGACTGACCGCTACAAATGCGCGGAGTGTCGCGTTATGAACACTTACGCCTGATCCACCAAGATGTGCGCCACATCGTGTTGTACGTCGCACAGTGGAGAGGGGCCCAGGGATGAGCAGCGCATCGGTGTCGCCGCACGGCTTCGTGACCGTATGGGGACGCGGTTACCGTCCCGAGCAGGTCGACGCGTACTTCGCTGCGCTCTCGCGGGTCCGCGACACCGCCTGGGAACGGGCCGCCCGGTTGACCGTCCTGGCCAAGGAGATGGACGCGGAGGTCGGGCGGCTGCGGGAGGTCGTGGCGCGGCTGGCCCCGCAGACGTACGAGACGCTCGGCGAGCGCGCCTGCCGGATTCGCGAACTCGGCGAGGAGGAGGCCGCGGTGGTGCGCGAGAACGCGCGGAGCGCGGCTCGGCTGGCCGTCGAGGAGGCCGAGGCGGAGGGGCGGCGGATGCGTGAGGCGGCGCAGGCGTACGCCGACGAGCTGCGCGGCGAGGCCGAGGAGCGCGCCCGGCACCGTCTCCTCGCCGCCCGCGCCGAGGCCGACGAGATGCGGATCGCCGCCCGTCGCGCGGTCAAGGAGGGCCGGGGGGAGGTGCTGGCGGCGCTGCGCGAGGTGCGGCAGCGCACCGAAGGCTTCCTCGCCGACCAGGAGCGGGAACACGCGGAGCGCTGGGAGGAGGCGGAGCGTGCGGCGGTGGAGCGGGCGGCCGGGCTCGACGCGCACCACGTGAAGCGGGGGGTGCGCGCCGAGGCGGCGTTGGCCGAGGCCGAGCGTGCGTTGGCCGAGGCCGAGGAGGCGGCCAGGCTCGAGCAGGAAGGTGCGACGGCGCGAGCCGCTGAGGTGTTGGCCGAGGCCCGTGTTCGGGAGGAGCGGATCGTTCGGGAGACGGAGCGGGTGCTGGGTGAGCACGGGGAGCGGTGGGACGACGTACGGGCGCAGATGGAACAGGTGCGTACGAGTCTCATGACGCTGACCGGGCGGGCTCCGGTGGAGTAGCGCTGCTCCTTACGGTGTTCTCCGTACCGCCCCCGCCAGGATCCACCCCTCCACCGCCTCGTACTGTCTGCGCTGTTCCTCCGCCTTGCGGCGCCCGGAGATCACCGTCCCCAGCCATCCGTAGGCGAAGCCCAGGGGAATGGACACGAGGCCGGTGGTGGTGAACGGGAACCAGTTGAAGTCGGCCTCGGGGAAGGCCGAGGTGGGGGAGCCGGAGACCAGGTTGGTGCCGGTCATGAGGATCAGGACGGTCAGCGTTCCGCCGATGAGGGTGCACAGCAGGCCCGTGCGGGTGTAGCGGCGCCAGAAGAGGCCGTAGACCAGCGCGGGCGCTATGGCCGAGGCGCCCAGGCAGAACGACAGCGTGACCAGGGGTTGCAGGCTGCGGTGCTGGACGAAGGTGGCGAGCAGGATCGCCGGTGCGCCGACCGCGAGCGCGGAGACGCGGGCGAGGGTCATCTCGCGGCGCGGGGACAGTTCCCGGATCCGCCCGGCGAACGCATCGTGGGCGAGGGAGTTGGCGCAGGCGAGGATCATCCCGGCGACCGAGGCGAGGAGCGTGAGGAAGATCGCTGTCGTCACGGTCGTGAAGAGGAGGGTCTCGGCCGTCGACACATCCGGTCCGAACGCGGCCCTGGATCCCAGCAGGTACGCCGTGTTGCCCTGCGGGTCGGCGGCCGCGATCACGGGCCGTCCGATCAGCGCCGTGGCCCCGAACCCGACGACCGTGATGACCAGCACGAAGACGGCCACGCAGGGCACCGCCCAGGACATCGAGCGGCGGACCTGGCGGGCGCTGCCCGCGGTGTACATGCGCATGGTGATGTGCGGCAGGCAGGCGCCGCCGAGGACCACGGTCAGCTCCGAACTGATCATGTCGATACGGGGGTTGGGTCCGCCCGCGAACTGCAGGCCGGAGTGCAGGAACGCGGTTCCGACGCCGCTGTTGCGGGCGGCGGTGTCGAACAGGGCCCCGGGGTCCCAGCCGAAGCGCTGCAGGATGAGGGCGGAGACCACCGTGCCCGAGCCGAGCAGCATCACGATCTTCAGGATCTGGATGAGGGCGGTGCCCTTCATGCCGCCGATCGCCGCGTAGCTGATCATCAGTGTGCCGAGGCCGATGATGCAGCCGGTCTTGAGGGAGTCGCTGGAGAAGCCGAGGATGAAGGCCAGCAGATCGCCCGCGCCGGCGAGTTGGACCAGCATCAGTGGCAGCAGGGCGACGAGGGTCGCGGCGCACGCCGTGATGCGTACCGCGCGCCCCGGCATCCGTCGGGCGAGCGCGTCGCCCATGGTGAACCGGCCCGCGTTGCGCAGTGGTTCGGCCAGCAGGAACATCAGCAGCATCAGCGACAGGGCGGTGCTGAGGGCGAGGACGACACCGTCGTACCCGGCGAGGGCGATGACGCCGCCGGTGCCGAGGACGGTCGCGGCGGAGATGTAGTCCCCGGCGATGGCGAGGCCGTTGCGCATCGGCGACAGGGAGCCGTAGCCCGTGTAGAACTCGTCGAGGTCGTCGCGGTCCGGTCCGGTCATCACGCACAGCAGCAGCGTGATCGTGGCGACGGCCGTGAACGCCACCAGTGACATGGCCCGCGCGGAACTGCTGAACCCGACCATGCTCGTCAGGGCGGTCACCTCGGACACCCGGCTCATCGGGCCGCCTCCCGCTTCGCGTCCAGCTGGGTCTGCCGGCGGATCCGGTCCGCGATCGGGTCGACGCGCCGGCGCGCGGTGTACTCGTACAGCCCGATCGCCAGGCAGGTCACCGGCACCTGGAGCAGGCCGAGCAGCAGTCCGGTCGGCAGTCCGCCGGAGACTTCGCTCGCCATCAGCCCCGGCGCGAACGCCGACAGGAAGAGGAAGAGGGTGAAGTAGCCGAGCGCGGTGAGCGTCGCGACCCGACGTTGCCGGCGGTAGGCGCCGCGCAGGACGCGGATGTCGCTGTGCCGGCCGAGTGCGTGGTGACGCGGTTGTCGCTTTCTCTCGGGCTCGGGTGGCTGGGGCTGCGGTTGCCAGGGATAGGTGAGGTGCGCGGGCGACGTGTGGTGTGGGGGCGGGGGTGGGGACGAGTGCGGCGGTGGGTAGAGCGGGTCGTACGGCGGCTGGTGCCGCCTTTGGTGCTCGGGGGACGAGAACGCGTCTTGCATCCCGTGATCTCCTTGCGTGGCTCGGGCCCGGTGCGGACCGCAGGGAGTTGGGGGGTGGGCGAGGCACGCACGCTACTCGCAGGTAGCCGGTATGCGTGAGGCTTTCACCAAACTGAGCGGTCGGTATGCGCTTACTTCGGCGACCCGGGGTGTTACCCGTATTTACACCGGAAGTTAACCGACCGTTCCACTCCGGCCCTGCCGCCCTGGGCGGCCGGCTCTTCTCAGTCCCCGGGATTCCTGAGGACCGGAAAACGCCGCGGTGCCACGAACAGCAGGACCAGGAAGGCGAGTGCGGCGGCGCACC
>LRTP01001076.1 GCA_001550305.1 Streptomyces diastatochromogenes
CCCGTGGGCATGGCGGCCGTGACCTCGGTGCCCGGCTCGGACGCCGCCTCCGCCGCGGCCCGTGCGACCGGCAGGAAGCCCTCGCGACGGGAGACGTCCGGGCGTTCCTCCTCGGCCGGCCAGAGGCCCAGCGCCGCGCAGACGGTGGGCAGGACGGCCATCGCCGCCGTCGCGTACCCCTCCGCCGAGGGGTGGTAGTTGTCGGGGCCGAACAGCTCGCGCGGATTCGCCTCGAACTCGGGTCCCAGCAGGTCGCCCAGTGAGACGGTACGGCCGCCCTGCTCGACCGTGCCGATGGTCTGCGCGGCGGCGAGCTGGCGCGAGGCGCGGCGGGCCAGCCAGCGCAGCGGCTGCTGGACCTGCTCCACCGTGCCGAGGTCGGGGCAGGTCCCGACGACCACCTCCGCCCCCGCCGTACGCAGCCGTCGCACCGCGGCCGACAGATGGCGGACCGACCGCGTCGGCGGCATCCGGTGGGTGACATCGTTGGCGCCGATCATGATCACGCAGACGTCCGGCACCCGCGAGGTGTCCGCGAGGGCGACCGCGACCTGCCGGTCGAGGTCGTCGGACTGGGCACCGGGCAGCGCGACGTTGCACATCTCCACGGGGCGTTCGGCGACCGCCGCGAGCCCGGACGCCAGCAGCGCGCCGGGCGTCTGGCGGGCCCGGTGCACGCCCTGCCCTGCCGCCGTCGAGTCACCCAGCATGGTCAGCCGCAGCGGCGGCCCGTCCTGCACGGCGTACGCGTACCCGTAGAGACCGTCCGCGCGGGGCGCGTGCGCGTGCCCGTTGCCCACATGGCGCTTCGCCAGCTGTACCTCGGCCAGCACCAGCCCGACCGCCGCGGCACCCACCAGCCCGATCCCGCCGCCGCCGTACGCCGCGCCCGCCGCGATCCGCCGTGCCACCCTCGCCCTCGACAAGCTCGACATACGTCGCCGCCACCTCCTCGTAGCCGTACAAACACTGCTTGCCCCGTGGAGCAGGTCGGCCAATCTCAACGGCGAGTGAACCGTCACCCAGGGCCTTAGGCTGACGGGACCATTCCTGTTAAAACGCAGCTCCGGAGACAACGGTGCAATTCCACGACTCGATGATCAGTCTCGTCGGCAACACCCCGCTGGTGAGGCTCAACAACGTGACCGCGGGTATCCAGGCGACCGTCCTGGCGAAGGTTGAGTACTTCAACCCCGGCGGGTCCGTGAAGGACCGCATCGCCCTGCGCATGATCGAGGCCGCGGAGGAGAGCGGCGCCCTCAAGCCCGGCGGCACGATCGTCGAGCCCACCAGCGGAAACACCGGGGTCGGGCTGGCCATCGTGGCCCAGCAGAAGGGCTACAAGTGCATCTTCGTCTGCCCCGACAAGGTGAGCACGGACAAGATCAACGTGCTGCGGGCGTACGGCGCCGAGGTCGTCGTCTGCCCCACGGCCGTCGACCCGGAGCACCCGGACTCGTACTACAACGTCTCCGACCGGCTGGTCCGTGAGACGCCCGGCGCCTGGAAGCCCGACCAGTACTCCAACCCGAACAACCCCCTCTCGCACTATCACTCCACCGGCCCCGAGCTGTGGGAGCAGACGGAGGGGCGGATCACCCATTTCGTGGCGGGCGTCGGCACCGGCGGCACGATCTCCGGGACCGGGCGCTATCTGAAGGACGCGAGCGACGGCAAGGTCAAGGTCGTCGGCGCCGACCCGGAGGGGTCCGTGTACTCCGGCGGGTCCGGGCGGCCGTACCTCGTCGAGGGCGTCGGTGAGGACTTCTGGCCGACGGCGTACGACCGTACGGTCGCGGACGAGATCGTGGCCGTGTCCGACAAGGACTCCTTCCAGATGACGCGGCGGCTCGCGAAGGAGGAGGGCCTGCTCGTCGGCGGCTCCTGCGGGATGGCCGTGGTCGCCGCGCTGCGGGTGGCCGAGCGGCTCGGACCCGACGACGTCGTGGTCGTGCTCCTCCCCGACAGCGGGCGCGGGTACCTCAGCAAGATCTTCAACGACGAGTGGATGGCCGACTACGGGTTCCTGGAGGACTCCGGCCCGAGCGCGCGCGTCGCGGACGTGCTCAACGACAAGGTGTCCGGCGCCATCCCCTCCCTCGTCCACATGCACCCGGACGAGACGGTCGGCGAGGCCATCGAGGTGCTGCGCGAGTACGGCGTCTCGCAGATGCCGATCGTCAAGCCGGGCGCCGGGCACCCGGACGTGATGGCCGCCGAGGTCGTCGGGTCCGTCGTCGAACGGGAGCTGCTCGACGCCCTGTTCACCCAGCGGGCTTCGTTGCAGGACCCGCTGGAGAAGCACATGTCGGCGCCGCTGCCGCAGGTCGGCTCCGGCGAACCGGTCGGCGACCTGATGTCCGTGCTCGGCAGCGCCGACGCGGCGATCGTGCTCGTCGAGGGCAAGCCCACCGGTGTCGTCAGCCGCCAGGACCTGCTGTCCTTCCTCGCCAAGGGCGGCGCCAAGCAGTAGGCGCCGACGGGCGGCCCGCGGGCAAGAAGGCGCCGGTCGGGGCGATTTCCGCAGGTGGCAGGAGGATATTTCCCGAAGTTCCCCTCCTGAGGGGGATCTTCCTGCCTTTCGGCAGGGAACTTCGCGGAAGTGGTACGAGCGCGTCACGTCCGCGCAGCACCCGCTTAACACGGGTCCGGCACATTAGTGGGTGTCGGCAGGGCGGGAGCGGCTCCCCGCCCCGGCCGACGCCAAAACGGCGCCAAGGACCTCCGGAGCGGCTCCCGGACCTCCATGGACGCCACGGACGCGCAAGCCCGGCCCTGACCCGGCCCGCGTCCCTCGCGGGGACCGCCGTCGTCCCGCCCCCCGGTAACGGGGGTGCGGCGGTCCCCGCGCAACACGTGGAGAGGGCCCGGCACCTGTCACAGGTGCCGGGCCCTCTCCACGTGCCCGACGATGTACCGCGCTCCAGGTCCTGGCCCTCCCGGTCGGAGTCCCCAGTCCTCCCGGTCGGAGCCCCTAGTCCTCCCAGTCGGAGTCCGACTTCGCCCTGCGGCGGCCGAAGAAGTTCGGGGTGACGCGCGCGGCCTGGACCACGTTGACGCCCACGATGCCGGCCCAGGCGACCAACAGGCCGGGCAGATGCGCCACGCCGCCGCCGATCGCGGACAGAGGGACCGCCAGGACCAGCGACACGATCCCGAAACCGAAGCGTTCCCCCCACGAGTCGGTCGCCCCCTGCGGGGAGCGCGAACCGCGGGCCACCACCATCTGCTGCTCGGCCAGCTGCCGCCGTACCCGGCGGTCCACCGCGCCGTCGAGGCGCTGTTCGACCTTCTCCAGGAACGAGTCGACGAGCGCGGACTCGTACTCCTCGCCCAATTC
Source organism: Streptomyces diastatochromogenes (assembly GCA_001550305.1). Classification (GTDB taxonomy): domain Bacteria; phylum Actinomycetota; class Actinomycetes; order Streptomycetales; family Streptomycetaceae; genus Streptomyces; species Streptomyces mirabilis_D. The sequence continues at coordinate 3,341 of LRTP01001076.1, forward strand.
CCTGCGCGCGTGCAGGGTGGCGTCGAGTTCCTTCTTCAGTTCGGCGTCGCCGCCCGCTTCCCTACCGGTCATGCAGTTCACGTTAGGGAGCGACGGCCCCCGTGGCACTGGGGATAGCCCCCCTGTTGGGACTGGGCTGCACCCCCGGGGGCACATCCGGCCCGACATCCGCCGGACAGGCCCGAGGGGAGGAGGCCGGACAGGCCCTAGGGGAGGAGGGTGACCAGGCTGGAGTCGAGGTCGAACCGCGCGGCGGCCACATGCGCCGCGGTGAAGGCCGGGTCCGCCCGGATAGCGTCCCGGACCCAGGCCGCCTGCGCCCGCACGGTGTGGTCGGCCCAGTCCCCGGGCACCGCCCGGGTGCGGAGCGCCGCGGGCGTGATCTCGTCCACCAGAAGGGCGAGATGGCCGGGCGCGCGTTCCCCCGTACGGAGGTGTTCGAGCGTCGCCGCGACGGCCCCGCAGCGCTCGTGCCCCAGCACCAGCACGAGGGGAACGCCCAGCTCCTCCACCCCGTACTGGACGGATGCGAGGACCGCCTCGTCGAGCACCTGCCCGGCGGTCCTTATGCAGAGCAGATCCCCGATCCCCTGGTCGAAGACCAGCTCGGGCGGGACGCGGGAGTCGATGCAGCCGACGACGACCGCGAACGGGTGCTGCCCGGCGGCGAGGACATGCCGCCGGGCGCGCTCCTCGTGCGGATGACGGGGTTGCCCGGCGGCGTACCGCCGGTTGCCCGCGAGGAGTTCGTCGAGCGCCGCGCGGGCGGTCGCCGGCCGGGAGCGGGGCGCGGCGATGGCCGGAGTCGACGCGGTGGTGGTGAGTACGGAGGCGGTGGTCGCCGCCAGAAAGGCCCTGCGGTTCGGGGGCATGACGCTCCCTCGGGAGTTGTGCTCGTAGCGCTCGATCACCGTACGCACACACGCACTCACCCTGAGTGTCGATTTAATGATCCTTGGTTGAATCGTCGTCGGATCATCGCTGCCGCGATACCGCCCCTTGATCAGGCGGCCGAGCTGTCCACGGGAAGGTCCAGGGGTCGCAGCTCGTCCGCGTACGAGACGGAGATCCGGCGCATCAGACCGTCCTCGGTGATGTCGTACTGGCCCAGGCGCCACAGCGGCGGCGAGTACGCGTGGATCGACACCGCGTCGTCGGTGGCGCCGGTCAGGCGGTGGATGTGCTCGGGGCCGAAACAGAAGGACTCGCCCGCGCCGACGGTGACGGACAGATGGCTGCCGCCGATGCGCGGGTTGGACTCGGTCAGCGCGCCCTGTACGACGCCGACCGCGCCGGAGGAGATGTCGTGGTCGTGCCAGCCGGTGTCGTTGCGCCGGGTCCAGCACAGCAGCCAGACATCGACGTACTCGTCGCGGTACAGCGACGCGTAGTGCCGCTCCTCGTCGGAGAACGCGACCTGTTCGCGCCAGAGTTCGGGGCGGGTGGCGAGGTCGTCGACGAGGGCCTGGAGCTCGCGCTTGTCGAGCGTGCGGTCCGGCAGGGCCTCGTACGTCATGGGGTGGCTCCCTTCAGGAGGCGGGCGGGGTTGACGGTGCGCAGGGCGTGGACGGCGGCGGCCGCGCCGAGGTCGGGGACGGTGGGCGAGGCGTAGGGGCGGTCGCTGCCGCTGACGACCACGTCGATGCCGACGGCCCGTACGAGCGCGTCCACGGCACGCGTCCCGTACGACGAGGTCTCGTAGAAGGCGTCGAAGTCGACCTCGCCGCGCCCGCCGCCGCGCGCCGCGAACCGTTCGCCGTGCAGCGGGGCGAGTCCCGCGAGGGCGGCGAAGCAGACGCGCAGACGTGGGTGACGGACGCGGCCGAAGGCGCGGAAGGCGAACCAGGACGCGTGCATCTGGTGGACGTAGGGGACCAGCGCGGGCCACCAGGGCGGGGTGCCCGGGGTGGGCGGGGCCGTGCCCGGGTGGACGAACAGCGGCTTGTCGTGGCGGGTGAGGACGTCGAGGAGGGGTGCGCAGAAGTCCCAGCCGGCCGCGTCCAGCAGGGCGGTGGCGGGGAGCTGGAGGCCCGCGCAGCCCCGGCGGAGTTCGCGCTCGACCGCGTCCGGGGCTGTTTCCGGCGCCGACAGGCAGGGCGAGGCCCAGACGCCGAAGGGGGCCGGGAGGGCGAGGGCGCCGTCGTGGAAGGCGGCGAGCAGCGGGGCGGCCTCGGCGGGCGGCAGGTGTTCGATGCCGAGCGGGCTGGAGAGGGAGACCAGGGCCAGGTCCAGGCCGTCGGCGTGGGCGAGTGCGGTGCGGGCCGCGACGTCGTGGTCGGCCGGGTCGACCTCGTACGGCGGCTCGCCCGCCAGGTGCAGGGTCCAGCCGTCGAGGTACGGCGGTGCGGTGCGGGCGCGCAGCTGCTCGACGAAGGCGGGCGGCCAGATGTGCTGGTGGACGTCGGTGGGCACGCGGCGGTCCTCGCTGGGTGTACTGAGGTTAAGCGCTTCACTGATGCGATTAACTTAAGCGGTTAACAAGGGGGCGTCAAGCGGTCGGACGGGGTGGGGGCGGGGCGGGAGA
>LRTP01001077.1 GCA_001550305.1 Streptomyces diastatochromogenes
AGTGGCGGCCGGCGACGCCGCGCCCGGCGGAGCGCGACGCCGCTGACCCGAGGCGGCGACAGGGGGTCGCTACACCTCGAGGTCCGCCTCGATCCTCTTCAGCTGGTGCCGGGCCATCGCAAGGTTGGACCGTTTGGCGTCGAGCACCAGGTACAGGAAGAGCCCGTTGCCGCCGCGCCCCTTGATCAGCCGGATCAGGTGGTACTGGTCGGACAGCGTGATCAGGATGTCCTCGATCTCGCCCTTCAGTCCGAGGTGCTCCATGGTGCGGATCTTGGCGCGGACGACGTCGGTGTTGCCCGCCGCCGCCACGGTGAGGTCGAAGCCCTTGCTGCCGCCGATCGTGCCCAGCGCCATTCCGCTGGTGTAGTCGACGAGGGCGGCTCCGGTCGCGCCCTCGATCGAGGCGAGTGCTTCCTTCAGCGCGGTCTCGGTGTTGGTCATGGTGTGGTTCTTCCTTTCGGCTTGTCGGTCCGACTTTTCGGTCCGACTTTTCGGTCCGACTCTTCGGCCCGACCTTCGGTCCGACTTTCCGTCCGACTCTTCGGTCAGCTTTCCGATGCGGTAGGGGTGTTGGGGGT
>LRTP01001078.1 GCA_001550305.1 Streptomyces diastatochromogenes
TGCGGGGGCGTTCGGGGAGTGCCGCGCGCCGTACGGGTGCGCGTCGGCATGGAGGCCTGCCGCGTGGGAGCCCGCGCCGGGGTGACCGGTTCGCCGCGCGCCGTCGCGGCCTCCACGAGCTCGCCGATCCGGGTACCGGAACGGCGCCCCTCCAGATGCAGCCGGCCGACGTTGACCCGGTCCTGGGCCAGCAGCGTCAGCACGGCGGAGCCGCCCGCCGCGTACGTCGCCACATAGCCGTCGACGCCGCGCACCAGCAGCTCGCGGAACTCGCCCTGCCCGGTGGCGTCCGCCATCCGCACGGCCACCCCCAGCGCGGCCGCGGTGAGCGCGGCCACGCCCTCGGGCTCCACTCCGGGTGTGTCGTGGGCGAGTACGAGTCCGTCGACGCTGGCCGCCAGCGCACCGGTCAGCTGGGGCACACGGGCCCTCAACCGGTGCAGCTCGTCGAGGACTTCGGGTTCCGCCGCCATCAGCAGTCTCCTCTCGGCACGCTGTCGCAGCGCGCGGATCACAGGGCCTCCAGCGCGTCTCGGAGCCGGCGCAACAACGCGACGTCGGGATCGGCGGAAGACTGGGTGAGCACCTTGGGCAACGGCGCACGCTCGGGCGCGTTCGCCGCCGTGACGAGCCCGGCCGCGGCCAGCCGGCGGACGTCGACGAGGGTGTGGAACGCGGGCCGCCCCAGGGCGAGCGAGATGTCCGACGCCGTCCGCAGACCGTCCACCCGGCCGA
>LRTP01000108.1 GCA_001550305.1 Streptomyces diastatochromogenes
CCGCCGGGGACCTCGCCTGTTCCGCTGCCCGGTCCGCCGTCCGGTGCGCCGTCCGGTGTGCCGCCGGGTCTGCCGGCTGGTCTGTCGTCCGGGTGGGGGGCCGGGGGGCTGTCCGGGCTGTCGCCGGGGCCGTTGTTGCATGTGGCGGGGCCGGACGGGCCGTGGGAGCAGGTGCACGACCAGCTTGCCGGGCAGGGCCATGCCCTGGTGCACACCACCTGGGGGCAGTGGCTGGCGGCGGCGCTGCTGGATCCCGGGCTGCGGTCTCTGCTCGGCCGTGACTGGCCGCGTTACCGGCAGACGGCCGCCCCGGCGGGCCGGCTGCGGTTCGCCGTCTCCCGGATGGTCCTCAAGCACACCGCGGCCGCCGCGCTCCAGGTTCCCGCGGACGCCCTGGACCTCGCCTACCGGCCGGGCGGCCGCCCGCATCTGCGCGGCCTGGCCGAGGCCGAGGTGAGCCTGGCCCACACCGACGAGCTGATCGTGGTCGGCATCAGCTGCAGCGGGCCGATCGGGGTGGACGCCGAGCCCGTCACCCGCCGGCCCTCTTTCGAGCTGCTGCACCCCTACGTGTGCACCCCGGACGAGGCCGCGGAGCTCGCCGCGCTGGGCGAGGACGAGCGGGCGCTGCGGCTGCTGCACCTGTGGACCCTCAAGGAGGCCTACACCAAGGCGCTCGGGCACGGCATGCGGCGCCGTTTCTCGGCGGTCGGGTTCCGCCGCGACGAGCAGGGCCGTACGGTCCTGGCGGGCGGGCCGGACGGCGCGGCGCGGTGGATTCTGGCCACCCATCTCCTCCACGGCCGGTATCTGGTCAGCAGCGCCCGCCGTCCGCCGCGGGAAATCGAGACCGCTTCGCGGCCCGCTCCATACCCGCTCGAGGAAACAGGCCTCCCACCTGCGGCGACGTTAGGCTGGCAGCTGCCGGGCAGCTCCGGCGCACAGCCGACATGACGAGAGGCGGGCGTCGTGAACCACCGTGCAGCCATCCCACCGCACCCGGCCCGGCCCGCCCCCGCCCGGCCCG
>LRTP01001079.1 GCA_001550305.1 Streptomyces diastatochromogenes
GGTGTCCGTCGCCGGGTCGGGCCAGACCCGGTGCAGCAGCTGGCGGCGGCGCAGCGTCTCACGCTCCACCGCGGCCACGGGCACGGGACGCACGGGTCCGAGCCAGTGCGCGGCCCCGTACCGGAACCGGGCCGGAGTGCTGCTCGGCCCTAGCACGAAGTACGCCGCGTCGTACAGCGCCCCGAGATGGCACAGCTCCAGCGCGCCCTCGGCGATCCGCCCGCGCTCGACCAGGAATCGCCCGACCCGTCGCCGTGCCCCGGCCTCGGCGACCGCCTCCCGCCAGGACTCGGCCGCCAGCACTCCGCGGGCGGTGAGCAGCACGTCGAGCGAGGGGGTGGCGGGGCTCTCGGCGTGCACGACCTCTCCGTCACAGAGGTAGAGCACCCCGCGCTCGCGCACCAGTACGCCGGTGGCCCGCTCGGCGGCGAGTCGGCTGAGCATGGGCGAGAGGCCGACGGGGACCGCCGCCCTGTCGTTGTTGCTGTCGTTGCTGCGGTCGTGGTCCTGGCCACTGTCCTTGTGCACGGCGAGTTCGAGTGCGGGCGGTGTTCTGACCGTCGTCATCCCAGTACCAGCCGTCCGGCCATCTCGCCGAGCCGGATCCGGGCCAGCGCGAGATTGCCGTCCGCCCGGTCCAGCCACAGATGCAGGAACACGCTGCTGTCGAACGTGGTTCTGACGAACCGCAGCAGGTGGTAACTGTCACGGTTGCTGACGATCAGGTCCTCGACCGGGGTCTCCTGCTCGGACCAGTCGGACCCGTCGGACGGGGCGAACGCCTTGTGCTCCGCGGCGAGCCGGGCGAGCTCGGCCGCCTCCGCCGCGGTCGTCTCGTGGTCACCCCCCGGGGCGTCCCCGACCGTGCCCAGGGCCAGCCCGCTGGTCCAGTCGACCACCGCGGCGCCCCGGGCACCGGGCAGTCGCATGGCTTCCAGTAGGCACTCGTCGATTCCGGGCACCACGTATCCCCTCCCGCCAAAGGGTTCGGCCGAGTGACGCCGAAGTTACGCAACGTGTGCGCGACGGGTGAGCGATCTGGCATTTTCCTGTGGAACATGCGCGCGGTGACTAAGGTGGGTCAACTGACCATATTTTCAGTCCTCTTGAGGCTGTTCGGATGCCGGTCAGGGCGTTGCGATGGCGCGCCAGGGGGCGCTCGCAGGTCCGCAGGGGTGCGCGGCGAGGCCACGCACGCCGTGTTCTATTTCGGAGTGCCAGGTGCCGGGTGCCGGGTGCCGGGCGTCGGGTGTCGGGTGTCGGGTGTCGGGTGCCGGGGGCAGGGGGAGCTACAGCGCCGTGAGTGCCGTCGGCCGCGCGCCGCCCGACTCCGCGACGATCTCCTCGACGCCCTGCGGCTCCCGTACGACTGCGAACCGCACGTCCCCACCCCCGTTACCCCCGTTGCCATTGCCGCCCTCGACCGACGCGAAGCCGTAAACGCCGGGCCGGGCCAGGGAGTTGTACGCGTAATGGTGGGCGAAGTAGTACGCACCCGTGTCCAACGCCGCCGCGTAGTCACCCTGTTCGAGCAGCGGGAGCGCGCGCCCCTCGGCGAGCAGGTCGCCCGCGAAACAGGCGGGCCCCGCGATGTCCTGGACGACGTCCGGCCCCGCCTTGGGGCGCCCCAACGCGTCGTACGTGGCGATCCGCAGCGGCCAGGACCCGGGCGCGTACACCGTGCGCGTCGCGATCTGCACCCCGGCGTGCGTCACCGCGACCGGCCGGCCCCCGGCGGACTTCGCGTACTCGACCCGCGCGACCACGGTCCCGTGCTTGGCCAGCAGTGACCGCCCGAACTCGGTGACCAGCCCGTACCGCCCGTCGAAGAGCCCCGGCACCGCCTCGGCGAGCAGCCGTGCGTACTGCGCGTACGTCGGGGTCGTGACGTCGGAGCCGAAGTTGACCGGCAGTCCGCCGCCGATGTCGAGGGTGTCGATCTGCCGCCGCCCGACACGCCGGTTGATCTCCTCGGCGAGGGCGTACGTCTCCGCGATCCCCCGCGCCATCAGCGAGAGCGGGATGCCCTGCGATCCGGTGTGCGCGTGCAGCCGGGTCAGCCACGGACGGTCGGCGTACGCCTGGACGATCCACTCCCGGGCACCCTCGTCGCGCAGCGCGACCCCGAACTTCGAGGTCGCCGTCGCCGTCGACAACGCCTCGATGGAGCCCCCGCCGACCTGCGGGTTCACCCGGATCCCGATGGGGGAGCGGGGGTGCGGGGATCCCGCGGGACCGCCTTTCGGCCGGTCGGGCAGGTCCCCCACCAGGCCGTCGACGCGGTCCAGCTCCTGCGGATTGTCCACGTTGACGGCGATGCCCAGCGCCAGCGCCTCGCGCAGCTCGGCGATCGTCTTGGCGGGTGAGTCGAGCACGGTCTCGGAGGGCGGCACTCCGGCCGCCCGTGCGAGGGCGAGCTCGCCGGGGCTCGCGACCTCCGCGCCGATGCCGTGCTCGTGCAGCAGCCGCAGTACGGGCACCAGCGGGGTCGCCTTCACCGCGAAGGCGTGCAGCACGGGTGTGCCCGGCGCCGTCACCGCGTCGAAGGCGGCCCGCAGCTCCGCCACCGAGGCCTTGATGCCGGGAACGTCGAGGAGGGCGATGATGGGGGCCTCGGGCCCCAGCAGCCCATGCTCCACGGCGGCCCGTACGGCATCGTCGCGCCGCGCCACGCGATCGGAGCCGGACTCGCCCGCCGAGGGCGCCTCACCCGAAGGCGCCCCGCCCGCCGAGGGCGCATCAGCCGAAGGCGCCCCGCCGGCCGAAGCCCCGCCCGAAGGCGCCGCCGCTGAAGACGTCCCGGTCGACGGCGTCCCCGTCGAAGGCACCCTGGTCCCTGTTGCCCCGTCGCTCACTGAATCCTCCGTCGTGTCCCTGTCTGTGCCCATACATCCCAGCCAAACATCCGCGCCACGCCCCCGCTGGCCCACTCATCTATTGACTAGCTCTATTCAAGAAGCGAGGATGTGAATATCTACTGCAACAGTCCGCTAGGAGGCAGATCATGTCAGGACCCCGCCCCGTCCGAGCGCCGCGCGGTACGGAACTGAGTGCCCTGGGATGGCAGCAGGAAGCCGCCCTGCGGATGCTGCAGAACAACCTCGACCCCGAGGTCGCCGAGCACCCCGACAAGCTCGTCGTCTACGGCGGCACCGGCAAGGCCGCCCGCGACTGGCGCTCCTTCGACGCCATGGTCCGCACGCTGCGGACCCTCAAGCAGGACGAGACGATGCTCGTCCAGTCCGGCCGCCCCGTCGGCGTGATGCAGACCCACGAGTGGGCCCCGCGCGTCCTCATCGCCAACTCCAACCTGGTCGGCGACTGGGCCAACTGGGAGGAGTTCCGCCGTCTGGAGGCCCTCGGCCTCACCATGTACGGCCAGATGACCGCCGGCTCCTGGATCTACATCGGCACCCAGGGCATCCTCCAGGGCACCTACGAGACCTTCGCCGCCGTCGCTGCCAAGAAGTTCAACGGCACGCTCGCGGGCACCATCACCCTGACCGCGGGCCTCGGCGGCATGGGCGGCGCCCAGCCGCTCGCCGTGACGATGAACGACGGCGTCGCGATCTGTATCGACGTCGACCCGCGCGCCATCGAGCGCCGCATCGAGCACCGCTACCTCGACGTGAAGGCCGACTCCCTGGAGCACGCCCTCCAGCTCGCCGTAGAGGCCCGCGACCAGCGCAAGCCGCTCTCCATCGGCCTCCTGGGCAACGCCGCCGAGCTGTTGCCCCGCATGCTCGCCGAGAGCGCCCCCATCGACATCGTGACCGACCAGACCTCGGCCCACGACCCGCTGGCCTACCTCCCCATCGGCATCGACTTCGACGACATGGCCGACGCGGCCGCCAAGGACCCGGCGGGCTTCACCACCCGCGCCCGTGAGTCCATGGCCAAGCACGTCGAGGCGATGGTCGGATTCATGGACGCCGGCGCCGAGGTCTTCGACTACGGCAACTCGATCCGCGGCGAGGCCCAGCTCGCCGGGTACGAGCGGGCGTTCGCCTTCCCCGGCTTCGTCCCCGCCTACATCCGCCCCCTCTTCTCCGAGGGCAAGGGCCCCTTCCGCTGGGCGGCCCTCTCCGGCGAGGCGTCCGACATCGCCAAGACCGACAAGGCGATCCTCGACCTCTTCCCGGAGAACGAGTCCCTGCACCGCTGGATCAAGCTGGCCGGCGAGCGCGTCCACTTCCAGGGCCTGCCCGCCCGTATCTGCTGGCTCGGCTACGGCGAGCGCGACAAGGCCGGCGAGCGCTTCAACGACATGGTGGCGTCCGGCGAACTCGCCGCGCCCCTGGCCATCGGCCGCGACCACCTCGACTGCGGCTCCGTCGCCTCCCCGTACCGCGAGACCGAGGCCATGCTCGACGGCTCCGACGCGATCGCCGACTGGCCGCTGCTCAACGCCATGGTGAACGTCGCCTCCGGCGCCTCCTGGGTCTCCATCCACCACGGCGGCGGCGTCGGCATGGGCCGCTCCATCCACGCCGGGCAGGTGTCCGTCGCCGACGGCACCAAGCTGGCCGGCGAGAAGATCCGCCGCGTGCTCACCAACGACCCCGGCATGGGCGTCATCCGGCACGTCGACGCCGGGTACGACATCGCGGAGTCCGTCGCCCAGGAGCGCGGTGTGCGCATCCCGATGCGCGAAGGCGACGAGGGCGGCGCCGCGTGACCTTCCACAGCATGTGGGCGGAGCTGCTGCCGATCGGCCGCAGCTCCGCCTCCGGCGGCTACCGCCGCTTCGCCTGGACCGGGGCCGACGCCGACTGCCGGGCCTGGTTCCGGGCCCAGGCCGAGTCCCGCGGGCTGCGCTACGAGCTGGACCGCAACGGCAACCAGTGGGCCTGGCTCGGCGACCCCGCCGAGGGCGACGCCGTCGTCACCGGGTCCCACCTGGACTCCGTGCCCGACGGCGGGGCCTTCGACGGGCCCCTCGGCGTCGTGTCGTCCTTCGCCGCCCTGGACGAACTGCGCGCCAGGAAAGCCGAGTTCACCCGTCCCCTCGCCATCGTCAACTTCGGCGACGAGGAGGGCGCCCGCTTCGGACTCGCCTGCGTCGGCTCCCGGCTGGCCGCCGGACAGCTCACCGTCGAGCAGGCCCACCGGCTGACCGACGGCGACGGCATCACGCTCCCGCAGGCCATGGAGCGCGCCGGATACGACCCCGACACCATCGGTCCCGACCCCGAGCGCCTCGCCCGCATCGGCGCCTTCGTCGAACTGCACGTCGAGCAGGGCCGCGCCCTCGACCTCAGCGGCGACCAGGTCGGCATCGCCAGCGCCATCTGGCCGCACGGCCGCTGGCGCTTCGACTTCCGGGGCGAGGCCAACCACGCGGGCACCACCCGGCTCGTCGACCGCCGCGACCCGATGCTGTCGTACGCCGAGACCGTGCTCGCCGCCCGCCGGGAGGCCCAGCTCGCCGGTGCCGTCGCCACCTTCGGCAAGATCTCCGTCGAGCCGAACGGCGTGAACGCGATCCCCTCCCTCGTGCGCGGCTGGCTCGACTCCCGCGCCGCCGACCAGGCGACCCTCGACACGGTCGTCACCGGCGTCGAGAAGGCCGCCCGCGAGTACGCGGAGGCCCAGGGCGTCGAACTCGACGTCGTCCGCGAGTCGTTCACCCCCGTCGTCGAGTTCGAGCACGCCCTGCGCGACGAGCTCGCCCGCATCCTGGGCAAGGACGGGGAACGGGCCGCGGGACTCACGGTTCCCGTCCTGGGCACGGGCGCCGGACACGACGCCGGAATCCTCTCCGGGACCGTCCCGACCGCCATGCTGTTCGTACGCAACCCCACGGGCGTCTCGCACTCCCCGGCCGAGTACGCCGCCGAGGACGACTGCGTGGCCGGGGTGACCGCACTCGCCGACGTACTCGAAGGGCTGGCCTGCAGGTGACGCAGACGTACTGGCTTGAACACGCCTGGCTCGACACCCACGTCGAGCCGGGCGTGGCCCTGGACGTGACGGACGGGCGGATCACCGCCGTCCGCGAGAACACCGCCACCCCGCCGCCCGGCGCCGAGATCCTCCGCGGACTCACCCTCCCCGGCCTCGCCAACGCCCACTCGCACGCCTTCCACCGCGCCCTGCGCGGCACCGTCCAGGTCGGCTCCGGCACCTTCTGGACCTGGCGCGAGATCATGTACTCCTTCGCGGACAGGCTGACCCCGGACACCTACCACGCGCTCGCCCGCGCCGTGTACGCGGAGATGGCGCTCGCGGGCGTCACGGCCGTCGGCGAGTTCCACTACGTACACCACACCCCCGGCGGCACCCCGTACGCCGACCCGAACGCGATGGGCGAGGCGCTCGTCGCGGCCGCGGACGAGGCCGGCATCCGGATCACCCTCCTCGACACGGCCTACGTGTCCTCCGGCTTCGGACAGCCGCCCAACCACCACCAGCTCCGCTTCTCCGACGGCAGCGCGGAGGCCTGGGCGGAACGCTCTTCACTTCTCAAGGACCGTGATCACGCACGGATCGGTGCGGCCATCCACTCCGTACGGGCCGTGCCCGCCGGACAGCTGGCGACGGTCGCGCGCTGGGCCGAGGAGCGGCAGGCCCCGCTGCACGTGCATCTGTCGGAACAGACGGCGGAGAACGACGCCTGCCAGGCCGCCCACGGGTGCACCCCGACGCGACTCCTCGCCGACCACGGCGTGCTCGGCTCCCGCACGACCGGCGTCCACAACACGCACCTCACGGACGAGGACATCGCGCTGCTGGGCGACTCCCGGACGGGCACGTGCATGTGCCCGACGACGGAACGGGACCTGGCGGACGGCATCGGCCCCGCCGCCGCCCTCCAGCGAGCCGGCTCGCCCCTCTCCCTCGGCTCCGACAGCCACGCCGTCATCGACCTCCTCGAAGAGGCCCGCGCGATGGAGCTGAACGAGCGCCTGCGCACCCGCACCCGCGGTCACTGGACGGCGGCCGCCCTGCTGCGCGCCGCCTCCGCCGACGGCCACGCGGCCCTCGGCTGGCAGGACGCGGGCACCCTCGAAGCGGGCGCGCTCGCGGACTTCACGACGATCGCCCTCGACTCGGTCAGAACAGCGGGACCGGTGCCGCGCCTGGGCGCCGAGACGGCCGTATTCGCGGCGACGGCGGCCGACGTACTGCACACGGTCGTGGGCGGCCGGCATGTCGTACGCGACAGGGCGCACGCCCTTGTCCCCGAGGTGCCGCAGGCCCTCGCGCAGGCAGTCGAAGCCCTGCGCGCCTAGAGACGACCGTCGAACTCCGCCCCCACGAGGACGCCATGAGCAGCACCACCGGCACGACCACCGTCATCACCAACATCGCCAGTCTGGTCACCAACGATCCCTCCCTCGGCGACGGATCCCCCCTCGGTCTGATCCAGGACGCGGCCGTCGTCATCGAAGGCGACCGCATCGCGTGGACCGGTGACTCAAGAAAAGCACCCGCCACTGACAACCGGGTCGACGCCGCTGGCCGGGCCGTGATTCCGGGCTTCGTGGACTCCCACTCGCACCTCGTCTTCGCGGGCGACCGCACCCAGGAGTTCAACGCCCGCATGTCGGGCCGCGGCTACACGGCGGGCGGAATCCGCACCACCGTCGCCGCCACCCGCGCCGCCAGTGACGAGGACCTGGAGCGCAACCTCACGCACTACCTCCACGAGGCCCTGCGCCAGGGAACCACCACCTTCGAGACCAAGTCGGGCTACGGCCTCACCGTCGAGGACGAGGCCAGGGCGCTGCGCATCGCGGCGGCGCACACCGACGAGGTCACCTACCTCGGCGCGCACATCGTCTCCCCGGACTACGCCGACGACCCGGCCGCGTACGTGGCCCTGGTGACCGGCGAGATGCTCGACGCCTGCGCCCCGTACGCCCGTTGGATCGATGTCTTCTGCGAGAAGGGCGCCTTCGACGGCGACCAGGCCCGCGCGATCCTCACGGCGGGCAAGGCGAAGGGCCTGCACCCGCGCGTCCACGCCAACCAGCTCTCGTACGGCCCCGGCGTCCAGCTCGCCGTCGAACTCGACGCGGCGAGCGCCGACCACTGCACCCACCTCACGGACGCGGACGTCGACGCCCTGGCGAACGGCCGCACGGTCGCGACCCTGCTCCCCGGCGCCGAGTTCTCCACCCGCGCCGAGTGGCCGGACGCCCGCCGCCTCCTGGACGCGGGCGTGACCGTCGCCCTCTCCACCGACTGCAACCCGGGCTCGTCCTTCACCTCCTCCGTCCCGTTCTGCATCGCGCTGGCGGTACGGGACATGGGGATGACCCCGGACGAGGCGCTCTGGTCGGCCACGGCGGGCGGCGCGGCGGCCCTGCGCCGCACGGACATCGGCCGCCTCACCGTCGGCGC
>LRTP01001080.1 GCA_001550305.1 Streptomyces diastatochromogenes
CGCCGTCTCCTGGGCCGCCAGCGTGAACGCCTGCGCCGCGAGCTGCCGCGCGGCCGACTCGCTGCGGGTGCACAGGCGGGCGTAGGCGAGGACCGAGGGGCGGTGCCGCTCGCGGAGCTCCTGGAGGGCCGGATATGCGCTGGGGGTGTCGGCGCTCAGCAGTTCGGTGAGCCGCGTGTCGGACGCGCCCGCGTCGTCCTGAGCCATCTGCCGGCCTCCTCGTACCCCGTGCGGTCACTCGCTCCCGTCCTGACATACCAGCCAGTTTGGAGTGCTCATAGTGACGGGAGTGGCCCTTTGAGGAAAGAGGGAGGAGGGAGACGCGAGAAAAAAAGCGGTCCGGCGCCGTCGGCGCCGGACCGCTCTCAGCTGAGAAGAGGTGCCGGAGGGGGCGGGAGCGTCACTTCCCGACCGTCACTCCCCGTGTGTCACTCCTCGACCGTCAGTCCCTTCCGCAGGCGCACCAGCGTCCGCGACAGCAGCCGCGACACGTGCATCTGCGAGATCCCGAGCTCTTCACCGATCTCGGACTGGGTCATGTTGGCGACGAAGCGCAGCGAGAGGATCTGCCGGTCGCGCGAGGGGAGTTCGGCGATCAGGGGCTTGAGGGACTCCACGTACTCGATGCCCTCGAGGTCGTGGTCCTCGTAGCCGATGCGGTCCGCGAGCGCGCCTTCGGAGTCGTCCTCCTCGGGCTGGGCGTCCAGCGAACTGGCCGTGTAGGCGTTCGAGGCGGCCATGCCCTCGACGACCTCGTCGTTGGAGATGCCCAGGCGCTCCGCCAACTCGCCCACCGTGGGCGCCCGGTCGAGCTGCTGGGCGAGTTCGTCGCCCGCCTTGGCCAGGTCGAGACGGAGTTCCTGCAGTCGGCGCGGTACGCGCACGGACCAGGAGGTGTCGCGGAAGAAGCGCTTGATCTCGCCGATGATGGTTGGCATCGCGAAGGTGGGGAACTCGACCCCGCGGCTCAGTTCGAAGCGGTCGATCGCCTTGATCAGGCCGATCGTGCCGACCTGGATGATGTCCTCCATCGGCTCGCTGCGGGAGCGGAAGCGGGAGGCGGCGAACTTGACCAGCGCGAGGTTGAGCTCGACCAGCGTGTTGCGCACGTACGAGTAGTCGTGGGTGCCTTCTTCGAGGGACTCCAGCCGCTTGAAGAGGGTCTTGGACAGGGCCCGTGCGTCCACCGGTCCCACCTCGTCGTACGGGGGGATCTCGGGAAGTCCGTCGAGTCCGTCGAGTCCGCTGGTTCCGGGTTCGTCGAGACGCTCCGGGCGTTCCAGAGAAGGTGTCGACGTCGCCGTCTGGGTCTGCGATGCGTCGAGCCGGGGTGACATGGTGTCCTCCATCGTTCTCGGCATATGGCCGCCGATGCCAATGCGTGCACTGCGGTGTGCGGCGCCTCCGAAGCCGGCCGTGTCGAATAGGTGTCGCTACTAGCCCTACCCGCTTTCGCGCGTCGCCCGCAAGTGCATTGCATGGCGAAATGTCCATTTTCGGGGGGTTGTTCGGGTGTCGGGGATCGTGAGGAAGGCGTAGTGTTCGAGTGCGTACATCAGCAGTCGCGACGCTCGGGAGAGAGACGGCATGGACCGCCAGACGGTCGGCAGCGCACAGTCGGGCCGGCTTCTAGTCGAGGTGCGGGAAGAGGGCTCAAGCGCCGTCGTGACCCCCGCGGGTGAGTTGGATCACCACACGGCTGAATTGTTGCGTGAGCCACTCGAGGACTGCCTTGACAAGGGGCACTCGCGACTGGTCGTGGACTGCTCGCGACTGGAGTTCTGCGACTCCACCGGGCTGAACGTGCTGCTCGGCGCCCGGCTGAAGGCCGAGGCCGCGGGGGGCGGAGTCCACCTGGCGGGGATGTTGCCGGTGGTGGCCCGGGTCTTCGAGATCACCGGGGCCGAGGCCGTCTTCACCGTCCACGAGACGCTCGATGCGGCCCTGGCCGACTAGCCGGGGCGGTCGTGGCCCCGCCTCGGCATGCCCCGGAGTCCCCCCTGTGATCGCGGCATCGCCGGCGTCACGCGATCCCCGTCGCCCAAAGGGGGTGTTCCGGCGGATCGGTCGGGCAGGAGACATCCTGACTATGTCGGCAACAATCGGCGGGAACGTCGTAGGTGATCATCGTAGATATTCGTCCGGAACGCCCTGAGTGCGAAAGCGCCTGCGGTGCGTACCACATGTTGAGTACTGAGTCTTGAATCGTGAAACTGGTGAATCGGTGAGGTGAAGCGCTGATGAGCACCACCCGGCCTTACTCGCCGGGCGACCGCGGCCCGGAGTCGGGCGACGGCGGCGCTTCCGGGGCGCCTGGGGGCGGCGGCCTGGCCGTCCCGTCCGGGGGGCGTCAGGCCCGCAGACTGAGCTTCGACGGCGAGAGCGGCGTCGTGCCACTGGCCCGCGACTTCGCGCGCCAGGCGCTGCACGCGTGGGGCTGGCTGCCCGCCGCCAGCGCCGACCGGCGGGCCGCCGCCGAGGACGTCCTGCTGGTCGTCTCCGAACTCGTCACCAACGCCTGCCTGCATGCCGAGGGCCCGGACGAGCTCCGGATCGCCTGCGACAACAAGGTGCTGCGCGTCGAGGTCTCCGACCATGGCGCGGGCCAGCCCGCCCCGCGCACCCCGCACCGCGCCGGCCGCCCCGGCGGCCACGGCATGTTCATCGTGCAGCGGCTGTGTCTGGACTGGGGAGTCGTGCGCACTCCGGGGGTCACCGGCAAGACGGTGTGGGCGGAACTCGGAGCGCCCGCGTAGCCCCACCCGATCCCGGGTGTGACTCCCACCTCGGGTTACCCGCGGTTCGAACCCTTCTTCGTACGTTGCCGAACGCGCGCCGGATCTCCTCGGATCCGGCGCGCACTTTGTCTTCCCTCCACAAGGGACCGGGCGTACCTTGACGGCCGATCTGATGTTCCGTCAGGAATGAGGCCCCGAGGTGTCGTACCGGACGTACCAGAAACGAACCGCCGCGCTCGCGTTCGCCGCGGCCCTGGCCGGCTCGGCGGTGCTGATGGCCGCCCCCGCCGCCGAGGCCAGCGTGGTGAACGTCAACTACCAGTGCAAGACGCCGATCGGCGACAAGAGTGCCGTCTCGCCCATCGACATCAAGAGCGTCAAGAGCGGCAACGGCTACAAGCTCACCATGTCCTGGCAGAAGGGCGTCTCCTCCAGCCCGGTGGAGCTCGGCAAGGGCGCGATGAGCCCGAGCGCCGTGATCAAGGTGGGCGGCGCGGACAGCGGCACTGTGGCCGTGAGCGGTCCCGCCAACGCGGCCGCGATCCCCGCCAACACCCCCATCAAAATAAGTGACTTGTCGGGTACGTACACGCCGCAGAAGACCGGCAAGGTCACCTTCACCGCGGGCGTGCTCACGATCAAGGCGCTCGGCACGACGACCACCTGCACCCCCACGAACAACCCCGGGCCGTCGCTGACGCTCGACGTCACGGCGGCGGGCGGCGGCTCTGGAAGCGGCGGATCCAGCAGCTCGGGCGGCTCGACCGGCACCGACTCCGGCGGCAAGCTCCCGCAGACCGGCCCCGCCGACTCGGCGATCGCCCTCGGCACGTTCGGCGGCACGGTGCTGCTCGCGGGCGCGGCGGGCACGCTGTGGCTGACCCGCAGGCATCAGACGACCCGCCGCTGAGGGCCACCGCGCCCCCTGTACGACGGTACGACCGTACGACCAGCAGGAGCCGCCGATGCCGTACGCCCCCGTCCTCCGCTGTGCCGTCGCCGTGCTGCTGTCGGCCGCCGCCGCCCCGGTGGCCGCG
>LRTP01001081.1 GCA_001550305.1 Streptomyces diastatochromogenes
GGGGCCGGGCGTCGCCGGACTCTCCCGTTCCGGCGCCCGGCGCGCGCGTGTCCCCGCTCCCGGTCCCGCGTTCGCGGGGCTGCCCCGACGCGGTCTCGGGACTCCCGACTGCGGAGCGGAAGGAGTCAGTCGCAGTTCGTATTCACCGGTGTTCGGGTTGAGTACCCACTGGTCTGCGGGGTCGATGTTGTCCGCCCGCCCACGGCCTTGCGCGTCCACGGTTGTCTGAATCCTCCGTCGGGGCCACGCGGCGCTCTTCCCCCTCAAAGAGCGCTCGGGTCTCGGTCAGCAGTGCGCGACCCCCAGGACGGACCTCGTGGCCGGGTGCACCGGATCGCTCACACTATCCGGCCGGTTCGGGGTCAAGCGACGGTGGTGACAAATTCCACGTTCCTACAACTGGGCAATCCGCCCTATTTCTCAGAGACTTCTCAGCTCCGCAGTTCCCGCCTTGGCGCACGCTTTACCCGCAGGCGTCCTCAGCCGCCGTGTTACCGCGAAAAGTCGGCGCGGATGTGGGAGCGTCGGGCCGCTTTCCCCTCGACTTCCCGTTGCCGCGCGACTCCTCTTCGTAGTCGAATGCCGAGTCGTGGCCGCTTGCCGGGTCCGTCGGAAGCCCGCTCTGCGAGTCCGTCGGAAGGTCCTTCGCGACCGCCACCGGAGCGTCCGTGCGCAGCAGGGTGAAGAGTTTGTCGGCCGCGGGTTTCACGAGCTGGTCGCGATTGGCGTTGTAGACGTACGACGTTCGGGGCACCGTCAGGAATTGGACACGTTCCGTGGGGATATTGCGCATGCCGCGGACCAGGTCGTACAGCCCGCGCAGGCTCGCCAGATCCGGGTCCGTGGTGAGCGAGGAAGTGGCCGCGTCGAGCATGGGATAGAGCCGTGCCGGATTGAGCAGTACGTCGTTGCTCTGCACCTTGTTGACGAGCGCGCCGAGGAACCGCTGCTGGCGCTCCATCCGGTCGGTGTCGCTGCCGTCCCCGATGCTCTTGCGGGCGCGGACGTAGCCGAGGGCCTGTTCGCCGTCGAGCACGACCTTGCCCGCGGGCAGCTTCAGCTTGGCCGCCTTGTCGTCGATGGGCTCCTTCAGGCACACCTCCACGCCGTCCACGGCGTCGACCATGTCCTTGAACCCGTGGAAGTCGACGACCACGTGGTGGTCGACACGGATGTTCGTGAGCTTCTCGACGGTCCGGATCGTGCACGCCGAACCGCCCACCTCGAAGGCGGAGTTGAACATCGCGAACGTGGGCCCGGTACGGGTGCCGTCCGGACGCCGACAGCTCGGCACGTCCACCATCAGGTCGCGGGGCAGGGAGACGGCGGTGGCGCTGCTCCGGTTCGCGGACAGGTGCAGCAGGATCGTGGTGTCGGAGCGCTCGGTTCCGGAGTCCCGGCCGTACTCCTTGTTCCCGTCCCCCGACCGCGAGTCCGACCCGATCAGCAGGATGTTCTGCGCGTCGCGCACCAGCGCGGTGGGCCGCTCCTTCTCGTAGCGGGCGAGCTCGGCGGCGGCTTCCTCGTCGGCCGTGATGTTCCGGCTCAGCTTCTCGTACGCGACCAGACCGACGCCGACGGCACCGAGGACCACGACGGCGACACCGAGCGCCGAGTACTGCACCCAGCGTCGCCGGCGCCGTCGTGCGAGCCCGGCACCGGTGGGCGAAGCCCCCGTTCCCGGCCCTGTCCTGTCGGTCACGTCGGAGTCCACCCCTCATGCTCGTGCGGCGTGCGGTGCTCCTACGACCATGGCTCGGAGGCCCGGCGACGGCGGCAGATAAGGGGCCGAACGGGTGACGGGATCGGTCGGGGGCGCGGGGCCCCGGCAGGTACGGATCCGCGGCGGGACGGCGGGCGCGACCGGCCCCACGGGCCCGCCCCGACAGGAGACCGGCCCCCACAGGCCTGCCTCGACAGGCGATCGGCTCCGACGGGCCTGCCTCGACAGGCGATCGGCTCCGATGGGACGGCCTCGACAGGCGATCGGCTCCGATGGGACGGCCCCGACAGGCGATCGGCCCCCACGGGACGGCCCCGACAGGCGACCGGCCCCCACGGGACGGCCCCGACAGGCGACCGGCGACTACCGGACCGTCGAAGTCACCCGCTCGCTCTCGATCCGCTTGGCCAACGCGTCCTCGCCCAGTCGCTCCAGATGACGACAGAGCACCACGGACCCCCCGGAGGCGAGCGGCGCGTACAACCCCGCGCTCAGCCCCTCCCAGGTGTCGTACGGCAGCGCGGACAGGATCCGCGACCCGGGCCCCGTCAGATCCAGCGAGGCCGCCTCCGCCCGGGCCCGCTCGACGACCTCGGCCCCCGTGTGCTCGGCCCCGGCGACGATCAGCGCGGCCTCCTCCGGGTCCACCGGCGCGTACGGCTGGAAGCGGTCGCCCTGGCTCGGCACCTCGACGGCGTAGTCGACGTACCCGGCGGGCGGTGTCGGGAAGCGGCGCCCCAGCGGCGCGAGCGAGAGCGCGACGCGCTCGCCGGAGCAGGCGAGCCC
>LRTP01001082.1 GCA_001550305.1 Streptomyces diastatochromogenes
GCAGGCGAGCCCGGCATCGAGCGCGTCGGGCCCCGCGACGACGAGGTCGGCGGCACCGGGATCGCCCCCGACGTCCGCGACGACCCCCACCGAGGAACACGCGAGCAGCCACACCGCCGTCTGCCAGTGCGCGGGCAGCAGCAGCGCCACCCGGTCGCCGGGCTCGGCGGACAACTCGCCCTGGAGGAGGTTGGCGGTCTTGGCCACCCAATTGGCGAAGGTCGCGACGGACAATTCGACACGTTCGCCCGTGGCGTCGTCGTAGAAGGTCACCAGGGGGCGCGCGGGGTCCGCGGCGAGTGCGGATCGCAGCAGGTCGGCAGGGGTGCGGTCGGTGGCGTTCACGCGCGCAAGCGTACGCGGGGGCGCCCGGCGGGACGCGGCGCCCGCGCCACCGGTTCGGCCGAGCGCGACCCGACGGTCCGTCAAGTCCGCAATGGACAGATATGTATGACTATGTCCACG
Source organism: Streptomyces diastatochromogenes (assembly GCA_001550305.1). Taxonomy (GTDB): domain Bacteria; phylum Actinomycetota; class Actinomycetes; order Streptomycetales; family Streptomycetaceae; genus Streptomyces; species Streptomyces mirabilis_D. The sequence goes on from LRTP01001082.1 coordinate 466, forward strand.
ATCAGGGGCATGCATGGAATCCTTGCTTCCTCGGTCGGCGTCACCTGCGCGGCCGCACTCACCCTTCCGCTGGCCCTGTCCGCACCGGCACAGGCCCGACCCCAGGCGGCGAGGACCGAGCCCGCCGCGCCGGGCAGCACCCAGTCCCTCCCCTTGGTCCCGCTCTCAGGCGACCGCTCGCTCGGACCCGCCGCGCCCGAACAGGGCCTCGGCAGACGGAGCGTACGGACGTTCTCGCTGGTCGGGGTCGTCTGGGACGACCCCGACACCGAACTGCGCGGCCGCGTCCAGGTCCGTACCCGCGCCACCGGAGCCAACCGCTGGTCCGGCTGGCAGGACATCGAGACCCACAACCACGAGCACGCGGCCGACCCGGACAGCGCCGAGGGCAGCTCGGGCCGGGTGCGCGGCTCCACGGCGCCCCTGTGGGTCGGCGACTCGGACGGGGTCGAGGTCCGCGTCCAGGCGCAGGTGGACGAAAGAGCCACGGCAGCCGGCGAGTCGCCGCTCCCCAGAGGCATGCACCTCGAACTCGTCGACCCCGGCGCGGAACCCGCGCCCCGGGGCGCGCTGACGGGCGACGGGAGCGCGGGCGCGGAGAGCGCCGAGACGTACGCCACCTTCGCCACCAATGCCGCGCTCGCCCCGTTCGGCGCGACGGAGATCCCGGCACTGTCCAGGGCCGAGACCGAGCGCGAAGCCCCGGCCCTCCGCGACGGCGCGCCGCTCGTGAAGCCGTACATCGGTGAGCGCCCACGCATCGTCACCCGGCGTGGCTGGGGCGCGGACGAGAGCCTGCGCGAGGGCGGCTTCGTGTACACCAAAAAGGTGAAGGCCGCCTTCGTGCACCACACGGCCTCGGGCAACAACTACCTTTGCTCCCAGGCCCCTTCGCTCATCCGCAGTATCTACCGCTACCACGTAGTGAGCAGTGGCTGGCGCGACATCGGCTACAACTTCCTCGTAGACAAGTGCGGAAACATCTACGAAGGCCGCGCCGGAGGTGTGGCGAAGCCCGTCATGGGGGCCCACACCCTCGGTTTCAACAACGACACCATGGGGATCGCGGTCCTCGGCAGCTTCGGCAAGACCAAACCGGCCGCCGCCGCGGTGACCGCCATCGCGCGGCTCACGGCATGGAAGCTCGGTCTCTCGGGAGCCGATCCACGCGGCAAGACATACCTGAAGTCCGGCGGTGGCAATCTCTACCGAAAAGGTAAGAACGTACGACTGAACGTGATCTCCGGCCATCGGGACGGGTTCGCCACGGAGTGCCCGGGGAGGCTTCTGTACGGCAAACTCGGCTCGGCCAGAACGGCTGCGGCCCGCTACCAGGGCCGCTGAGGTCTGCGCGGAGCCATCGAGGACAACCCCACTGCCGTCGAAGGCCTCTTACTACGGACTGCATACACTGGCCGGCCGAACCACCCTTCGGCCGGTCCCGGCAGGAAGCAGAGACGACAGGTGACAGAAGCGATCCTCCTGGTCGGGGGCAAAGGCACCCGACTGCGCCCGCTCACGGTGAACACCCCCAAGCCGATGGTCCCGGCGGCCGGGGTGCCGTTCCTCACGCACCAACTGGCGCGGGCGAGAGCGGCGGGCGTCGAGCACATCGTCTTGGCGACCTCCTACCTGGCCGAGGTCTTCGAGCCGTACTTCGGTGACGGTTCCGGGCTGGGCCTCCACATCGAGTACGTCACCGAGGAGGAGCCCCTCGGCACGGGCGGCGCGATCCGCAACGTGGCCGCGCGCCTGCGCTCCGGGCCCGACGAGCCGGTCCTGATCTTCAACGGCGACATCCTGACGGGCCTGGACATCAGGGCCCTGGTGGCGACCCACGAGACGACCGGCGCGGACGTCTCCCTCCACCTCACCCGCGTCGAGGACCCACGGGCGTACGGCCTGGTCCCCACGGACGCGACGGGCCGCGTGACGGCCTTCCTGGAGAAGCCCCAGACCCCCGAGGAGATCGTCACCGACCAGATCAACGCCGGGGCGTACGTCTTCCGACGCTCGGTCATCGACACGATCCCCGCCGGCCGCCCGGTCTCGGTGGAACGCGAGACCTTCCCCGAGCTCCTGGCCACCGGAGCCCACCTCCAGGGCATGGTGGATTCCACCTACTGGCTGGACCTGGGCACCCCCCAGGCCTTCGTACGAGGCTCCGCGGACCTCGTCCTGGGCCGCGCCCCCTCTCCGGCGGTCCCGGGCCGCTGCGGGGACCGTCTCGTGCTTCCCACGGCCAGGGTCGCCCCCGACGCCAAGCTGACCGGCGGCACGGTCGTCGGCGACGGCGCGCGCATCGGCGAGGGCGCCCGCATCACGGGCAGCACGATCCTGTCCGGCGCGGTCGTCGAACCCGGCGCCGTCATCACGGACTCCCTCATCGGCACCCGCGCCCACATCGGCGAACGCACCATCCTCTCCGGGGCGGTCATCGGCGACGGCGCGGTGGTCGGCCCCGACAACGAACTCCGCGAGGGCGTAAGAGTCTGGTGTGACGCCAAGATCCCAGCGGGGGCGCTCCGCTTCTCGTCGGACCAGTAGGGCGGCTAGATCGGCTGCGGGTGGGCGGGGGCTGGTCACGCAGTTCCCCGCGCCCCTGAACCCCTCGGTCTGTCAGGGGTTCCGCCTGGATGTGTTCGGCTGCGGGTGGGTGGGGGCTGGTCGCGCAGTTCCCCGCGCCCCTGAAGTCCTCGGTCCGCACGGCGCTGCGCCTGTCGGGCGGGTGAGGCCGAGGTCGGGGGTCGATGCCCACCCACCCCCGGGTCCGCCCACCCACCCCGGCCTGTATCACTCAGCCTGTCGGGCATGTGAGGCCGAGGCTGGGGGGCGATGCCCCACCCACCCCCCGGTCCACCCGCCCACCTGGGCCTGTATCACTCAGCCTGTCGGGCATGTGAGGCCGAGGCTGGGGGGCGATGCCCCACCCACCCCCCGGTCCACCCGCCC
>LRTP01001083.1 GCA_001550305.1 Streptomyces diastatochromogenes
CCGGCGTTTGAGGACGAGGCCGTTCGGGCCGATGCGGGGGTCTGGGGGCGCAGCCCCCAGCGGGGTGGAAGGGGCGGAGCCCCTGGGATGGGACGGGTAGGGGCGGCGGGGGCGAGGGACTCCCGGCCCGCACCCGGGACGACTACAGCCGCCCGATATCCCCCCGCGGCATCCGCGGAACCCGCCGCGCAGGCGCCCGCCCCGACAACAGAATCAACCGAGCCGCCCGATGCCGCTGCCCGGCATACGGCTCCAACAGCGAAAGCATCACGGAGTCGTCCGCATCCCGATCCCCCGCCAGCGCATACCCCACGATCCCCGGCAGATGAAGATCCCCCACGGTCACCGAATCCGCCGCACCATGACTCCGCTGCACGGTCTCCGCCGAGGTCCACGGCCCGATCCCGGACACCAACTCCAACCGGGCCTGCGCAGCCCCCGGCTCCATCCCCACCGCCTCCTCAAGCCGCCCCGCCACCCGAACGGCCCGCAGAATCGTCGACGCCCGCTTGTTGTCGACCCCGGCCCGATGCCACTCCCAGGAGGGAATCAGCGCCCACGTCCGCGGCTCCGGCATGACGGACATCCGCTCCGGCGCGGGCCCCGGCGCAGGCTCCCCGAACTTCCGTACGAGCAACCGCCACGCCCGATACGCCTCGTCCGTCGTGACCTTCTGCTCCAGAACGGACGGAATGAGCGACTCCAGCACCAGTCCGGTACGCGTCAGCCGCAACCCCGGCCGCCGATGCCGCGCGACGGCGACCAGCCGATGACGAGGCTCGAAGGCATCGGGATCGTCGGCCGCGCCGAGCATCTCGGGGAGTTGTTCGAGCAGCCATTCGCTCCCCGGCCCCCACGCCTCGCCCCGCACCACCCCACCCCGCGCCGAGACCCGCAGCGTCCCGGCCCCGGCGGGCGTCCGGCTGGTCCGCCACACGGCCCCGTCCGGCGTCGCGCGGAAGGTCGGATCGCCGGGTCCACGGCGCAGCGGCCCGAGCACGAGCCCGAGATCGACCGGCCAGGGCGGCGTCCAGGTGCGCGTACGCCCAGGTGCGACCGCCTGTCGAGGCACCCCGCCGGAGGCATCCGCGGGCACGGCGACATGCCCGCCGCGCACAGTCGTACGCGTCGGCCGAGGAGCGAAACGTCCAGCCACGAAAGGGGTCCTAGGAAGCTCGGGGTGCCCTACGAGAGTAGGCGCTCACCCTCTTCGAACACCCGACTTCCGACGCACACCACTCTCGACGTACAAGGCACACAACTCTCACCACACCTGACGCACCACGCGCGGCCGAAGACAGCCGAAGACAAGGGCTGTCACCCCACCTGACGCACCAACCCGGCCGAAGACCCCCCCGCGCTCCTCGACAAGGACTGTCACCACCCCCCGGCACCCACTCTCACCGCACCTCGACAAACGCCCCGGCATCCCGCGAGGGCCGAGCCCGCGGCTCCTCCGCCGCATGTCCGACCGCCACGGCCCCCATCGGATCCCACCCCTCCGGCAGCTCCAGCACGTCCCGTACGACATCCCGGCAGAACATCGTCGACGACACCCACGCGGACCCGAGCCGCTCCCCGGCGAGCGCGACGAGGAAGTTCTGCACCCCCGCGCCGACGGCGACCACGAACATCTCCCGCTCGGCCCCGTCCCGCCGCGGATCGCCGTACGTGTGCGACCCGTCCATGACGAGACACGGCACCACGAGGTAGGGAGCGTTGCGCAGCACATCACCGCGCCGCACCCGCTTGGCGATCGACTCCTCGCTCTTCCCGTCCCGCCGCAGATCCGCGATCCACGCGTCCCGCATGGCGTCGAGCAGCCGCGTACGCGACTCCTCGGACTCCAGGAGCACGAACCGCCAGGGAGTGGTGTGATGCGGCGCGGGAGCGGTGACCGCCGCGGCCACGGCGCGCCGCACGGCGCCCGGATCCACCGGCTCGTCGGTGAAGGCCCGTACGGTACGCCGCTGGGTCACGGCCTCCCGAACGGCCTCCGACGTGCCGAGCCGGAACATGTCGTCGCGCGCGCCCCGCACCATCGCCCGCGTCCCCTCGCCGTCGTCCTCGGCCACCACATGGGGCAGTCCGCGCACGACGGCGACGGGCAGCCCGGAGGCCTTGCCCTTGACCAGGTCACCGGCGGCGGCGAGCTCGTCGGCGGTGGCGACGACGGTGGCGCTCAGCGGATTGCCGTGCGCGTCGGTGCCGCCGCGCAGATCGTCCAGCACCCGTACGCCCGCTGCGCCGATGGCGACATCGGTGAGCCCGGTGCGCCAGGGCCGCCCGAACGTGTCGGTGATCACGACGCCGACGTCGACCCCGAGGGTGTCGCGCAGCTCGTCCCGGATGGCCCGCGCGGACGCGTCGGCGTCCTCGGGCAGCAACAGGACGGTGCCGGCCGGGGTGTTGGAGGCGTCGACCCCGGCGGCGGCCATCACGAGCCCCTGCCGGTTCTCGACGATCCGCAGGGCCCCGCGGCGCGCCACGACCCGTACGGTCTCGGCGTCGATGGCGGCCTCCCGGTCGGCGGCCTCGACCAGGCGCCCCTCGGCCTTGGACACGATCTTCGAGGTGACGAGGAGAACGTCCCCGTCGACCAGCCCGGGCTCGGCGACGGCGATCAACTTGCCGAGATCGTCGCCCTGTCGAACCTCGGGGAGCCCGGGCAGCGCCCAGACCCGGTAACCGGGAGAGGCGACGAAGGCGTCCGCCTCCCGGTCGCCCGCGCGCCCCTGTCCGGGAGCGTGTTCGGGAACATCTTCCGGAGCCTGTTCCGGAGAAGCCGCAGAGAGCCGTCCGCTCATGACTCCCGCACCTCCTCCGCCAGCGTCAGCGCCTCGCGCGCCATCTGCGCCGCGGTGTCCAGGTCGGACATCATCAGCGGCACGGCCCGGCACCGGATCCCGGCCGCCTCGACCTGTTCCACGGCGGAGGCGTCCACCGTGTCGACGAGCCAGCCGTCGAGGAGCCCCGAGCCGTAGTGCTCGGCGACCGCCGTGGCCGTGGACTCGACGCCGACCGCCGCCAGCACCTTGTCGGCCATGCCCCGCACGGGCGCGTCGCCGACGATGGGGGAGAGGCCCACGACGGGCACGCCCGCGTCGGCGATGGCCTCCCGGATGCCGGGCACGGCGAGGATCGTGCCGATGGACACGACCGGGTTGGACGGCGGGAAGAGGATGACGTCCGCCTCCGCGATGGCTTCCAGGACACCCGGTGCGGGCTTGGCCTGCTCGGCGCCGACCGGCACCACGGCCTCGGCCGGCACGGATGCCCGCAGCCGCACCCAGTACTCCTGGAAGTGGATCACCTTGCGCTGCCCGTCGATCTCGACGGCGACATGGGTCTCCACGCGGTCGTCGGACATCGGAATCAGCCGGACGCCCGGCTTCCAGCGGTCGCACAGGGCTTCCGTGACCGCGCTGAGCGGATAGCCCGCGCTCAGCATCTGCGTCCGCACGATGTGCGTCGCGAAGTCGCGGTCGCCGAGCCCGAACCACTCGGGGCCGACCCCGTAGGCCGCGAGCTCCTCCTTGAGGTGGAAGGTCTCGTCGGTCCGGCCCCAGCCCTGTTCCTCGTTGATGCCGCCGCCGAGCGTGTACATCACCGTGTCGAGGTCCGGGCAGACCTTCAGGCCGAAGAGATGGATGTCGTCGCCGGTGTTGCCAATGACCGTGATGTCCGCGTCCGGCACGGCCCGCTGGAGACCACGCAGGAACCGGGCACCACCGATACCGCCTGCCAGAACCACAATGCGCATGGGGTTCAGTCTGGCAGGCGGGTACGACAACGCGTGAGGCGGTTACGAGACCGCGGGCGCCCTCAGGCCGTGACGACGGCCGGGGCGCACTGGGCCGAATGCATCGGCATCTCGGTAAGACCCGGGTAGTAAACGTGCAGGCTCACGGCCGGTTCGAGGGAGTCGTTCACGACCTCGTGGATGTACCCCGGCGCGAACACCCGCTGGGATCCTGCCCCCAACGCGCGGGTGTCGCGCTCCGTGCGCTCGGTCAACGCGCCCTCCAGGACGGTGAGTACGCCGGAGGAGCGCCCGTGGTCGTGGAGTCCGCTGCCCTGTCCGGGCACCCAGGACAGCAGCCACACCTCGTAGCCGGGTCCGGTGCGCAGCCGGTGGTACCAGCGGGAGGTCGCGTCGTACTGGACGAGGTGCTCCCACTGGGAGCGGTCGGCGGCGATGGAGCGGGCCAGGCCGACGAACTCGGACACGGTGGCGGGGTGCTCGCGCGGCGGCTGGAGCAGGTGCGGTACTTCGAGGATGTCGCCGGCGATCTGGAGGTCGCTGTCGCTGTTCATGGGTGCGGTGGTTCCTCGGCGGAGAGCTGGGGTGTCGCGGGGCCGTTTCCGTCCGGGTCACGGACGGGGAGGGTGCCCTGGTACGGGCGAGCGCCCCGGAAGCGGGGCGGGGATTCGCCTCAGTGGCGGCGAGGCAGCCGGAGCGCGGTACGGCTCAACAGCTGGGACAGCAACAACAGCTACAGCGAGCGCGGGCAGCACCGTGGGACCCGGCGGTGCGGGTCGAGGTGAGCGCCAAGTTCGCGAGCATGCCCATAAGGACATCGGTTCACACCTCGACTGTCAACTTCATGTCCGCTATATGGGAAATGTTTCACCTCATCCGGTTCATCTGTGTGACGAAAGGTTTGCTCTCGAGCCACCCCGGACACATGGCGCACAACCGGGCGCGCAAACCTCGATGCGATCCCGTGATCCAAATGTGATCCGGTTCGCTTCGGAGTCCGCGTCGGAACGAGATCGAACTTCTGGTCGTCCTTCCCAGTAGCGGGTCGGGAGTCCGGGCGCACCCTTTGAGACTGTCAGGGTTTATGCCGATTTGAACACTTTCCGCATAGCCTTGGTTCCGCAGAGTGAATAAGGGGCCCAATAGCAGATCTCGGCTTGACTGGCCCGTATCGGCACACTTGTAATTTCACTCGTGTCGTTCAGCCGAAATCGGGAACGGCAGCATCACGGGGACGCGAAAGACAGACGAGGGGCGCACATGACCGAGCTGGTGCAGCAACTGCTGGTCGACGACGCGGACGAGGAACTCGGCTGGCAGGAGCGCGCGCTGTGCGCCCAGACCGACCCCGAGTCCTTCTTCCCCGAGAAGGGCGGCTCCACCCGCGAGGCCAAGAAGGTCTGTCTCGCCTGTGAGGTCCGCTCCGAGTGCCTGGAATACGCGCTCGCCAACGACGAGCGGTTCGGCATCTGGGGCGGTCTGTCCGAGCGCGAGCGCCGCAGGCTGAAGAAGGCCGCCGTCTGACCGCACGGCGCGCACCCCTCGTACCGATACCGGCAGGTAAGAACGGCCCGTCGCAGGTGGGTTATCCACAGGCGGCGGGCCGCTGTGTTGCCCAGCCGTTAGTGTGGGCCCTCGTCCGAGACGTCCCGCTGTCCCCGCCGGACACAGGCGTCCACCGCAGTCCATCGAACCGGGGCCCGTACCTCGATGTCCGTGCACAGCCATTCGGCAGTCCCACACGACGCCGCCACACCTGAGTTTCCGCGCCACGTGGTGACCGCGGTCCTCGTCTCCCACGACGGCGCCCGCTGGCTGCCCGAAGCGCTCGCCGGGCTGCTCGGCCAGGAGCGCCCGGTGCAGAACGCCGTGGCGGCCGACACCGGCAGCGCGGACGACTCCGCCCAGCTGCTGACCGACGCACTCGGCGCCGACCGGGTGCTGCACCTCGCCCGGCGCACCGGCTTCGGCCAGGCCGTCGAGGAGGCCATCCGCGGCGCCGGCGTGCTCACCCCGGACGACCTGCCCTATCTGAAGCGCCCCAGCGGCTGGGACCCGGTCACCCGGACCTGGCGCGACGACGCCTACGACATGCCGGAGCTCCCGCACGGCGAGCCCGAGCAGTGGCTCTGGCTGCTGCACGACGACAGCGCCCCCGAGCCCGACGCCCTGGCCCAGCTGCTCCGGGTCGTGGAGAGCGAGCAGGAGTTCGGCAGGGAAGTCGCCGTGGTCGGCCCCAAGCTGCGCGGCTGGTACGACCGGCGAGCGCTCCTGGAGATCGGCGTCACCATCGCCAACTCCGGCCGCCGCTGGACGGGCCTGGACCGCCGCGAGCAGGACCAGGGCCAGCACGACCACGTCCACCCCGTGCTCGCCGTGTCCACCGCCGGCATGCTGATCCGCCGCGACGTCTACGAGGAACTCGGCGGCTTCGACCGCCGGCTGCCCCTGATGCGTGACGACGTCGACCTGTGCTGGCGCGCCCAGGCCGCCGGACACCGCGTCCTCGTCGCCCCCGAAGCGGTCGTCCGACATGCCGAGGCCGCCTCCCGCGAGCGCCGCACCGTCGACTGCGTGGGCCGCACCGCCGCCCCCCCGCACAAGGTCGACAAGGCGGGTGCCGTCTACACCCTCCTCGTCAACGCCCGTACGGCACAGTTGCCCTGGATCCTGATCCGGCTCGTCCTCGGCACCCTGCTGCGCACCGTCGCCTACCTCGTGGGCAAGGTCCCCGGACAGGCCGTCGACGAGATCCGCGGCCTGCTGGGAACCCTGCTGCGCCCCGAGCGGATCCTCGCGGGCCGCCGCAGACGCGGTCGCCCCCAGGTCGACAAGGGCGAGCTGCGCCCGCTGTTCCCGCCGCCCGGCGCCACCGTGCGCGCCACGGTCGAGCAGGTCGCGGGCAACTTCATGGGCAGTGACGACCCCGACGCCACCACCGGCGCCGGACGGCACGGCGGCGCCGTCGAGTCCGGACCCGGCGGCGACGACGCCGACTTCCTGCAGATCGAGCAGTTCGCCCGCCTCAAGCGCATCGCCCGCAACCCCGGCCCGATGCTCTTCCTGGTGCTGCTGTTCGTCTCTCTCCTGGCCTGCCGCGGCCTGCTCGGCAGCGGATCGCTCGCGGGCGGCGCGCTGCTGCCCGCGCCCGCCGACGCCTCCGAGCTCTGGTCGCGCTACGTCGACGGCTGGCACCCGGTGGGCGCAGGCGGCACGGAGACCGCGCCGCCCTACCTCGCGCTCGTTGCCCTGCTGTCCTCCCTGCTCCTCGGCTCCACCGGGCTCGCGGTCACCGTGCTCCTGGTGGCCTCCGTCCCGCTGGCCGGCTTCGCCGCGTACTTCGCCTCGCGCCCCCTGGTCGAGTCGCGCCTGCTGCGCGCCTGGGCGTCCGTGACGTACGCCTTCCTGCCCGCCGCGGCCGGC
>LRTP01001084.1 GCA_001550305.1 Streptomyces diastatochromogenes
CCGCCGTCGTCGCGATCCTGCTGCCGCTCATCGCGCGCGCGGGCGTCGCCGCCAGCGGGCTGACCCACTCCTCCGGCGCGCGCGGCAGCTGGCGCGCCACCTGGGCGTACGCCCTCCTGCTGACGTTCACCACCGCGTTCACGCCGATCGTGTGGCCCATCGCGCTGGTCCTCGGAATCGCCCTCCTCGTAGTGCGCCGAGGGGAAATCACCGCCTACGGGCCGCGTTTCCTGGCCCAGCTCGGCACCCCGCTGCTGGTTCTCGCCCCCTGGTCGCTGACGCTGCTCCCGTTCGGCTTCTTCAAGGAAGCCGGGATGCCCTACGGCGCGAGCGCGGCCTCCGCGCTCGACCTGCTCGGTGCCAGCCCCGGCGGTCCCGGCACGGTCAGCGGACTGATGCTCATCGGCATCGTGCTGGCGGCACTGGCCGCCCTGATGCGCAGCGAGCGGCAGCGCGCGGTGTGGGCCGCCTGGGTCGTCGCCCTGGTGGCGCTCGTCTTCGCCGTGCTGTCCAACAAGTCGGCCTGGGCGGGACCCGCCACCCTCGTCTACGGCCTCGCACTGCTCGCCGCCGCCACTATCGGCGCCGACGGGGCACGCGCGCGGGTGGCCGAGCAGAGCTTCGGCTGGCGCCAGCCGGTCGCCGCGGTCATCGCGTTCGCCTCGGTCGCCGGCCCACTGCTGGTGGCCGCCGGATGGGTCCTCGGCGGCGCCGACGGCCCCGTGGAGCGCCGCGACCCGGTGCAGGTGCCCGCGTTCGTCGCCGAGGAGAGCGGCACCCGCGACCAGGCCCGCACCCTCGTCCTCGACAGCGACTCCGGCGCCCGCGTCGGCTACACCCTCGTCCGCGGCTCCGGCGCCCGCCTGGGCGACGGCGAACTCGCGGCCGAGGGCGGCGAGAACAAGAAGCTCGACAAGGTCGTCGCCAACCTCGTCGCGGGCTCCGGCGCCGACCAGGCCAACCAGCTCGGCGGCTTCGCCGTGCGCTACGTCCTGGTCCGCAAGGGCGCGCCCCGCGAGATGAGCCGCGTCCTGGACGCCACCCCGGGCCTGACCCGGCTCAGCCAGCAGGACGGCAGCGCCCTGTGGCGCCTGGACAGCCAGGTCTCGCGCGCCTCGATCGTCCCCAAGTCCGGCGAGGCCCTGCCCATCGCCGCCGGGCCGGTCGAACTGCACACCACCATCCCCTCCGGGGGAGAGGGCCGCGTGCTGCGCCTCGCCGACACGGCCGACGCGGGCTGGACGGCGACCCTGGACGGAAAGCCGCTCACCCGCACCACCGTCGACGGCTGGGCGCAGGGCTTCGAACTGCCCGCGAGCGGCGGCAGGCTGGACGTCACCTTCGACGCCCCGATGAGCCACACCGGCTGGCTGTGGGCCCAGGGCGCGCTCGCCGTCGTCCTGGTGGTCCTCGCCCTGCCCGGGCGGCGCCGTGACGTCGACGACGACCTCCCCGACGAGCCGGTCGTCCCCGCCCAGGACGTCACGGGCGAGGGCCGCCGCGCCCGCCGCCTGCGCGCCCAGGCCGAGGCGGAGCAGTCCGACCAGGCCGTCCAGGATGAGGGCGCCCTTCCTCCTCCGGAGGAGGAGGCCGAGCAGACGCCCGTATCGGTCCCGCAGCAGCAGGCGTACGACGAGTGGGACGCGTCGACCTACGCGGGCGCCGAGTACGGCACCTACGGCGGCGAGCAGTACCAGGGCCAGCAGCAGTACCCGGCGGGCACCTACGAGCAGCAGCCGTATCAGGCGGACCCCTACCAGGCAGGCCAGTACGACCCGTACGCCTACGGGGGCACGGCACCGTACGACCCGATGCAGACCTACCAGGGCTACGACGGGACCGGCCAGGGCTACGACGCCGCCTACGACCCGAACACGCCTCCGCAGCCGCCGCACGGCACCGACAGTGAGCGCCCCGACGGGAGCCAGCAGTGAACCGCACCACCCTGTCCCTGATCGCCGGCGCGACCGCGCTCGCCGCCGTCACCGGATTCGCCTCGCTCAACGCGCCGGCCGCCTCCGGCGACAACACCGCCAAGGCGGCCACCCAGCAGCCCGTGGAGCGCACCAGCCTGCTCTGCCCGCAGCCCAGCACCTCCGAGATCGCGAAGACGTCGTACACGTCGTACACGCCCGTCACCCAGGGCACCGCCGACAGCGGCAAGGCCGAACTGCAGGCCGCGGCCGTGGAGTCGGCGGACTCCACGAGTGGCAAGAAGGCCGGCAAGAAGACCGTCAAGCCCGCCCTGAAGCCGGCCGAGCCCGGCAAGCCGGCCACCGGTGACGGCTCCGGAGCCGAGCCGCCCGCTCTCGTCGGCACCGCCGAGGGCAAGTTCGCGCCCGGCTGGACCGTCCAGGAGACCACTGCGGTCGCCGCGGGCACCGGCCGTGGTCTGCTCGGCACCAACTGCACCGCTCCGGACACCGAGTTCTGGTTCCCGGGCGTCAGCACCGCCACCGGCCGTACCGACTATGTGCACTTGACCAACCCCGACGACTCGGCGGCCGTCGTCGACGTCGAGATGTACGGCAAGGACGGCGCCCTCAAGTCCACGGTGGGCGAGGGCATCACGGTCCAGCCGCACGCCAGCGAGCCGATCCTGCTGAGCACGCTCGCGAGCGGGCAGCAGACCGACCTCACCGTCCACGTGACCGTCCGCAGCGGTCGTGTCGGCGCCGCCGTCCAGGCCCTGGACGACAAGATCGGCGGGGACTGGCTGGCCGCCTCCACCGACCCGGCGGGCAGCCTCGTCATGCCGGGCATCCCCAAGGACGCCACGGCCGTGCGGCTGGTCGCCTTCGCGCCCGGCGACCAGGACGCCGATCTGAAGGTCCGCCTCGCCTCGCCCTCGGGCCTGATCACACCGGCCGGCAACGAGACGCTGCACGTGAAGGCCGGCATGACCGCGGCAGTAGACCTCGGTGACGTCACGCGCGGCGAGGCGGGCTCCCTGGTGCTCACCTCCACCGGAACCTCGGCGCCGGTCGTCGCGGCCGTTCAGGTGGTGCGCGGCAAGGGCAGCAAGCAGGAGATGGCGTTCATCCCGGCCACCAGCCCGGTCGGCGCGCGCGCGACGGTCGCCGACAACAGCTCCAAGGGCACCACGCTCGCCCTGTCCGCCCCCGGCCAGAGCGCCCAGGTCAAGGTCACCGCGTCCGCCGGCAGCGAGGGCGGTACGGCGGCGACGAAGACGTACACGATCAAGGGCGGTACGACCCAGGACGTCGACGCACCGGTCCCGGCCGGCCTCAAGGGGACGTACGCCCTGACGGTCGAGCCCGTCTCCGGAGGCCCCGTCTACGCCTCCCGGACCCTCGCCTCGGCCCAGGAGGGCGTCCCCGGGTTCACGATCCAGACCCTTCCCGACGACCGCGGGACGGTGGCGGTGCCGGAGGCGGACCAGGATCTGTCGGTGCTGCTGAAGAAGTGATCCCGTACGGGTGATCCACCGGGTCCTCGAGGGGGACCCGGTGGCGCCGTGAGCCTGCTCCCGGTACCGCTCGGGCGGGCCTCAGTCCTCGCCGTAGCGCGGGTCCACCGTCTCCGGTGTCAGCCCCAGCAGCTCCGCGACCTGCTCCACGACGACCTCGTGCACCAGCGCCGCGCGCTCGTCGCGGCCCTTGGTGCGGATCTCGACCGGGCGACGGTAGACGACCACGCGCGCGGGATGGCCCTCGTGCGCCGGGATCGTGCCCCCCAGGGGCACCGCCTCGTCGCTCCAGCCCTCGCCGGAGCCGTCGAGGCGGGGCACTTCGAGGACCATGAAGTCGATGTCGGCGAGTTGGGGCCAGCGCCGCTCCAGCCGCTCCACGGAGTCCTGCACCAGGTCCGCGAAGACCTCGGCGCGGCTCGCGGCGAGCGGCACCTGGGGCGGCGCGACGGGGCCGCGCATGCCCCTTCCGTGGCGATCGCGACGGCGGGGCCCGGGTGCGGCGGCGGTGGGCGGTACGGGGGTGTCCATCACTGACGAAGAGTAGTCCCCACGAGGTCCGCGTGCCCGGCCCCCACGCGGCTGCCCGCCGCCCGGGGCAGGAAGCCCGGCGCATGTTCCGGATGTCGCAGGATGACCATTCCAGCCAAGCTTGGGCTCGATTCCGTATCCCTCCGGGACCGTCGCTCACATGGCAATTGACGTGGTTTGCACCAAGTGGTGACCGGATTCAGGTCTGTTCGGCGTCTCGCCGCGGGATGTCGCCCCAGGTCAGGACGGGTGATCCGAAGGCTTGTGTGGGCGGACTCACAGCACGACACGGTGGGGTGACCTGGGGGAGAGTCGTCGCGGCCCGCTCAAGAGTGCGGTACCGTCCAACGTCGTGAGCCCTGTACGTCGCTGTTCGCGAACCGCTTGCGGCCGTCCCGCCGTCGCGACGCTGACGTACGTCTACGCCGACTCGACCGCGGTCCTCGGCCCGCTCGCCACCTACGCCGAGCCCCACTGCTACGACCTGTGCGCCGAGCACTCCGAGCGTCTCACCGCGCCGCGCGGCTGGGAGGTCGTCCGGCTCGCCGACGCCTCCGCTCCCTCCCGCCCCAGCGGTGACGATCTGGAAGCGCTCGCCAACGCGGTGCGCGAGGCGGCCAGGCCGCAGCAGCGCGCCGCCGAGGCCGGTGGTGGCGCCCGCTCGGCGGACCCGATGGAGGTTGCGCGCCGCGGCCACCTACGGGTGCTGCGCTCGCCGGACAACTGAGCGTCCGCCCCCTCCGTATCCAGGGTCGCCCCGAGCTTCCTCCCTCGGCTCCACCGAGTCGTGCACGCCCATCGACGAGGGCTTGTGGCGCACACGACGGGTACCTCACCTGCGAGAACACGCTTTCCGCATCGCGGACCCCCGCGTGGCGCAATCCGGGGAGGCGCCCGCGCACTGCCAGGAACTGGAACCCGTGGCCACCTCGCTGGCCGCCTGGCTCGCCTACGGCATGCCGGTCGGCCCGACACTGGAAGCCCTCGCGGGCTTCGGCGCGATGGGCACACCGGTCGTCACCTTCGCCCAAGTCACCGGCCTGTCACTGGATTCCGTAGCCTCCGCAATGGGCCGTCAGACCCCGCTGCCGGCCCTCGTCGTGCCCCTGGTGCTCGTCGGACTGGTCGACGGTCGGCTCGGGTCGCGCGAGAACTGGGTGCCCGCCCCGGCGTGCGGAGTCGCCTTCGCCGCCGCCCAGTTCGCCGCGTCGAACCACGTCTCCGCGAATGGGCGGCGACGGTAAGCGAGTTGAGGTTCGCGATCGACCTGCTGCGCGAAGTACTCCCGTGGAGCGCCGGGCTGCTGTTGATCATGTGCCTGATCGCGCTGGGCCAGAACTCACGCGTGCTCGACTGGATGCTGCCCCGACGACCGGAGCTGCCTCCGTGCGTTACTCCCGGGTGACGGTCGGGGCTCCCAGGTGACGGGTGAGCGTCCGATCGGCCCCTTCACGGCGGGCTGTCAGCCGGTACGGGTAGTTTGGGGCGACCGAAGTGGACTTCTGGAAGGTTGGCCGTGACTGCTGATCTGTCGCAGCTCGTGAAGGCGTACGACGTACGCGGGGTGGTCCCGGACCAGTGGGACGAGTCGATGGCCGAGCTGTTCGGCGCGGCCTTCGTCCAGGTGACCGGAGCGGACGCCATCGTGATCGGGCACGACATGCGGCCCTCGTCGCCCGGCCTGTCGCGTGCCTTCGCACGCGGGGCGGCGGCACGCGGTGTCGACGTGACCGAAATCGGCCTGTGCTCCACCGACCAGCTGTACTACGCGTCCGGTGCCTTCAACCTGCCGGGCGCCATGTTCACGGCCTCGCACAACCCCGCCCAGTACAACGGCATCAAGATGTGCCGCGCGGGCGCCGCCCCGGTCGGCCAGGACACCGGCCTGGCCGAGATCCGCGAACTCGTCGAGTCCTGGCTCGACTCGGGCCTCCCGGCCTCCGACGCGACACCGGGAACGATCACGCAGCGTGACACGTTGGAGGACTACTCGGCGTACCTCCGCTCGCTCGTCGACCTGACCGACATCCGCCCCCTGAAGGTCGTGGTCGACGCGGGCAACGGCATGGGCGGGCACACGGTGCCGACCGTCTTCGCGGGCCTCCCCCTCGACCTCGTACCGATGTACTTCGAACTGGACGGCACGTTCCCCAACCACGAGGCGAACCCGCTGGACCCGGCGAACATCGTGGACCTCCAGCGGCGCGTGCGCGAGGAGAGCGCCGACATCGGCATCGCGTTCGACGGCGACGCCGACCGCTGCTTCGTCGTCGACGAGAACGGGGACCCGGTCTCCCCGTCCGCGATCACCGCCCTGGTCGCCGCCCGCGAACTCGGCAAGCACGGCGGCGGCACGGTCATCCACAACCTCATCACCTCCTGGTCGGTGCCCGAGGTCGTCCGCGAGCACGGCGGCACCCCGGTCCGCACCCGCGTCGGCCACTCCTTCATCAAGGCCGAGATGGCCCGCTCCGGCGCGATCTTCGGCGGCGAGCACTCCGCGCACTACTACTTCCGCGACTTCTGGAACGCCGACACGGGCATGCTGGCCGCCCTGCACGTCCTCGCCGCCCTCGGCGGCCAGGACGGCACGCTCTCCGGGCTCGTCGCCGAGTACGACCGCTATGTCGGCTCCGGCGAGATCAACTCCAC
Organism: Streptomyces diastatochromogenes; assembly: GCA_001550305.1. Lineage (GTDB taxonomy): Bacteria > Actinomycetota > Actinomycetes > Streptomycetales > Streptomycetaceae > Streptomyces > Streptomyces mirabilis_D. The sequence continues at coordinate 6,614 of LRTP01001084.1, forward strand.
GGTCGACGACCAGGCGGCCCGCCTCGCCGCGATCAAGGCCGCGTACGAGGGTCGCGAGGGTGTCACCATCGACGAGCTCGACGGTCTGACCGTCACCTTGGACGACTCGTGGTTCAACGTCCGCCCCTCCAACACGGAGCCCCTCCTCCGTCTGAACGCCGAGGCGAAGGACGAGCCGACGATGGCGAAGCTGCGGGACGAGATCCTGCACATCATCAGGGGCTGACCCCCTCCCGGGGTGCCGTCTCCGTCCGCCGGTTGTCCGGCTGCGGGTGGGTGGGGGCTGGTCGCGCAGTTCCCCGCGCCCCTCAAGGCCTCGGTCCGCACGGCGTTGCGAGGCCGGGACCGGGGCCAGGGCCGAAAACCAGCCCCCACCCACCCCAGGCCCACCCCCTAAGCCGACCCGAAGACCGCACCCCGCCCACTCCGCCCATCCCACCCACTCCGGCCCGCACCTCCAGCCCGTCGGGCCCTTGAGGCCGGAGGCGGGAGGCCGTACCCCACCGACCCCGGCCTGCGCTTCCAGCCTGTCGGGCGTTTGAGGCCGGAGGTGGGAGGTCGTACCCCACCCACCCCGGCCTGCACCTCCAGCCTGTCCGGCGCGTGAGGCCGAGGTCGGGGGTCGATTCCCACCCACCCCCGGTCCACCCACCCCCGGTCCACCCGCCCACTCCGGCCCGTATCACCCAGCCTGTCGGGCGAGTGAGGCCGAGGCTGGGGGTCGATGCCCCACCCCCCGGTCCACCCGCCCACCCCGGTCCGTATCACTCAGCCCGTCCGGCGTTTGAGGACGAGGCCGTTCAGGCCGTTGCGGGGGTCCAGGGGGCGCAGCGCCCCTGGCGGGGTGGAAGGGGCGGAGCCCCTGGGGATGGGACGGGTAGGGGCGGCGGGGGCGAAATCACCATGCCCACACACCCCGCCACCCCACCCCCCACAGCGGTACGCTGAC
>LRTP01001085.1 GCA_001550305.1 Streptomyces diastatochromogenes
GAGGACGAGGCCGTTCAGGCCGTTGCGGGGGTCCAGGGGGCGCAGCGCCCCTGGCGGGGTGGAAGGGGCGGAGCCCCTGGGGATGGGACGGGTAGGGGCGGCGGGGGCGAAATCACCATGCCCACACACCCCGCCACCCCACCCCCCACAGCGGTACGCTGACCAGGCCGCATCCACCCCGTTCGAAAGGACACCCCATGCCGCTCGAAGCCGGCCTCCTGGAGATCCTCGCCTGCCCGGCCTGCCACGCCCCGCTCAAGGAGCAGGAGAGCGAGCTGCTCTGCACGGGCCAGGACTGCGGCCTCGCCTACCCCGTCCGCGACGGCATCCCCGTACTCCTCGTCGACGAGGCCCGCCGCCCCGGGTAACACCCCCACCGGCGACACCCACCACACAGGCGAATCAGGCGACAGAGGCAACACACCGGCGATCGGGAGGCTGCCGACCCATGCTCGACGAATCGCTGCTCGACGACCCAGAGGCGCTCGCCCGCGCCGACCGTCGCGAGCTGCTCCGGGGCGCCGCGGAGGCGGGCGCCCGTGTGCGTACCGCAGTCCGGCACGCCGCGGAAGCTGGAATCGCGGAACTGAAGCCGGACGGCCGCCCACGCGCCGTCCTGATCGCCGGCCCCGGCCTGGCCGCCACCGGCGTCGCCGAACTGCTCGGCACCCTCGCCGGAGCCAGCTGCCCCATCACCCGGCTCACCCCCACCGGCGTCGCCCCCGCGGGCGGCGCCCTCCGCTGGGAACTGCCCGGCTGGGCGGGCCCGGTGGACCTCCTGCTGATCGCCACCCCCGACGGCAGCGAACCAGGCCTCGAACTCCTGGTCGAGCAGGCGTACCGGCGCGGCTGCTCCGTCGTGGCGGTGGCCCCCGCCGGCACCCCGATCGTGGAAGAGGTGCAGGGCACGCACGGCCTGTTCGTACCGATGGCGACCGCCCCCTACGAGCCGACCGAACCCCTCGCCGCCTCCGCCCCCGGCGTCCTGTGGGCCCTGCTCACCCCGTTGCTCGCGCTGCTGGACCGCACCGGCCTGGTCTCCGCCCCGCCCGAGGCGCTGGAGAAGGTCGCCGACCGCCTCGACCGCGTCGCCGAACGCTGCGGCCCGGCCATCGCGCCCTACAGCAACCCGGCCAAGACGCTCGCCGCCGAGCTCGCCGAAGCACTCCCGGTGATCTGGACGGAAGGCACCTCCGCGGGCCCCGCGGGCCGCCGCTTCACCGCCGCGCTCGCGGAACTGGCCGGCCGTCCCGCCCTCACCGCGGAACTCCCCGAGGCACTCGCCGCCCACAGCGTGCTGCTCTCGGGCGCACTCGCCGCCGGCGCCGACCCCGACGACTTCTTCCGCGACCGTGTGGAAGAGGCCCAGGTCCTGCACGCGCGCGTGGTGCTCCTGCGCGACCGCCCGGCCGGCGGCCTCACCGCCGCCCCGGCCGCCCGCGAGCTCGCCCTCAGCCACGACACCGCTCTCAGCGAGCTCGAACCGGAGGAGGGCCCCGAACTGGAGACCCTCGCGGAACTGATCGCCGTCACGGATTTCGCCGCCGTTTACCTGGCGCTCGCTTCAGGGGCCTGATCTTGTAGCCAGGCACCCGGGTCGGCCTCGGCCGACCCG
>LRTP01001086.1 GCA_001550305.1 Streptomyces diastatochromogenes
GGCCTCGGCCGACCCGGGACTCTTGACCAGCGCAGCGCACGTACGGAGAGAACGACACACATGGACCGCCTCGACAACACCGTCCGCCCCTACGCCTGGGGCTCGACCACCGCCATCCCGCGGCTGCTCGGCGTCGAGCCGACCGGTGAACCGCAGGCGGAGATGTGGATGGGCGCCCACCCGGGCGCGCCCTCCCGCACGGCGCGCGGCCCCCTCGACGAGGTCATCGGCGAGGACCCCGAGAAGGAACTCGGTCGCGCGGCCGTCGCCAAGTTCGGCCCCCGCCTGCCGTTCCTGCTCAAGATCCTCGCCGCGGGCGCGCCCCTCTCCCTCCAGGTGCACCCCAACCTCGAACAGGCGAAGGAGGGGTACGAGGACGAGGAGCTCCGCGGCATCCCGATATCCGCCGCCCACCGCAACTACAAGGACGCCAACCACAAGCCCGAACTGATCTGCGCCCTCACCGAGTTCGACGGCCTGTGCGGCTTCCGCAGCCCCGACGAGACCGCCGAACTGCTCGCCGGCCTGGATGTCGACTCCCTCAAGCCGTACGTCGACCTCCTGCACGCCCACCCGGAGGACGCGGCGCTGCGCGAGGTCCTGACGGCGGTGCTGAGCGCGGACCCCGACGACATGGCCCACACGGTCACCGAGACCGCGGCCGCCTGCGCCCGTCTCGGCGGCGCCTACGCCCCCTACGCCGACATCGCCCACCACTACCCGGGCGACCCCGGCGTGATCGCCGCGATGCTCCTCAACTACGTCCAGCTCCAGCCCGGCGAGGCGTTGTTCCTGGGCGCCGGCGTCCCGCACGCCTATCTGAACGGCCTCGGCGTCGAAATCATGGCCAACAGCGACAACGTCCTGCGCTGCGGCCTGACCCCCAAGCACGTCGACGTCCCCGAACTCCTGCGCGTCGTCCGCTTCGAGGCGAGCGACCCCGGCGTCCTGCGCCCGGAGGCGTCCCCCGACGGCGAGGAGGTCTACGCGACCCCCATCGACGAGTTCCGCCTCTCCCGGTACGCCCTCGCGGAGGGCGCCGCCCCGCACGACCTCACGCGCGACACCCCGCAGATCCTGCTCTGCACATCGGGTTCCGTGCACGCCGACGGCAACACGCTCGCCCCCGGCGAGTCGGTCTTCGTACCAGCGGGCGAAAAGGCAGAGGTGTCCGGATCCGGCACGATCTTCCGTGCGACAGTGGTGGCCTGACGAGGCGACTGTGGCGGCCAGACGTACCGCCGTCGGACCGGGCTGCAACAATGGCCCACCGCAAAGGGCGGGCAAAGCCCGGACCGGCGTACGAGCGTACGAACGGGGCCCGGACGGCGTACGAAGGGACAGCAGGAGCACATGAGCGCTTCAGGCGGCACCAGGGCGATCGTGGCGGCACTCGGCGCCAACCTCGCGATCGCGGCATCGAAGTTCGTGGCGTTCGCCTTCAGCGGCTCGTCCTCGATGCTCGCCGAGGGCGTCCACTCGCTCGCCGACTCCGGCAACCAGGCCCTGCTCCTGATCGGTGGCAAGAAGGCCCAGCGCGAGGCGACCCCCCAGCACCCCTTCGGCTACGGCCGCGAGCGCTACATCTACGCCTTCCTCGTCTCGATCGTCCTCTTCTCGGTCGGCGGCATGTTCGCCGTCTACGAGGGCTACGAGAAGATCAAGCACCCGCATCAGATCGAGCACTGGTACTGGCCGGTGGGCGTCCTGGTGTTCGCGATCATCGCCGAGGGCTTCTCCTTCCGTACGGCCATCAAGGAGTCCAACGAACTGCGGGGCACGCACTCCTGGTCGCAGTTCATCCGCCGCGCCAAGGCCCCCGAGCTGCCGGTCGTCCTCCTGGAGGACTTCGGCGCGCTCATCGGTCTGGTCCTCGCGCTCGGCGGCGTCGGCCTCGCCCTGCTCACGGACGACGGCGTCTGGGACGGCGTCGGCACGCTCTGCATCGGCATCCTGCTCATCCTGATCGCGCTGGTCCTCGCCGCCGAGACCAAGTCCCTCCTGCTGGGCGAGGCCGCGGGCGTCGAAGAGGTCAAGAAGATCGAGGCCTCCATCGTCGACGGCCACACGGTCACCGGCATCATCCACATGCGCACGCTCCACCTCGGCCCGGAGGAGCTCCTGGTCGCCGCGAAGATCGCCGTCCAGCACGACGACACGGCCGCCGAGGTCGCCACCGCGATCAACGCCGCCGAGTCCCGCATCCGCGCCGCCGTCCCGATCGCCCGCGTGATCTACCTGGAACCGGACATCTACAGCGAGGCGAAGGCCGCGAAGGGCCCGAACCCCGAGGCGACCCCCGGGGGCCCCGCCCAGACACCTTCCGAGCACTGACCCACCCGGCACTGACCCACCCGGCACTGACCCTCGAGCTCACCCGCCCGAAGACGAGCCGCACACCTTGCCCGGAACGACCGTTGGCCGGAGCCGGACTGGGGCGGCCCGGGGCGACCGGTGTAGCTTGGTGGCTGAGCCAGACGTCGCTGCTGATGGCGGTCGGGCGGTCCCACCGCGGACCGGCCGAGGGAGAGAGGGCCTCCGACGGACTGCGCTGCGCGCACCAGGCACACATGTGCCCTGCTGCGGGGCATGTCCGTGCCCTGCTCGGGCATGCGTATGCCCCGCGCCGCGCAGACAGCCGTGTCCACCTCGCCCCAATCCAGACCCCGAGGAGCAGCTCTCAATGACGACTGTCGACAACCGACAGGACTTCAAGGTCGCCGACCTCTCCCTGGCCGAGTTCGGCCGCAAGGAGATCACCCTCGCCGAGCACGAGATGCCCGGCCTGATGTCGATCCGCAAGGAGTACGCCGCCACGCAGCCCCTCGCGGGCGCCCGCGTCACCGGCTCCCTGCACATGACGGTGCAGACCGCCGTCCTCATCGAGACCCTCGTCGCCCTCGGCGCCGAGGTCCGCTGGGCCTCCTGCAACATCTTCTCCACCCAGGACCACGCCGCCGCGGCCATCGCGGTCGGCCCGAACGGCACGCCCGACAACCCGCAGGGCGTCCCGGTCTTCGCCTGGAAGGGCGAGACCCTGGAGGAGTACTGGTGGTGCACGGAGCAGGCTCTGACCTGGCCGAACACCCCCACCGGCGGCCCGAACATGATCCTGGACGACGGCGGTGACGCCACCCTCCTCGTCCACAAGGGCGTCGAGTACGAGAAGGACGGCAAGGTCCCGTCCGTCGACACCGCCGAGTCCGAGGAGCACCGCTTCGTCCTCGAACTCCTGCACCGCACCATCACCGACGGCTCGCAGAAGTGGACCCAGCTCGCCTCGGAGATCCGCGGCGTGACCGAGGAGACCACGACCGGTGTCCACCGTCTCTACGAGATGCACCGCGACGGCACCCTCCTGTTCCCGGCGATCAACGTGAACGACGCCGTCACCAAGTCGAAGTTCGACAACAAGTACGGCTGCCGCCACTCCCTGATCGACGGCATCAACCGCGCCACCGACGTCCTCATCGGCGGCAAGACCGCAGTCGTCCTCGGCTACGGCGACGTGGGCAAGGGCTGCGCGGAGTCCCTGCGCGGCCAGGGCGCCCGGGTGATCATCACCGAGATCGACCCGATCTGCGCCCTGCAGGCGGCGATGGACGGTTACCAGGTCACGACCCTCGACGAGGTCGTCGACAAGGGCGACATCTTCGTCACCACGACCGGCAACAAGGACATCATCATGGCCTCGGACATGGCCAAGATGAAGCACCAGGCGATCGTCGGCAACATCGGTCACTTCGACAACGAGATCGACATGGCCGGCCTCGCGAAGATCCCGGGCATCGTCAAGGACGAGGTCAAGCCGCAGGTTCACACCTGGAAGTTCCCCGACGGCAAGGTGATCATCGTCCTGTCCGAGGGCCGCCTGCTGAACCTGGGCAACGCCACCGGCCACCCCTCGTTCGTGATGTCCAACTCGTTCGCGGACCAGACCCTGGCCCAGATCGAGCTGTTCACCAAGCCCGACGAGTACCCGACCGACGTCTACGTGCTGCCCAAGCACCTCGACGAGAAGGTCGCCCGCCTCCACCTCGACGCCCTCGGCGTCAAGCTCACCACGCTCCGCCCGGAGCAGGCCGCGTACATCGGCGTAGAGGTCGAGGGCCCGTACAAGTCGGACCACTACCGCTACTGAGCACCGCGCCGAGCAGCGGTACCACCGCTCGGCGTACGGATGTCAGCAGGCCCCCGCCCCCGTGGCGGGGGCCTGTCCCCGATGAGGACCTGAACGCCCATGCCCCGCGGTCGCTATTCGCTCTATGATCCGCACGATCACACCCCCCTCGCCGAAGAACACTTCCACTGCGCGCCCGGCCCCTCCGGCTGGCGCTACGTCTCGCAACTGACCACCCCCTCCGGCGACCATGCCGGCTCGGTCGACCTCGCCCTCGACGAGCTCGGCCGCCCCATCCGTCTCGAACTGCACGCCGCGAGCTGGCAGGTCCGTGGCGCCGCCCTCGACGGCGTGACCTGGGTCCGCACCGACCCCACCGGCACCGAGGCCACCGAAGGCAATGTCCGCGCCCACGCCTTCACCGGCACTTCCCCCGCCTTCCTCGTCGCGACCGCCCGCCTCCTGCGCCTCACCCCCGATGCCTCCGCAACCCGCGTACGCCTCGTCGCCTTCACCGACCCGGTCCTCGCCCCGCGCACCGTCGACCAGTCCTGGGCCTTGATCTCGAGAGAAACACACGCCACTGACAACGGTCCCCTGACCGTGGACGAATACCAGGTCACAGCCCTGGACACGGGGGAGCAGCACGCCGTACACCTCGCGGGAGACGTGGTGCTGGCGGCGCCCGGCGTGGAGCTCGAGCACCTCGAATCCCCGCCGTCGTTCTTCGCCTGACGACGCCGGGACACCGTTCGGAGCGGGTTCAGGCGGGCGGCGCGAACCCGGTCGACGGGCGTTCGACCGGCTCGTCCCACGATGCCGCGGGCGGCGGCGCCTGCTGCGCCGACG
>LRTP01001087.1 GCA_001550305.1 Streptomyces diastatochromogenes
CGCCGAGCGTCCCGCGCCTGCCGTTCCTGCACCACGGCCGCCAGATAGGCGGCCGCCGGCACCCCCTGCGGCGCCGGGGCCCCCGTACGGGCGGCCAGATCGGACGCGAGCCGCTCCGCCATCGCCCCGCCGACCTGAGGGTCCAGCTGCCGCATCCGCGTCAGGTACTGGCGAATGGCAAGCCACAGGCCGTCCGGCACGGCTGACAGATCAAGTCCGGAGAACCGCCCCGCCAGCCAGGGTGGCGGCGGAGGCACGAAGGCCGTATGTCCGACGGGAATCCGTTCCCGCACGACGAGGGTCCCCGCGAACACGTCACCGAGCCGCCGCCCCCGAGCCGACACGAGCGAGGCGGTGCACGCGATGATCCCGAACGTCATCAGAATCTCGACCACACCGATCGCACCACGCACCAGCGCGTGCCGGAACCGGATCGGCCCTCCGTCGTCCCGCACCACCCGCAGCCCGAAGGCCAGCTTCCCGAGCGAGCGGCCGTGACTCAGCGTCTCCACCGCGATCGGGCCGCCCACCAGCAGCAGAACGAAGCTCGCGATCGACACCGCGATCCGCGCCGCATCGTCCAAGGCCGCCGTCGCGGCCAGCAGGCCGATGGTGACGATCAAATAGGCGGTCATCGACACGGCCAGATCGAGCAGCACCGCCAGCGCCCGGCTCGGCAGTTTCGCGGGGCGCAGCTCCAGCGCCACCGCCTCGCCCGTCACTAGCTCACTCACACTCGCCGTCCTTCCCCTGACCTGCCCTGAGAACGGTCAGTCTGCCAAGCTGAGGGCACATCGCGCCGCAGTACGACAAGCTGACACGCAGTACGAGAGGACGAGGAGCAGCAGAACCGATGGACCTCGACGTCTTCGTGTCCGCCCACCGCGCCGAGTGGGACCGTCTCGACGCCCTGCTGCGCCGCCAACGCCGGCTCACCGGAGCCGAGGCCGACGAACTCGTCGCCTTGTATCAACGTACGGCCACGCACCTCTCCCTGATCCAGTCCAGCGCGCCGGATCCGCAGCTCACCGGTCGTCTGAGCCAACTGGTGGCACGCGCGCGTGGTGCCGTGACAGGCAACCGCCGCGCCTCCTGGCGCGATGTCACCCGCTTCCTCACGCAGGGCTTCCCGGCGGCGGTGTACCGCTCACGCCACTGGTGGGTCCCCACGGCGCTCCTGTCGACGCTGGTCGGCGTCGTCCTGGGGTGGTGGATAGGAACGCACCCCGAGGTCCAGTCCTCGATCGCGGCCCCCAGCCAGCTGCGCCAGCTCACGCGCCCCGGCGGTGAGTACGAGACCTACTACTCGAGCCACCCGGCCGCGTCCTTCGCGGCCCAGGTCTGGACGAACAACGCCCAGGCCGCCGCGATGTGCCTGGTCCTGGGCATCTTCCTGGGGCTACCGGTTCTCTGGATCCTCTTCCAGAACATGCTCAACCTCGGCGTGGGCATAGGCCTGATGTCGTCGGCGGGCCGCCTCGACACCTTCCTGGGCCTGATCCTTCCGCACGGCCTGCTGGAACTGACCGCCGTCTTCGTGGCCGCGGGCACCGGTCTGCGACTGGGCTGGACCCTGATAGACCCGGGCCCCCGCTCACGCCGTACGGCACTCGCCGAAGAGGGCCGCGCCGCTCTCGGCATGGCGATCGGCCTGGCTCTGATCCTCTTCGTCTCGGGCGCCATCGAAGGCTTCGTCACCCCGTCCGGACTCCCCACCTGGGCCCGCGTCGGCATAGGAATCGCCGCTGAACTGGCCTTCCTCACGTACGTCTATGTCCTGGGTGGTCGCGCGGTACGGGCCGGCGACACCGGTGACGTCGACGAGTCCGAGCGCAGCGCGACTCTTCCGACGGCCGCCTGATGTGCGTTCACCGCCGTTGACCTGCTAGTCTCCTCTTCGCCCCACAGGAGCCGTTGACACGGAGCCGATGGGGAGGTAGATTCGAACAGTTGCCTAGAGCTGGACAAGTCCAGACGGTGGCAGTTAGGATCTGCCAGCTTCTTGTGAATGCGATTCCCGAGAAGCGCCTCCCGATTATTCAGGACTGAGCGGCCGGTAAGGCCGGTCAAAAACTTCTGATAAAGTCGGACTCGCCGAAAGAGAGCCGGAAGGCAATCGAATAGGCAAAGGCCCTCCAACGGCCACCAGAAATGAATTCCGACCGGAAACGGAACGGAAAACGGATCTGGTAAGGTTGGAAACACAGAAGGGAAGCGCCCGGAGGAAAGCCCGAGAGGGTGAGTACAAAGGAAGCGTCCGTTCCTTGAGAACTCAACAGCGTGCCAAAAATCAACGCCAGATATGTTGATACCCCGTCTCCGGCCGATCGGTCGGGGCGAGGTTCCTTTGAAAAAGTCCTGCCGGGCATGGTCTCGGTGGGCGCACAGCGAGGACGCTGTGAACCGTGGGGATTATTCCTCCCTTCGGTTCCGCTCTCGTGGTGTCGTCCCGATTACGGGAAAACATTCACGGAGAGTTTGATCCTGGCTCAGGACGAACGCTGGCGGCGTGCTTAACACATGCAAGTCGAACGATGAAGCCCTTCGGGGTGGATTAGTGGCGAACGGGTGAGTAACACGTGGGCAATCTGCCCTTCACTCTGGGACAAGCCCTGGAAACGGGGTCTAATACCGGATAACACCTGCCCGGGCATCCGGGTGGGTTAAAAGCTCCGGCGGTGAAGGATGAGCCCGCGGCCTATCAGCTTGTTGGTGAGGTAGTGGCTCACCAAGGCGACGACGGGTAGCCGGCCTGAGAGGGCGACCGGCCACACTGGGACTGAGACACGGCCCAGACTCCTACGGGAGGCAGCAGTGGGGAATATTGCACAATGGGCGAAAGCCTGATGCAGCGACGCCGCGTGAGGGATGACGGCCTTCGGGTTGTAAACCTCTTTCAGCAGGGAAGAAGCGAAAGTGACGGTACCTGCAGAAGAAGCGCCGGCTAACTACGTGCCAGCAGCCGCGGTAATACGTAGGGCGCAAGCGTTGTCCGGAATTATTGGGCGTAAAGAGCTCGTAGGCGGCTTGTCACGTCGGGTGTGAAAGCCCGGGGCTTAACCCCGGGTCTGCATTCGATACGGGCTAGCTAGAGTGTGGTAGGGGAGATCGGAATTCCTGGTGTAGCGGTGAAATGCGCAGATATCAGGAGGAACACCGGTGGCGAAGGCGGATCTCTGGGCCATTACTGACGCTGAGGAGCGAAAGCGTGGGGAGCGAACAGGATTAGATACCCTGGTAGTCCACGCCGTAAACGGTGGGAACTAGGTGTTGGCGACATTCCACGTCGTCGGTGCCGCAGCTAACGCATTAAGTTCCCCGCCTGGGGAGTACGGCCGCAAGGCTAAAACTCAAAGGAATTGACGGGGGCCCGCACAAGCAGCGGAGCATGTGGCTTAATTCGACGCAACGCGAAGAACCTTACCAAGGCTTGACATACACCGGAAAGCATTAGAGATAGTGCCCCCCTTGTGGTCGGTGTACAGGTGGTGCATGGCTGTCGTCAGCTCGTGTCGTGAGATGTTGGGTTAAGTCCCGCAACGAGCGCAACCCTTGTTCTGTGTTGCCAGCATGCCCTTCGGGGTGATGGGGACTCACAGGAGACTGCCGGGGTCAACTCGGAGGAAGGTGGGGACGACGTCAAGTCATCATGCCCCTTATGTCTTGGGCTGCACACGTGCTACAATGGCAGGTACAATGAGCTGCGAAGCCGTGAGGCGGAGCGAATCTCAAAAAGCCTGTCTCAGTTCGGATTGGGGTCTGCAACTCGACCCCATGAAGTCGGAGTTGCTAGTAATCGCAGATCAGCATTGCTGCGGTGAATACGTTCCCGGGCCTTGTACACACCGCCCGTCACGTCACGAAAGTCGGTAACACCCGAAGCCGGTGGCCCAACCCCTTGTGGGAGGGAGCTGTCGAAGGTGGGACTGGCGATTGGGACGAAGTCGTAACAAGGTAGCCGTACCGGAAGGTGCGGCTGGATCACCTCCTTTCTAAGGAGCATCTAGGCTGCCGGGCTTGCCCGGTGGTCCAGGGCCATTACGTCGGCACACGTTCGACGGTGGTTGCTCATGGGTGGAACGTTGATTATTCGGCGCACTTGACTGTCTTCTCCTTCCAGTACTGCTCTTCGGGGCGTGGAACGAATGAGGGAAGCGGCAGGGGTGCCGGGCACGCTGTTGGGTGTCTGAGGGCACGGCCGATCGTTGGCTGCCTTCAGTGCCGGCCCCAGTGCACTCGAACCGGAAGGTTCGGGGTGATGGGTGGTTGGTCGTTGTTTGAGAACTGCACAGTGGACGCGAGCATCTGTGGCCAAGTTTTTAAGGGCGCACGGTGGATGCCTTGGCACCAGGAACCGATGAAGGACGTGGGAGGCCACGATAGTCCCCGGGGAGTCGTCAACCAGGCTTTGATCCGGGGGTTTCCGAATGGGGAAACCCGGCAGTCGTCATGGGCTGTCACCCATACCTGAACACATAGGGTATGTGGAGGGAACGCGGGGAAGTGAAACATCTCAGTACCCGCAGGAAGAGAAAACAACCGTGATTCCGGGAGTAGTGGCGAGCGAAACTGGATGAGGCCAAACCATATGCGTGTGAGACCCGGCAGGGGTTGCGTATGTGGGGTTGTGGGATTTCTCTTTCACGGTCTGCCGGCCGTGAGACGAGTCAGAAACCGTTGATGTAGGCGAAGGACATGCGAAAGGTCCGGCGTAGAGGGTAAGACCCCCGTAGTCGAAACGTCAACGGCTCGTTTGAGAAACACCCAAGTAGCACGGGGCCCGAGAAATCCCGTGTGAATCTGGCGGGACCACCCGCTAAGCCTAAATATTCCCTGGTGACCGATAGCGGATAGTACCGTGAGGGAATGGTGAAAAGTACCGCGGGAGCGGAGTGAAATAGTACCTGAAACCGTGTGCCTACAAGCCGTGGGAGCGTCGGGCAAGCACTTGTGCTTGCCTCGTGACTGCGTGCCTTTTGAAGAATGAGCCTGCGAGTTTGCGGTGTGTTGCGAGGTTAACCCGTGTGGGGAAGCCGTAGCGAAAGCGAGTCCGAATAGGGCGATTTAGTAGCGCGCTCAAGACCCGAAGCGGAGTGATCTAGCCATGGGCAGGTTGAAGCGGCTGTAAGAGGTCGTGGAGGACCGAACCCACCAGGGTTGAAAACCTGGGGGATGACCTGTGGTTAGGGGTGAAAGGCCAATCAAACTCCGTGATAGCTGGTTCTCCCCGAAATGCATTTAGGTGCAGCGTCGTGTGTTTCTTGCCGGAGGTAGAGCACTGGATAGGCGATGGGCCCTACCGGGTTACTGACCTTAGCCAAACTCCGAATGCCGGTAAGTGAGAGCGCGGCAGTGAGACTGTGGGGGATAAGCTCCATGGTCGAGAGGGAAACAGCCCAGAGCATCGACTAAGGCCCCTAAGCGTACGCTAAGTGGGAAAGGATGTGGAGTCGCAGAGACAACCAGGAGGTTGGCTTAGAAGCAGCCACCCTTGAAAGAGTGCGTAATAGCTCACTGGTCTAGTGATTCCGCGCCGACAATGTAGCGGGGCTCAAGCGTACCGCCGAAGTCGTGTCATTGCAGCAATACGCCCAACGGCGGCTGTGATGGGTAGGGGAGCGTCGTGTGCCGGGTGAAGCCGCGCCGGAAGGCAGTGGTGGACGGTTCACGAGTGAGAATGCAGGCATGAGTAGCGATACACACGTGAGAAACGTGTGCGCCGATTGACTAAGGGTTCCTGGGTCAAGCTGATCTGCCCAGGGTAAGTCGGGACCTAAGGCGAGGCCGACAGGCGTAGTCGATGGATAACCGGTTGATATTCCGGTACCCGCTGTGAAGCGTCAAACATTGAACCAGGCGATGCTAAGTCCGTGAAGCCGCCCCGGAGCCTTCGGGCAAAGGGGAGTGGTGGAGCCGACGGACCAGACCTGCAGTAGGTGAGTGATGGGGTGACGCAGGAAGGTAGTCCATCCCGGGCGGTGGTTGTCCCGGGGTAAGGGTGTAGGCCGTGTGATAGGTAAATCCGTCGCACATCAAGGCTGAGACCTGATGCCGAGCCGATTGTGGTGAAGTGGATGATCCTATGCTGTCGAGAAAAGCCTCTAGCGAGTTTCATGGCGGCCCGTACCCTAAACCGACTCAGGTGGTCAGGTAGAGAATACCGAGGCGTTCGGGTGAACTATGGTTAAGGAACTCGGCAAAATGCCCCCGTAACTTCGGGAGAAGGGGGGCCATCACCGGTGAGAGGATTTACTCCTTGAGCTGGGGGTGGCCGCAGAGACCAGCGAGAAGCGACTGTTTACTAAAAACACAGGTCCGTGCGAAGCCGTAAGGCGATGTATACGGACTGACGCCTGCCCGGTGCTGGAACGTTAAGGGGACCGGTTAGTCACTCTTCGGGGTGGCGAAGCTGAGAACTTAAGCGCCAGTAAACGGCGGTGGTAACTATAACCATCCTAAGGTAGCGAAATTCCTTGTCGGGTAAGTTCCGACCTGCACGAATGGCGTAACGACTTCTCGACTGTCTCAACCATAGGCCCGGTGAAATTGCACTACGAGTAAAGATGCTCGTTTCGCGCAGCAGGACGGAAAGACCCCGGGACCTTTACTACAGTTTGATATTGGTGTTCGGTTCGGCTTGTGTAGGATAGGTGGGAGACTTTGAAGCGGCAGCGCCAGCTGTTGTGGAGTCGTCGTTGAAATACCACTCTGGTCGTGCTGGATGTCTAACCTGGGTCCGTGATCCGGATCAGGGACAGTGTCTGATGGGTAGTTTAACTGGGGCGGTTGCCTCCTAAAGAGTAACGGAGGCGCCCAAAGGTTCCCTCAGCCTGGTTGGTAATCAGGTGTTGAGTGTAAGTGCACAAGGGAGCTTGACTGTGAGACCGACGGGTCGAGCAGGGACGAAAGTCGGGACTAGTGATCCGGCGGTGGCTTGTGGAAGCGCCGTCGCTCAACGGATAAAAGGTACCCCGGGGATAACAGGCTGATCTTCCCCAAGAGTCCATATCGACGGGATGGTTTGGCACCTCGATGTCGGCTCGTCGCATCCTGGGGCTGGAGTCGGTCCCAAGGGTTGGGCTGTTCGCCCATTAAAGCGGTACGCGAGCTGGGTTTAGAACGTCGTGAGACAGTTCGGTCCCTATCCGCTGCGCGCGTAGGAATATTGAGAAGGGCTGTCCCTAGTACGAGAGGACCGGGACGGACGAACCTCTGGTGTGCCAGTTGTCCTGCCAAGGGCATGGCTGGTTGGCTACGTTCGGGAGGGATAACCGCTGAAAGCATCTAAGCGGGAAGCCTGCTTCGAGATGAGTATTCCCACCCCCTTTGAGGGGTTAAGGCTCCCAGTAGACGACTGGGTTGATAGGCCGGATCTGGAAGGCGGGTAACCGCTGGAGGTGACCGGTACTAATAGGCCGAGGGCTTGTCCTCAGTTGCTCGCGTCCACTGTGTTGGTTCTGAAACCACGAACAACCCCATTCCCAGGGCCACTGGGTGTGGTGCGGTAGTTACAGTTTCATAGTGTTTCGGTGGTCATAGCGTGAGGGAAACGCCCGGTTACATTCCGAACCCGGAAGCTAAGCCTCACAGCGCCGATGGTACTGCAGGGGGGACCCTGTGGGAGAGTAGGACGCCGCCGAACTAATTTTAGGGAGAACCCCCGTACCGGGAAATCGGTACGGGGGTTTTCTGCGTTCGGGATCATTTTTTGGGGCCTCTCGAATCGAGAGGCCCCTTTTTTGCGCCGGCTTACAGCCGTCCTGCCGCCTTGAGTGCCAGATACGCATCCGCGAGGGCAGGGGCCAGGTTGTCCGGAACCGCGTCGACGACGGTTACTCCGTGCCGCTGGAGTTGTTCGGCCGTGCGATGGCGTTCCGTTTGGGCCTGGGCCGCGGCTGCCGCCTCGTACACCGCCTCGGCGCTTCCCCGGGCCGTAGCCATGTGTGCGATATGCGGGTCGGCCACTGAGGCCACGAGGACTGTGTGGCGGTGGGTGAGACCGGAGAGTACGGGGAGCAGGCCCTCTTCGATGGGGGCCGCGTCGAGGCTGGTCAGCAACACGATCAGGGAGCGGCGAGGGGCCGTACGGAGGGCCGTGGCGGTGAGGCCTCGGGCGTCCGTTTCGACGAGCTCCGGCTCCAGCGTGGCCATCGCGTTGACCAGGGAAGGGAGGACGTCGCCGGCTGAGCGGCCCTGGACCAGGGCGCGTACTCGGCGGTCGTACGCGAGGAGGTCCACGCGGTCGCCGGCCCGGGAGGCCAGTGCGGCCAGGAGGAGTGCCGCGTCCATGGAGGCGTCGAGGCGGGGAGCGTCGCCCACGCGACCGGCCGAGGTTCGGCCCGTGTCGAGGACCAAAAGGATGTGGCGATCGCGCTCGGGACGCCAGGTGCGTACGGCGACCGTGGTCTGGCGGGCCGTGGCGCGCCAGTCGATGGAGCGGGTGTCGTCGCCGGGAACGTACTCGCGCAGGCTGTCGAATTCCGTGCCCTCGCCGCGGGTCAGGACGCTGGTGCGGCCGTCGAGTTCGCGTAGGCGGGCCAGTTTGGAGGGGAGGTGCTTGCGGCTGGTGAAGGGTGGCAGGACTCGTACGGTCCAGGGCACCTGGTGGCTGCCTTGACGGGAGAAGAGACCGAGGGGGCCGTACGAGCGGATGGTGACGCGGTCCGTCTGGCGGTCGCCTCGGCGGGTGGGGCGCAGGCGGGTGGTCAGGCGTCGACGCTCGCCGGCGGGGACCGTCAGGCGGTGGCGGGAGGCGGCCACCTCGGTGCCCGGCTCCCAGCTGCTGGGCGGCCAGGCGTCACGGAGGCGGGCGCGCAGGAGGCGGCCGGAGGGATTGGTGACGGTCAGAGTGACATCGGCGGTCTCGCCGAGGCGTACGGAAGTGTCGCCGGAGCGCGCCAGGCCGAGGCGGCGTACGGGTGCGGCCAGGGCGGCGTCGCACGCGCAGGCCAGGGCCAGTGGAGCGTTCACGGCGAGGATGCCCGTCCAACTCGGCTCCCAGATGCCGACGGGGAGTGTGCCGAGGGCCGCCAGCAGGGCGGCGCGTCCGGTGAGTGCCATCAGCGGGGGACGGGGACGTGGGCGAGGATCGCGTTGATGACCGAGTCGGCCGTCACGCCCTCCATCTCGGCCTCGGGGCGGAGCTGGATGCGGTGGCGCAGGGTGGGCAGGGCCAGGGCCTTCACGTCGTCGGGGATGACGTAGTCGCGGCCGGTCAGCCAGGCCCAGGCGCGGGCGGTGGCGAGGAGGGCGGTCGCGCCGCGCGGGGAGACACCGAGGGTGAGGGACGGCGATTCGCGGGTGGCACGGCAGATGTCGACGACGTAGCCGGTGATTTCGGGGGAGACCGATGTCTTGGCCACGGCGGCGCGGGCGGCCTCCAGGTCGGCCGGGCCCGCCACGGGGCGTAGGCCGGCGGCGCGCAGGTCGCGCGGGTTGAAGCCCTCGGCGTGGCGGGTGAGGACGTCGATCTCGTCCTGACGGGACGGAAGAGGGATCGTCAGTTTCAGGAGGAAGCGGTCCAGTTGGGCTTCGGGCAGAGGATACGTTCCCTCGTACTCGACCGGGTTCTGGGTCGCGGCGACCAGGAAGGGTTCCGGGAGTGGGCGGGGGGTGCCGTCGACGGTGACTTGACGCTCCTCCATCGCTTCGAGGAGGGACGACTGGGTCTTGGGCGGAGTGCGGTTGATCTCGTCGGCCAGCAGGAGGTTCGTGAAGACCGGGCCGGGCTGGAACGAGAACTCGGCGGTGCGGGCGTCGTAGACGAGAGAGCCGGTGATGTCACTCGGCATCAGGTCGGGAGTGAACTGGACGCGCTTGGTGTCGAGTTCGAGCGCGGATGCGAGCGCGCGGACGAGCAACGTTTTGGCGACTCCGGGGACTCCTTCCAGTAGAACGTGTCCGCGGCAGAGGAGGGCGACGACGAGGCCGGTCACGGCGGGGTCCTGGCCGACCACGGCTTTGGCGATCTCGGTGCGCAGGGCTTCCAGGGAGGAGCGGGCGGAGCCCGGATCCCCGGCGTACCCGGCGTTGTCAGTGGTCGGGGCCATCATGAACGGCGTACCTCTCTTTCGAGGGCGTCGAGTTGGTCGGCGAGGGAGATGAGGGCCGCGTCGTCGCTGGGCGGCGGGCCGAAGAGGAGGACGTGCAGGGCCTGTCCGTCGCCGTCGAGGCGGGCGGACAGAGCGGGGAGCAGTGCCTCGGGCGCGTGCGCCTGAGCGGGGGATACGCCGATGAGGGGGGCGAGTCGGGTGCGGGTGGTGGAGCGAAGAGCGGTGGCCGCGCGGTCGCGGGCGTTGGCCTTGCGGTAGAGGCGGGCGCGGCCCTCGACGGTTTCGGAGGCGCGGATCGCGACGGGGAGGCGTTCGGGTACGAGGGGGCCGAGTCGGCGTGCCCGCCACAGGGCGGCCAGGCCTGCCGCGATGAAGAGCTGAAGGGTGCCCCAGAGCCAGCCCGAGGGGAGCAGGTCGAGGAAGGTCTTCTTGCCCGCGTCGGTGGCCGAGGTGTCGGAGAGGGAGGGGAGGTACCAGACCAAGTGGGGTCGGGAACCGAGCAGTTGGAGGGCGAGCGAGGCGTTGCCCTGCTTGTCGAGACGGTTGTTGTAGAGGATGTCGGGGGCGCCGAGGACGACGGTGTCGCCGTTCCCGGTGGCCGCCGGGATGCGCAGCAGGGTGGGCAGGCCGTCGCTGGGGTAGCAGACATCGGCGCCGGGGTTGCTGGTGCTGTAGCGGATGCCGCCGGTGTCGGCGCTGCCCGCGCGGCGGGCGGCGGGCAGGTCGCAGCTGGGGGAGAGCGCCGAGTGGAAGCTGATCGCGGGATCGGCGGTGACTCCGGGGGCGAGGGTGCCGAGGGAGGGCGAGTCGGGGGCGATCAGGATCGTGCGGCCGCTGGAGTTCTTGGTCGCCGCGCGGAGGTCGGCCTGCTGATGGTCGGTCAGCAGGTCCGGGGCGGCGACGAGGAGAGTGGTGTCGGCGCCGGCCGCGGAGCGGGCCTCGTCCAGGGTGGTGACCACGCGCGTGGAGACCCCGCGGTCGCCGAGGAGTTCGGCGGTGGCGCGGCTGCCGTAGGGGTCGGCGGAGCGTGGGTCGAGGCGGCCGTGCTGAGCGCCGGAGCGGATCGCGGCGATCGCGACGGCGGCCGCCAGCAGGATCACGACGGCGAGGACGATGCCTCGGGTGCGGGTCCACACCTGTCGGGCGGTGGGCGAGGCCGAGGTGGATGTGAGGGTGGCCTCGGTCATGAGGCGGCCCCCTGGCGGCTGTTGTGGTCCGTGCTCTGGGCGCTGCTGGTGAGTACGGGTTTGGTGCGATCGAGGTCGCGGTCGAGTTCGGTGAGGCGGTGGTATGTGTCGGAGCCGGCGGATCGGCCGCCGTATGTGACCTCGTCGAAGTCCCGGGCGGCGGCGCGCAGTCGGTCCGTGTGGGAGGGCAGTGTGCGGCCCGCTTCGGCGGCGGCCTCGTCCGCGGTGCGGCCGGGGCGTGGGTCGAGCAGAGCGCGCTCCTCGAGGGAGCGCACGACGGCCCGCATGCGTTCCTGGACGGCTTGGTTCCAGTGGCCCTGGGCGGCGTGTGCTTCGGCGGCCGCGCGGTGTTCGGCGGCGCTGCGGGGGCGGTCGTCGAAGAGCGTGGCGGAGGAGGTGGGGGTGCGGTGCGGGGTGCCGAGGCGCCACCAGAGGGCGGCCACGACCGCCAGCACCGCCACCACGATGACGACAAGGCCGAGCGTGCCGCCGGGACTCGCCGCGGAGGCGGCGCTGAACAGTTTGTCGACCCAGTCCCAGAAGGCGTTCAGAGCGCGTTGCACCGGGCTGGGGTCGTTCTCGTGGTACATCCGTTTGGACAGTTCGCGCTTGGCCGCCTCCCGTGCGGGGTCGCGCGGGATCGTCACCGGTGGTTCGTCGTCGCGCGGCAGCGCGAGTACGGCCGTGGCGCAGGTGTGTGGCAGTGCCAGTACCGCTGTGAGAACTCCCCCCGCCGGACTCACCGCATCAACTCCCCGGAGTGGTGCGGGGGGAGTCGGAGCCGTAGTCCTGGACACCGGCGGCGCGGGCCAGGTCGAGGTCGAGGGCCTCGCGGCGGATGCGCTGGTCGATGTAGAGGAGCACGGTGACGCCCGCGGAGATCGGGAAGGTGATCATGGAGCCGATCACCGAACCGATTCCGCTGACGATGAGGAACGTCCAGCCGGGGCTGCCGCTGCTGCCGAGGAAACCGGCGACGCCGTCGCCGCTCAGGGCGGAGGCGATGATCGCGAAGGGGATCACGACGATCGACGCCACGATGTTGGCGATGATCGTGGCGAGCAGCTGGATGCCGAAGACTCGCCACCAGGAGCCGCGGACGAGCTTCGCGGAGCGGCTCATCGACTTCAGGACGCCTTGCTTCTCCAGCATCAGGGCGGGCGAGGCGAGCGAGAAGCGGATCATCAGCCAGAGGGCGACGACGCCCGCGCCGAGCCCGCCGAGGACCGCGAGTGCGGCGCCCGCGCTGCTCGAGCCGGCGACGGCGACGAGCAGGCCTGGAAGCGTGCCGACGGTGATGATCGCGACGGCGATGACCGGCAGCAGGAAGGTCAGGGCGAACAGCCTCGGCAGCCGGGGTCTGGCGTCGCGCCAGGCCTCGGCGGTGGTCACCGACTTGCCGAGCACCGCGCGGCTGGTCACGGAGGTGAGCAGGGCCGTGGCGACAATGGTGCCGAGCAGGCCGATGAGCACCACGACGCCGGAACTCAGCAGGGTGTCGCCCAGGGCGCGGCTCAGCTCGCCGGCGGTGGCGTTCGGGTCGTTGAGGACGTCCGTGCTCGCGCTGTCGTCCAGGACCAGGCCCTGCAGCAGGATGACCGCGATCTGTGTGACGACGGCGACGGTGAGCGAGATGCCCAGGACGGTGCGCCAGTAGGTCCGCATCGTGGAGACCGCGCCGTCGAGGATCTCGCCGACGCCGAGCGGGCGCAGGGGGATCACGCCGGGCTTGGCGGCGGGCGGCGGGCCGCCCCAGTTGCCGCCCCAGCCACTGGGACCTCCTGGGCCTCCGTAGCCACGGCCGGGGCCTCCCCAGCCGCT
>LRTP01001088.1 GCA_001550305.1 Streptomyces diastatochromogenes
CAGGGGGCTGCCGGCCGCCCCAGCCGGGGCCGGGGGGCGGTGGTGGCGGGGCCTGGCCGGGACCTTGTGGGTTGGGAGCGGACCACTGGCCGGGCGGGGGCTGCTCCTTGGACCACTTCGAGGGCGGCTCCGGCTGGTTCGTGCCACCTTGGTCCGCGGGCTGCTCCGGGGGCTCGGCGGTGCCGGAGTTGTCCGGCTCCTGCCCGTCGGAGGGGGCAGATCCGGGCGAGGCCCAGCCCGGAGTGTCTTTCATCGTCGCTCCTTCACGGTGCCCGTCCGCGGTCGCGGCGGCAGGTTGGCAGCCATCGTGCCACGGTGTGCCCGGCATGGGACCGGCCCCCGTATGGGGTGGACACCTTCAATTGTCCGCCTGCTACGGGGCAGACTGGGCGGATGGCTGATCAGTACGCGCAATTCCGCGAGGGCGACGGGCCACTGGAGATACCGGCGATCCGCTGGGACGAGCCGCCCGAAGGGCCGGTGCTGGTCCTCCTCGACCAGACACGGTTGCCGGCCGAGGAAGTCGAGTTGGTGTGCACGGACGCTCCCGCGCTGGTGGAGGCGATCCGCACGCTGGCCGTGCGAGGGGCGCCGTTGCTGGGTATCGCCGGGGCGTACGGAGTCGCGCTCGCCGCCGTGCGCGGCTTCGACGTGGACGATGCCGCCCGGGCGCTGGCGGGCGCCCGGCCCACCGCGGTGAACCTCGCTGTCGGTGTGCGCCGGGCGCAGACGGCGTATCGTGCCGCGCTCTCCGGCGGCGGTGATCAGCGGCAGGCCGCCGGGGCGGCGCTCGAAGCGGCGCGGGCGTTGCACCAGGAGGATGCCGCGGCCAGCGCACGGATGGCCGGGCACGGGTTGGCGCTGCTCGACGAGCTGTTGCCGGGTGGTGGGCACCGGATTCTGACGCATTGCAACACCGGGGCGCTGGTGTCCGGCGGGGAGGGCACGGCCTTCGCGGTGGCCCTCGCGGCGCATCGGGCGGGGCAGCTGCGGAGGCTGTGGGTGGACGAAACGCGTCCGTTGCTGCAAGGTGCTCGCCTGACGGCTTACGAGGCGGCGCGCCGCGGAATGGCGTACACCTTGCTCACGGACAACGCGGCGGGATCACTGTTCGCGGCGGGGGAGGTGGACGCGGTGCTCATCGGGGCCGATCGGATCGCTGCCGACGGTTCGGTGGCGAACAAGGTGGGGAGCTATCCGCTCGCGGTGCTGGCCCGGTATCACCATGTGCCTTTCATCGTGGTGGCGCCGGTGACGACGGTGGACCCGGACACCCCGGACGGAGCATCCATCGAGGTCGAGCAGCGTCCCGGTCATGAAGTGACAGAGGTCACAGCACCTCAGGTGCCTGTGGCGGGAGTGGAAGCGGGAGGCGGGATACCGGTGGCACCCCTGGGGACCCAGGCGTACAACCCGGCATTCGATGTGACGCCCCCCGAGTTGGTGACGGCGATCGTGACCGAAGAGGGCGCTGTGTCGCCCGTGACAGCAGAGGCACTCGCTGAGCTGTGTGACAGGTCACGCCAGGTAACGATTTAGTTAATGGGATGATGTCGTTTATGAAGGGACGAGTCCTTGTCGTCGATGACGACACCGCACTGGCCGAGATGCTCGGCATTGTGTTGCGTGGTGAAGGTTTTGAGCCGTCTTTCGTAGCAGACGGCGACAAGGCGCTGGCCGCTTTCCGTGAGACCAAGCCCGATCTGGTGCTCCTGGACCTGATGCTTCCCGGCCGGGACGGTATCGAGGTGTGCCGCCTGATCAGGGCGGAGTCCGGGGTGCCGATCGTGATGCTCACAGCGAAGAGCGACACCGTCGATGTCGTGGTCGGCCTCGAGTCCGGCGCCGACGACTACATCGTGAAGCCGTTCAAGCCAAAGGAGCTGGTGGCGCGGATCAGGGCGCGGCTGCGTCGTTCCGAGGAACCGGCGCCTGAGCAGCTGGCCATCGGCGATCTTGTGATCGATGTGGCCGGTCACTCTGTGAAGCGGGAGGGGCAGTCGATCGCCCTGACGCCGCTGGAGTTCGATCTGCTCGTGGCACTGGCCCGCAAGCCGTGGCAGGTGTTCACACGGGAGGTGCTCCTGGAACAGGTGTGGGGCTACCGGCACGCGGCGGACACCCGACTGGTCAATGTCCACGTCCAGCGGCTGCGCTCCAAGGTCGAGAAGGACCCGGAGCGGCCGGAGATCGTGGTGACCGTTCGCGGTGTCGGCTACAAGGCCGGACCGAGCTGACATGTCCCGGGACAGTGCCGCTTCGGCGCCCGGCGAGTCGGGGGTCCGTTCGGGGCGGCCTGTCGGCCGGAAGGTGACGGGCTCCCGTTGGGGACGTTTCTTGGAGGGCGGGCTGCTGCAGGGCGGAGTCCAGGGCAGCCCGGTCCTTCGGTTGTTCATGCGCTGGGTGCGCCGTCCGTTGCTGCCCGTGATGCGGCTGTGGCGGCGCAACATCCAGCTCAAGATCGTCGTCACGACGCTGCTGATGTCGCTGGGTGTCGTGCTGCTGCTCGGCTTCGTGGTCATCGGGCAGGTGCGCAACGGTCTGCTGGACGCCAAGGTCAAGGCCTCGCAGAGTCAGGCCACGGGTGGGTTCTCGGTCGCCAAGCAGAAGGCGGACGCGGCAGCCACGGCCAATGGCGACGACGGTTCGACTGCGGACGGCCGTCCGTCCAAGAACGTCAGCCAGTGGATGAACGACCTCGTCGTCTCCCTTTCCAGCGGCGGCCAGGGCGCCTTCGACGTGGTGACGCTCAGCTCCACCGCGGCCGGCAACGGCGGTGCCGGGCGGGGTCCGCGTTCCTCGGGTGACGTCGATCCGACCGTGAGCATCCCGGAGGACCTGCGCGCCCGCGTCGACAGCAACACGATGGCGGCCCAGAGCTACACCAGGGTCGTCTACAAGGACGGCACGGAGTCGCAGGCCGCGCTGGTCATCGGCAAGCAGGTCCTCGACCCCAACGGAGACGCGTACCAGCTCTACTACCTCTTCCCGCTGACGCAGGAGGAGAAGTCGCTCAGCCTGGTCAAGGGGACGCTCGCGACCGCCGGACTGTTCGTCGTGGTGCTTCTGGGGGCCATCGCCTGGCTCGTGGTGCGCCAGGTCGTCACTCCGGTGCGGATGGCGGCCGGGATCGCCGAGCGGCTCTCCGCCGGGCGCCTGCAGGAACGGATGAAGGTCACCGGCGAGGACGACATCGCGCGGCTCGGCGAGGCCTTCAACAAGATGGCGCAGAACCTTCAGCTGAAGATCCAGCAGCTCGAGGACCTGTCGCGGATGCAGCGACGGTTCGTGTCCGACGTGTCGCACGAGCTGCGTACGCCGCTCACGACCGTCCGGATGGCGGCCGACGTCATCCACGACGCGCGCGTGGACTTCGATCCGGTGACCGCTCGGTCGGCCGAGCTGCTCGCCGATCAGCTGGACCGGTTCGAGACGCTGCTCGCGGACCTGCTGGAGATCAGCCGGTTCGACGCGGGTGCGGCGGCGCTGGAGGCCGAGGCGATAGACCTCCGGGAAGTCGTACGGCGTGTCGTCAGCGGGGCCGAGCCGCTCGCCGAGCGCAAGGGCTCGCAGATACGTGTCGTCGGCGACCAGCAGCCGGTGGTCGCCGAGGCGGATGCCCGGCGGGTGGAGCGGGTGCTGCGCAATCTCGTCGTCAACGCCGTGGAGCACGGCGACGGCAAGGAAGTGGTGGTCAAGCTCGCCACAGCGGGCGGCGCGGTCGCCATCGCGGTGCGTGACTACGGCGTCGGCCTCAAGCCCGGCGAGGCGACCCGGGTGTTCAGCCGCTTCTGGCGTGCCGACCCGGCACGCGCGCGTACCACCGGCGGCACGGGGCTCGGGCTGTCCATCGCCCTGGAGGACGCCCGGCTGCACGGCGGCTGGCTGCAGGCGTGGGGTGAGCCGGGCGGCGGTTCGCAGTTCCGGCTGACGCTGCCGCGTACCGCGGACGAGCCGCTGCGGGGGTCTCCGATACCTCTGGAACCCATGGACTCGCGGCGTAATCGTGGACTTAATGACGCGGGACTGCCCTCA
Organism: Streptomyces diastatochromogenes; assembly: GCA_001550305.1. Lineage (GTDB taxonomy): Bacteria > Actinomycetota > Actinomycetes > Streptomycetales > Streptomycetaceae > Streptomyces > Streptomyces mirabilis_D. Next base: position 4,036 of record LRTP01001088.1, read on the forward strand.
GGCGGCGGCGACAAGCTCGCCACGGTGCCGATGCAGGCCGCGGGCGGGAAGGCGGCACCGCCGAGGCAGCGGACGTCCGTGATGCCGCGGCTGGCCGGGGCGTCGCCCACGGCCGATCCGACGGCGCTGCCGGGCAACGGCGCGCGTGTGGTGCCAAGGCCCTCCGGGGCCGTGCGGAGGCCGGACGACATGCCCACCGCGGGTGGGGAGCGGAGCGTGCAGGAACGTGGCCGGGACGGCGGCGGGCCTGAAGAACTCGGACAAGCAGAGCCCGAGGAACTCGGGCAAGGGGAGGCATTTCGTGGTCGCTGACCGCGAGGGGAGCGGCCGTCGGCGTCCCGCGCGCGTGGGGGTGTACATCGGCTGCGGCGCACTGCTGCTGACCGGGTGCGCCTCGATGCCGGACAGCGGGGATCTGCGCGGTGTCGAGTCCACGCCGAGGCAGGACTCGCAGGTCCGCGTCTTCGCGCTGCCGCCCCGCGAGGACGCCCCACCGTCGGAGATCGTGCAGGGCTTCCTGGAGGCGCTGACCAGTGACGACGCGCAGTACGAGACGGCGCGCAAATATCTGACGGCGAGCGCCCGCAAAACGTGGGATCCGTACCGCTCCACGACCGTCCTCGCGGACGGGCCCAACCCCGAGTCGCAGCGCTCGGGCACCAGGGAGGGCGACGACTCGTACACGCTCTCCGGCAGCAAGGTCGCCACGGTGGACGAGCAGCACGCGTACGCGCCGGATGCCGGTTCGTACCGGACGACGGTGCACCTCACGCTGCAGAAGGACACCAAGCAGTGGCGCATCGACGCGCTGCCGCAGGGCGTGGTGATGGGCAACTCCGACTTCCAGCGCAACTACGTGTCCGTCAACAAGTACTACTTCGCCTCGAATGTGTCCTCCGGGTCGGGCGGACCGCTCGGGACCGTCGCCGATCCCGTCTATGTGCGGGACAAGGTGGACCCGATGACGGAGATGGTCCGGTCGCTCCTGAAGGGGCCCACGCGCTGGCTGGATCCGGTGGTGACGTCGAGCTTCCCCTCCGACACGGAGCTGAAGAAGGGCGTCACGTCACTGTCGCCCGACGACCGCAACAGGGTGACGGTCCCGCTGAACAAGAAGGCCGACCGGGTCGGAGAGACCCAGTGCAACAAGATGGCCACCCAACTCCTCTTCACGCTCCAGAACCTGACGCCCACGGGCGTCGACGAGGTGGAGCTGCAGCGGTCGAACGGTTCGCAGTTGTGCGTGGTCACCGAGAGCCGCGCGGAGACCGTCGCTTCGCACGGCACGGCCAAGCACCCTGAGTACGAGTACTTCATCGACGCCAAGCAGCGGCTCGTACGGCTGCCCAGCGGCAACCGTGACAAGCAGCCCGAGCCGGTACCCGGTGCGCTGGGAGTGGGCGACAAGAAGCTGCGGTCGGCCGCGGTGTCCCGGACCGAGGACAGCGCGGCCGGTGTGTCGGCCGACGGGAGTTCGCTGTACGTCGGATCGCTGGTGTCGGGCGCCTCGCTGGGGGACGCGGTGCTGCACAGCCAGGGGGCGAAGGCGGACGACCGGCTGACGACGCCCAGTTGGGACGGACAGGGCGACCTGTGGGTGGCCGACCGTGATCCGAAGAACCCGCGGCTGCTCCTGCTGGAGAAGGGCGCGGGTACCCCGCTGGCGGTCACCGCGCCGGGCATCGACGGCCGTGTCCAGGCGGTGCGGGTGGCCGCCGACGGGGTGCGGATCGCGCTGATCGTGCAGAAGGACGGCAAGAGCTCGCTGCAGATCGGGCGCATTCAACGCGACACCAAGACCGGCGGACGGCCCCTCATCTCGATCCTCGAGCTGAGCTCCGTGGCGCCGCAGCTGGAGGAGGTCACCGCCATGTCGTGGGCCGGGGACAGTCGGCTCGTCGTCGTCGGGCGCGAGTCCGGCGGGGTGCAGCAGATGCGCTACGTCCAGGTCGACGGCTCCACTCCGGTGGGCACCGCGCCCTCCGCGCTGACGGGGGTGAAGGAGGTCGCCGCGTCCGAGGACGAGCGGCTGCCCCTGGTGGCGCACTCGGAGGAGGACGGGATCGTGCGGCTGTCCTCCGGGGAGCAGTGGCAGAAGATCGTCAAGGACGGCACGGCACCGGTTTATCCCGGGTAGCGGCCTCTTTCTTCCGGGTACGGACTTGCCGGGCCTGCCTTTTCGGGCAGGCCCGGCTGCCGTACGGGGTGGGTCTGGCCGTCGTAGGGGGGTGGACCTGGCCGCCATTTGCGCGCTGGGTCCCCCGGACGGGTGATGGCCGTGGAGTTGTCCACAGGCGGTTGTCCACAGGAGTGGCCGGTCGGCCCGCGCATTGGCACAGTGGTGGGCATGCGGGGGTGGTGGCAGGACCTCACCGATCTGGTGCTGCCGGCCGAGTGCGGAGGTTGCGGAAGGCCTCGCACGGTGCTCTGCCCGGAGTGCCGTGCCGCCCTGAGCGGGGCCGCACCGCGCCGGGTGCGACCGGATCCGGAGCCGCCCGGGCTGCCGGTGGTGCACGCGGCGGCGCCATACGAGGACGAGGTGCGCGCGACGCTCCTCGCCCACAAGGAACGGGGGGCACTGACACTTGCGAGACCTTTGGGGACGGCCCTGGCGGGGGCTGTACGGGCAGGGCTGGGGCACTTGCGCCTCCCCGCCCCGGAGGGACTGTCCACGGCCTGGGACGGGCGCCTGAGGGGTGGCAACGGGCCATTGCGTCCCGGGGGTGGTCAGGGGCGCGCGCCGCTTTCCGGCACGGGTTCTCTGCTACTTGTTCCCCTGCCGTCCTCGCGGCGGGCGGTGCGGGCGCGCGGGCATGATCCGGCGCGGCGGATCGCGCTCGCGGCGGCG
>LRTP01000109.1 GCA_001550305.1 Streptomyces diastatochromogenes
ATGTTCAGCCGAAGGCCGCTTCCGCGTACGCCGGTTACCGAACCGAGTGATCAAGTTCGACGCACCATTCGACGCCGGATGTTAAAGATCAAGCTAGGGCGTGTGTCGGAAGTGCTCTAGGTTGGCTGACGTGAGTGCGCGGGGGCGGAGTTACCGATACGTCGGACCGGTCGAGCTGAAGGCTGCGGTCCGGCCTGGCAGCGGCGGGTGCCGGATCAGCTCGGCAGCTGAATTCGGCGACTGGAGCGCTGGGCGATCGGCGGCGGAACTGGCCGAGCCGTTCACCTTCGTGGTCGGCGTGGACGGTGCGCTTCGGTTGGCGCCCCGACGGAGCGAGCACGTGGCCTGCGCTGGCGGAGCCATGGTCTTGAGCGCCGGCGAGATCAGTTTCGTGCGCGAGGCGGACCGGTGGGCCGTGAGCGAGGTCAGCAACCAGTCCACAGGGTATTGCCCCGACATCGGCTCCTGGCCGGAAGTCGCTCGTGCTCTGGACTGCGTAGGGCTCGAACGACCCTCCAGCTTCACCCACGAGGTGGTGTTCCGCCGGTGTCCTGGCTGCCAGGAGCACAACATCGTGCGCGAGGACGACTTCGTCTGCGTCTTCTGCGGCAGCGATCTGCCGGAGATGTGGAACGTGGATCCCACCGCGTGATGGCCGAGGGTCACAGCCACTCGTTCATGGCCGCGACGAGGACGGTCGCCTCGTAACGGACCGCGAGCTTGTCGTATCGCGTGGCGACGGCGCGGTTCCTCTTGAGGCGGTTGATCCCGCACTCCACCGCATGACGCTCGCGGTAGTCGACCGGGTCGAAGCGCGGTGGCCGGCCACCGCGGGATCCGAGCTTTCTGCGGTTGTGCGCCTGGTCAGCCTTGTCGGGGATGGTGCAGCGGATCCCGCGGCGGCGCAGGTAGGCACGGTTCTTGCGGGAGGCATACGCCTAATAGGCATGTGGGTTGGCCGGTTGGGTCGGTCGGCAGGGGCCAGAGCGAGACGTCTGGGATATACGCAGCGCCAGGAGTGC
>LRTP01001089.1 GCA_001550305.1 Streptomyces diastatochromogenes
AGGAGTACGCCGAGGACGGCGACCAGTGCGGCCCCCACGACCAGTTCGGGGACACCGGCCCGGGTGCTGGCCGTGCTGCGGCAGCGGCGCGCCGTGGCCGACCAGACGGGGCTCAATTCGCGGCAGCGACTGGACAATCTCGCGGGCGCCCTGGAGGTGGCAGCCGGAGGTGCCCGGCTGTTGGCGAGCGGGGGCCGGGTCGTGCTTGTGGACGACCTGATGACGACGGGCGCCTCGATGACGGAGGCGGCCCGTGCCGTACGGGCGGCGGTGGCGGAGATTCATCCATACGTGGACGTCGATGCATGCGTCGCGGAAGCGGGGGAAGCAACGGGGGAACGGATGACAGAGGCAACGACAGTGGATACCGACCGGACACAAGGAGCCTGGGAAATGGCGGGCATGAGCGGAGTCGGCGACATGATCTGCGCGGCTGTGGTCGCGGCCCCGTCGGACTCTTTCGAAATAAACCGGAACTGACCGGGAACTTCCATCGTTGCAGGTAATGACCAGGTCAATTCACCTGAACGGAGGTACGCAGCAGTAGAGGGTGACGACATCCGTCCAGGCGAGATATGTTCGGTTGTGAGGCAATGGCGCAGGCCGTACCTCGCCCATCCGAATGCTGTGCTGCGGGTTTCTGAATCACCCGTAGCGATGGGGTGTAGATCTTGCCCATGGGGGAGGAGGAGGTGAAAGTCACCAAGTCCGAGGTTCCGGCACTCACCGGGGCCTGGTGCAAAAGGGAGATGCTCCGCCAGTGCAGCGGAGCAATCCGGGAACGGAGTTCTGCGTGGACATCGTCGTCAAGGGCCGCAAGACCGAGGTGCCCGAGCGGTTCCGCAAGCACGTGGCCGAGAAGCTGAAGCTGGAGAAGATCCAGAAGCTCGATGGCAAGGTGATCAGCCTCGACGTGGAGGTGTCCAAGGAGCCCAACCCCCGGCAGGCCGACCGTTGCGACCGAGTGGAGATCACGCTCCACTCCCGCGGTCCGGTGATCCGGGCGGAGGCGGCGGCAAGTGACCCGTATGCGGCACTCGACCTGGCGGCGGACAAACTCGAAGCCCGTCTGCGCAAGCAACACGACAAGCGCTACACCCGCCGCGGCAACGGCCGGCTCTCGGCCGCGGAGGTCGCCGACCACGTTCCCGGCGCCGCGACGCTCAATGGGAACGGCGCCGTCGTCCACGAGGGCGACACGGACAGCGTGCCGACAAAGAAGATCGGCTCCCTCGAGGTCATGGGCGAAGGCCCCCTCATCGTTCGCGAGAAGACCCACGTGGCCGCCCCGATGACGCTCGACCAGGCGCTCTACGAGATGGAGCTGGTCGGGCACGACTTCTATCTCTTCGTCGACTCCGAGACGAAGGAACCCAGTGTCGTCTACCGGCGGCACGCGTACGACTACGGCGTCATCCACCTCAGCACGGACCCCATGGTCACCCAGGCCGGACCGGACGCGCCGGGCGGTGCGCTCGGCGGCTGACCCGCCCCGATGACGGCTGAGCCGGTGCCCCTGGAGCGCGCGTGCGCCCCCAGGGGCACCGGTGTGCGACCACTTCGCGACCCGCTCTGTCATCCCACTGTCGTCCGGGCATGGAATCATGGCCGAACCGGCCCCAACCGGTGGGTCGTTGCCTCGGATTGGCAATGGCACAGGAACGCAGGCCACGGCCTTCAGGGGGAGGAACGATGCCGGACAGCTTCGGACCGATGCGTGACGGGGATGCCGACGGCGGCGTCGTCGGCATGGGCCCGGACGCGGGCTCTCCACGCAAGGAGCCCATTCGGGTCCTCGTCGTGGACGACCATGCCCTCTTCCGCCGCGGCCTGGAGATCGTGCTCGCGGCCGAGGAGGACATCCAGGTCGTCGGCGAGGCGGGTGACGGGGCGGAGGCGGTCGACAAGGCGGCCGACCTGCTTCCCGACATCGTGCTGATGGACGTACGTATGCCGAAGCGGGGCGGCATCGAGGCGTGCACCTCCATCAAGGAGGTGGCTCCGAGCGCGAAGATCATCATGCTGACGATCAGCGACGAGGAAGCCGATCTCTACGACGCGATCAAGGCGGGCGCTACCGGTTATCTCCTCAAGGAGATCTCCACGGACGAGGTGGCCACGGCCATTCGCGCGGTGGCGGACGGGCAGTCGCAGATCAGCCCGTCGATGGCGTCGAAACTTCTCACCGAGTTCAAGTCGATGATTCAGCGGACGGACGAGCGCCGGCTCGTGCCCGCGCCGCGGCTCACGGATCGCGAGCTGGAGGTTCTCAAGCTCGTCGCGACCGGGATGAACAACCGGGACATCGCCAAGGAGTTGTTCATCTCCGAGAACACCGTGAAGAACCATGTGCGCAACATCCTGGAGAAGCTGCAGCTGCACTCCAGGATGGAGGCGGTGGTCTACGCGATGCGGGAGAAGATCCTCGAGATCCGCTGAGTCTGCGCGAGGGTGGTCAGGTCGGCCAGTCAGGACGGCCGGTCAGGTCAGGCCAGTGCGCGGGTGAGTTCCTTCGCGAGGGGCTCGCGGAGGTCCGGGGCGTCCACCCGTTCCACGCGTACGTTTGTGCAGTCCACCCAGCTCGCTGCCTCCAGGAGGGCCTGGGCCACGGCAGGGACCGCCTTGGCGCCGTCCAACGTGACCTGTTTGGCGACCAGGGTGCGGCCCTCGCGGGCGGGGTCCACGCGGCCGACGAGCCGGCCCCCGGCGAGGACCGGCATCGCGAAGTAGCCGTACACCCGCTTCGGTTTGGGTGTGTACGCCTCCAGGCGGTGGGTGAAGCCGAAGATCCGCTCCGTGCGGGCCCGCTCCCAGATGAGTGAGTCGAACGGGGACAGCAGCGTCGTACGGTGGCGGCCGCGCGGCGGTGTCTCCAGGGCCGCCGGGTCCGCCCACGCGGGCTTGCCCCAGCCCTCCACCGTCACCGGGACCAGGCCCGAGTCCGCGATCACCGCGTCGACCTGCTCGCCCTTGAGACGGTGATAGTCGGCGATGTCCGCGCGTGTGCCGACGCCCAGGGACTTGCCGGCCAGGCCGACCAGACGGCGCAGGCACTCCGTCTCGTCCAGCTCGTCATGGAGCAGGGCCTCGGGGACGGCGCGCTCGGCGAGGTCGTACACGCGCTTCCAGCCGCGGCGCTCCGTGCACACCACCTCGCCGTACATCAGCGCGCGCTCCACGGCCACCTTGGTGCCCGACCAGTCCCACCACTCGCTGGTCTTCTTCGCGCCGCCCAACTCCGTGGCCGTGAGGGGGCCTTCCGTGCGGAGCTGCTTGATGACCTGGTCGTAGGTGCCGTCCGGCAGGTCGTGGTTCCAGTGCGGGCGGGAGCGGTAGGCGCGGCGGCGGAAGGCGAAGTGGGGCCATTCCTCGACGGGGAGGATGCAGGCGGCGTGGGACCAGTACTCGAAGGCGTGGGTGTCGGTCCAGTAGGCCTGGTCGACGGTTTTGCGGCCCACCGCGCCCAGGCGGGCGTACGGGATGAGCTCGTGGGAGCGGGCCAGGACGGAGATCGTGTCGAGCTGGACCGCGCCGAGGTGTCGCAGGATTCCGCGGACGCCGGCCCTGCGGTCGGGGGCGCCCAGGAAGCCCTGGGCTCGTAGGGCTATGCGGCGGGCTTCTTCGGCGGAGAGGTCGGTGGTGGGACGCGGGAGGCTCGTCATGGTCCACACGGTAGGCGGTGCCACTGACAGTGGACTCGCCCCCGCCGCCCCTACCCGACCCATCCCGGGGGCTCCGCCCCCGGACCCCCGGCGGGGCTGCGCCCCTGCACCCCGACGGGGCTGCGCCCCTGCACCCCGCCAGGGGGCTCCGGCCCTGGATCCCG
>LRTP01001090.1 GCA_001550305.1 Streptomyces diastatochromogenes
GGACCCCCGGCGGGGCTCCGCCCCTGCACCCCGGCTGGGCTCCGCCCCCGGACCCCGCCAGGGGCTCCGGCATCGGACCCTGGTGAAGCTGCGCTCCTGCACCGCGTCACGGGCTCCGGCCCCGGACCCCGGCGGGGGCTTCGCCTTACCCCTCGCCTTACCTCAGCTTCCGCCAGGGCAGTGTGCCCGACCCCGCGGGGCCCCTATGCCCCGCACCCTCCAGGGGAGCTACGGGGTGGAGGGTGGGGCGGGCAGGTATGGGGCCGTTGAGGGCAGGCCCAGGTCTGAGGGGAGTAGGGAGCCGATCCAGCAGTCTCGGCGTACGCCCTTGTTGTTGAGGGCGGAGCGGAGGGTGCCTTCCAGGGTGAAGCCGGCGCGTTCGGCGACCGCGCGGGAGCCCTTGTTGCCGACCTCGGCGCGCCATTCCAGGCGGTCGACGGCGAGGCTGGTGAAGGCCCAGCGGGCGGCGGTGAGGGTGGCCTCGGTGATGTAGCCGTTGCCGCGGTGCTCCTTGGCCGCCCAGAAGCCGACCTCGCCGACGCCCAGGGAACGCATGCTGATGGAGAGCATGCCTGCCAGGTCCCCCGACAGGAGGAAGGCACCGAAGGTGAACATGGAGCCGTCCGCCCAGCCGTCCGGCACCATCTGGTCCGTGAAGCCCGTCGCGTGCTCGCGGAGATAGGGCGAGGGGATCGTGGTCCAGCGCTGGATGTCGGGGTCCTGGACTGCTTCGTACACCGAGTCGGTGTCGTGCGAGTCCACGGCGCGCAGGAGCAGCCGGTCGGTGGTCAGCGTGACGGGGTCCATCGGCCGATTCTGCTAGGACCACCGAAAGGGCGCCATTCCTTTGCGGCGAGTGACGGTTCGGTTACTTTTCGCAACGCGGACGCGGCACCTTCCGCAACCCCTGTCCGTTGTCCTAGTGGCTGTCACTGGCAGACCTCCCGGCGCGGTGGGGTCCTCGCTTACGATGGCCGTTGCTCAAGCTGTGATTTGAATCTGACATTGAACCCGACCGTCCCAGGCCCGACCGGCAAGGAGACAAACCCCCGTGTCCGTCCTCTCGAAGATCATGCGTGCAGGCGAAGGCAAGATCCTGCGCAAGCTGCACCGCATCGCGGACCAGGTCAACTCCATCGAAGAGGACTTCGTCGACCTCTCCGACGCCGAGCTGCGCGCCCTCACTGATGAGTACAAGCAGCGGTATGCGGATGGGGAGAGCCTGGACGACCTGCTCCCCGAGGCCTTCGCCACCGTGCGTGAGGCCGCCAAGCGCGTCCTCGGACAGCGTCACTACGACGTGCAGATGATGGGTGGCGCCGCGCTCCACCTCGGCTACGTCGCGGAGATGAAGACCGGCGAGGGCAAGACCCTCGTCGGCACGCTGCCCGCGTATCTGAACGCCCTCTCCGGAGACGGCGTTCACCTGATCACGGTCAACGACTATCTGGCCGAGCGCGACTCCGAGATGATGGGTCGCGTCCACAAGTTCCTGGGTCTGAGCGTCGGCTGCATCCTCGCCAACATGACGCCGGCCCAGCGCCGTGAGCAGTACGCGTGCGACATCACGTACGGCACGAACAACGAGTTCGGCTTCGACTACCTGCGCGACAACATGGCCTGGTCGCAGGACGAACTCGTCCAGCGGGGCCACAACTTCGCGATCGTCGACGAGGTCGACTCCATCCTCGTCGACGAGGCCCGTACGCCGCTCATCATCTCCGGCCCGGCCGACCAGGCCACCAAGTGGTACGGCGACTTCGCCAAGCTGGTCACCCGGCTGAAGAAGGGCGAGGCCGGCAACCCCCTCAAGGGCATCGAGGAGACCGGGGACTACGAGGTCGACGAGAAGAAGCGCACCGTCGCCATCCACGAGCCCGGCGTCGCCAAGGTCGAGGACTGGCTGGGCATCGACAACCTGTACGAGTCGGTGAACACGCCGCTGGTGGGCTACCTGAACAACGCCATCAAGGCCAAGGAGCTCTTCAAGAAGGACAAGGACTACGTCGTCATCGACGGCGAAGTCATGATCGTCGACGAGCACACCGGCCGTATCCTCGCCGGCCGCCGCTACAACGAGGGCATGCACCAGGCGATCGAGGCGAAGGAAGGGGTGGACATCAAGGACGAGAACCAGACGCTCGCCACGATCACCCTGCAGAACTTCTTCCGCCTCTACGGCAAGCTCTCCGGCATGACCGGTACGGCGATGACCGAGGCCGCCGAGTTCCACCAGATCTACAAGCTCGGCGTCGTCCCGATCCCGACCAACAAGCCGATGGTCCGCAAGGACCAGTCGGACCTGATCTACCGCACCGAGGTCGCCAAGTTCGACGCGGTGGTCGACGACATCGCCGAGAAGCACGAGAAGGGCCAGCCGATCCTCGTCGGTACGACGTCGGTCGAGAAGTCCGAGTACCTTTCGCAGCAGCTCTCGAAGCGGGGCATCCAGCACGAGGTGCTGAACGCGAAGCAGCACGACCGTGAGGCCCCGATCATCGCCCAGGCCGGCCGCCGGGGCGCTGTGACCGTCGCCACGAACATGGCCGGTCGAGGCACGGACATCAAGCTCGGCGGCAACCCCGATGACCTCGCCGAGGCGGAGCTGCGTCAGCGTGGCCTCGACCCCGAGGAGCACATCGAGGAGTGGGCCGCAGCCCTCCCCGCCGCCCTGGAGAAGGCCGAGCAGGCCGTCAAGGCGGAGTTCGAAGAGGTCAAGGAGCTCGGCGGGCTCTACGTGCTGGGCACCGAGCGCCACGAGTCGCGTCGTATCGACAACCAGCTGCGCGGTCGTTCCGGCCGTCAGGGCGACCCGGGCGAGTCCCGTTTCTACCTGTCGCTCGGTGACGACCTGATGCGTCTGTTCAAGGCCCAGATGGTCGAGCGTGTGATGTCGATGGCCAACGTGCCGGACGACGTGCCGATCGAGAACAAGATGGTCACGCGCGCGATCGCCTCCGCCCAGTCGCAGGTCGAGCAGCAGAACTTCGAGACGCGCAAGAACGTTCTGAAGTACGACGAGGTGCTCAACCGGCAGCGCGAGGTCATCTACGGCGAGCGCCGCCGCGTCCTGGAGGGCGAGGACCTCCAGGAGCAGATCCAGCACTTCATGGACGACACGATCGACGCCTACATCGCGGCCGAGACCGCCGAGGGCTTCGCCGAGGAGTGGGACCTGGACCGGCTGTGGGGTGCCTTCAAGCAGCTCTACCCGGTGAAGGTCACCGTCGACGAGCTGGAGGAGGCGGCCGGCGACCGTGCCGGTCTGACCGCCGAGTTCATCTCCGAGTCCATCAAGGACGACATCCACGAGCAGTACGCGGCCCGTGAGGAGCAGCTCGGCTCCGAGATCATGCGGGAGCTGGAGCGGCGGGTCGTCCTGTCGGTCCTCGACCGCAAGTGGCGCGAGCACCTCTACGAGATGGACTATCTCCAGGAGGGCATCGGCCTGCGCGCCATGGCGCAGAAGGACCCGCTGGTCGAGTACCAGCGCGAGGGCTTCGACATGTTCTCCGCCATGATGGACGGCATCAAGGAGGAGTCCGTCGGCTACCTGTTCAACCTGGAGGTTCAGGTCGAGCAGCAGGTCGAGGAGGTCCCGGTCGAGGACGCCGCGCCGTCGCTGGAGAAGAGGGACGATGTCGTGCCCGCGGGTGCGCGTCCCGAGATCCGCGCCAAGGGGCTCGACGCCCCGCAGCGTCCCGACCGGCTGCACTTCTCCGCGCCGACCGTGGACGGTGAGGGCGGCATCGTCGAGGGCGACTTCGCCAACGACGACGACGAGCCCGTGCGTTCCGAGGCGGACGGCCTCACGCGTGCGGAGCGCCGCAAGCAGCTGAAGAGCAACGGGCGGCGCCGCAAGAAGTGACCGATCGGCTCGCGAGAGCCGATGAGCGCTGAGAAGCGGTGAAGGGCCGGGCACCTGTGGGTGTCCGGCCCTTCGCGTCGGTCAGTGGGGGTTCAGGGACCCAGGGGCTGCTCAGTCGTCGTCCGGGCGGGGCATGCGGGGTCCGCCCAGTTCCACCGCCGTGCAGCGCCAGCGGAGGTCGGGGCCCTGTTCCAGGCGGAAGGCCATCGCGCGGAGCCGGTCGCCCGCGCCGATGCGGGCGAAGGCCTCGATCGCGCCGGGCCGCGGCACGTAGTAGCCGATGTCGCGGA
>LRTP01001091.1 GCA_001550305.1 Streptomyces diastatochromogenes
GAGGGGCCGGGACCGGTGGGCGGCTTCGGGCGGGTGGCCGTACCGGTGGGGGTGGTGACCCTGACGTGGCCCTCCCCGTCCGGCGTCGTGCCCACCGGATCCGCGCCACCGGGCGGAGCCAGCCGCAGGGCGGACTCGCCGACGCGCAGCAGCGCGCCCTGCCCGAAGCGGACCGGGCGGGTGCCGACCTGGGTACCGTCCAGCGTCGTGCCGTTCGTCGAGCCCAGGTCGGCGACCGAGACGCGGCCCTCGGGGGTGACCGTGACCGCGCAGTGCAGGCGGGAGACGTCGGGATCGTCCAGCGGGACGTCCGCGTCGGCGGAGCGGCCGATGTCGATCCGGCCGCCGTGCAGCAGGTGGACGCCGCCCGCGTCGGGGCCCGCGACGACATGGAGCCGGGCCGCGACCCCGTCCACGTCGGGACCGGGTTCGGCGGGGCAGCCCAGGGACAGCACGGCGCCGTCCGTCAGGGGAGGCTCGCCCAGTGTGCAGCGCTGGCCGTCGAGGCGCTCGGCGCCCGCGTACAGCACGACGGGTCCTCCGCCGACCTCTCGGCCG
>LRTP01001092.1 GCA_001550305.1 Streptomyces diastatochromogenes
CGTCCCGGCGGGCGCGGTGACCAGCACATCGCAGGCCGCGGCTCGCCCCCGCGGCTCCGAGGGCGAGCCCAGCGGGTCTACGACGGTCAGCCGGATCTGCATCGCCGCCAGCGGTCCCTTCCGCGCAGGCGCCCGCGAGGAGGGCGAGGCTGTGCCGCGGTCCCCCACCGCAGATTCCCCCACCGCACACGGGCACGTCGGCCAGTACTGAAGGCATCCTCGCACCTGTCACTGACAACACGCCCGCCACCCACCGGCAAGTGATCTTGATTGGTCGGCTCTGCCCGTAAAAGTGCCTGACCAGTGCCCGACCGGTGCCCGCTTGAGATCGGTCACGTCGCCCCCGCGGACGCCGATCGGCAACCAACCGCCACATGCGAGCGTCTTTCCATCGAACATGTACGGGAACGCGTACGTAAGCGCTTATGCGAAGCACAGGTGCTTGTGGGAAGCAGTGGGAAGCACAGGAAGACGACAGTCCGGTGCCATGTGTCTCGGCACTACAGTGGAGCGGAAACCGCCACAGCACGCTGACGACGGCGGACGGACCAGGCAAGCAAGCAACAGGGAGCGCATGACGTGCGGCCGGTAGGGAGCAAGTACCTCCTTGAGGAGCCGCTTGGGCGCGGCGCCACAGGCACTGTCTGGCGAGCCCGCCAGCGGGAGACCGCGGGCGCCGAGGCGGCCGTCGCCGGCCAGCCCGGCGAGACCGTGGCGATCAAGGTCCTCAAGGAAGAGCTCGCCAACGACGCGGACATCGTGATGCGGTTCCTCCGGGAGCGCTCCGTCCTGCTGCGCCTGACCCACCCGAACATCGTGCGGGTACGGGACCTCGTCGTCGAGGGCGACCTGCTCGCCCTGGTCATGGACCTGGTCGACGGCCCCGACCTGCACCGCTATCTGCGCGAGAACGGCCCGTTCTCGCCCGTCGCCGCCGCCCTCCTCACCGCCCAGGTCGCCGACGCGCTCGCCGCCAGTCACGCCGACGGCGTCGTGCACCGCGACCTGAAGCCCGCGAACGTCCTGCTCAAGCAGGACGGCGGCCAGATGCACCCGATGCTCACCGACTTCGGCATCGCCCGGCTCGCCGACTCCCCGGGCCTCACCCGGACCCACGAGTTCGTCGGCACGCCCGCGTACGTCGCGCCGGAGTCCGCCGAGGGACGCCCGCAGACGTCCGCCGTCGACATCTACGGCGCGGGCATCCTGCTGTACGAGCTGGTCACCGGGCGTCCCCCGTTCGCCGGCGAGTCCGCCCTCGAAGTGCTGCACCAGCACCTGAGCGCCGAGCCGCGCCGCCCCTCCACGGTCCCGGACCCCCTGTGGACCGTCATAGAGCGCTGCCTGCGCAAGAACCCGGATCAGCGGCCCAGCGCCGAGAACCTCGCCCGCGGGCTGCGCACCGTCGCCCAGGGCATCGGTGTGCACGCCAACTCCGCGCAGATCGCCGCCGCGGAGGGCGTGGGCGCGCTGCTCGCGCCCGACCCGGCGC
>LRTP01001093.1 GCA_001550305.1 Streptomyces diastatochromogenes
GACCCGACCGCCGTGATGCCGCCGGTGCCCCCGCACCAGCCGGGACAGCCCGGGCAGCCGGGGCAGGGCGAGGACCCGCACCCCTGGCAGAGCCAGCTGCGCGCGGCCCGGGACCGCAACGAGCAGACCCAGGTCCAGTACCTCGACCCCGACCAGGACCCGCTGCGCCGCCGTCCGCAGCGGCAGGTCGCGCGTCCCCAGCAACAGCAGCGCCCGCCGCAGGGGCAGCAGCCGCCGCCCGGATACGGGTATCCGCAGCAGCAACAGCCGCAGCAGTACGCGCCCCAGCAGCAGCCGCAGCGCCGTCAGCGCCAGCAGCAGGGGTACGCCCCCGCGCCCCAGCAGCAGGCGCAGCCTCAGCGGTACGCGCCCCCGCCGCAGCCCGAGGCACCGGCGCCCCGGCAGTCGCGCGAGCCGCGGCAGCGCAGCGCCAACCCGATGAAGATCCCGGGACTCGGCTGCCTCAAGGGCTGCCTGTTCACGATCGTCATCCTGTTCGTCGCCGGCTGGCTGGTCTGGGAGTTCAGCCCGCTCCAGCACTGGATCGGGACGACCAAGGGGTACTGGGGTGTGCTGAAGGACGGGTTCAACACCGCCACCAAGTGGATCGGGAATCTCGGCGGTTCCGGTAATTAGCTCCCGCCGATTCCCTTTTGATTCCCGGTGAATCCCTCGCGGTTCTCTCGCGACTCTGGGGATTTGTCGACATCTGACGGGTGATTTCCGTCTCCGGAGTGAAGGTTGGCTCTTCGGACGCGTACTTTTAGCGGCAACACGCGTCAGTAGGAGCAGTCTTGGCACGGAAGATCGGGAGCCGGTACACCGCCCACCAGATTCTGGGGCGGGGCAGCGCCGGCACGGTGTGGCTCGGTGAGGGACCTGAGGGGCCCGTCGCCATCAAGCTGCTGCGCGAGGACCTCGCGTCCGACCAGGAGCTGGTGGGCCGCTTCGTACAGGAGCGCACGGCTCTGCTCGGGCTCGATCACCCGCATGTCGTGGCGGTGCGGGACCTCGTCGTCGACGGCAATGACCTCGCGCTCGTCATGGACCTCGTACGGGGCACGGATCTGCGCACCCGGCTCGACCGGGAACGGCGGCTGGCGCCCGAGGCCGCGGTCGCGATCGTGGCCGACGTCGCGGACGGGCTGGCGGCGGCGCACGCGGCCGGGGTCGTGCACCGGGACGTGAAGCCGGAGAACGTGCTGCTGGACATGCAGGGTCCGCTGGGCCCGGGGGGCTCGCACCCCGCGCTGCTCACGGACTTCGGTGTGGCCAAACTCATCGACTCGCCGCGGCGGACCCGGGCCACGAAGATCATCGGGACGCCGGACTATCTCGCGCCCGAGATCATCGAAGGGCTGCCGCCGCGGGCCGCCGTCGACATCTACGCCCTGGCGACCGTGCTGTACGAGCTCCTCGCCGGGTTCACGCCCTTCGGGGGCGGGCATCCCGGGGCGGTGCTGCGGCGGCACGTGACCGAGACGGTCGTACCGCTTCCCGGCATCCCCGAGGAGCTGTGGCAGCTGATCGTGCAGTGCCTGGCCAAGGCGCCGGCGTCGCGGTTGCGGGCCTCCGAGCTGGGGGCGCGGTTGCGGGAGCAGCTGCCGCTGCTGGCGGGGATGCCGCCGCTGGACGTCGACGAACCGGACGGGGAGTCGGTGGAGGACGTCCCCGAGGGGGGCGAGACGGCGGAGCCGACGGTGCCGGCCTCGCGGGTGCGGCGGGGTGCGGTGCCGTTGGTGCCGGGGGCTGCGCCGGACTCCAACCGGGACACGCACACGTC
>LRTP01001094.1 GCA_001550305.1 Streptomyces diastatochromogenes
GTACGCGCCGACGACGGCTCGCTGCGGCGCCGGCTGCACACCCCGCCCGGCCGCCCCGGGTTGCTCGCCGTCATCGCCCGCGACGCCCTCGAACTGCTCACCGACCCGGTGGCGCGCGCGAGCCTCAGACAGTGCGAGGGGGACACCTGCCCGATCGTCTACCTCGACACCTCCCGGGGGCGGCGCCGACGGTGGTGCTCCAGCGAGGTGTGCGGAAACCGGGAGCGGGTGGCCCGGCATCGGCGCCGGGCGGCCCTCGCCCGCGCGTGAACCGGGTGTGACGCGCGTGAACCGAGTATGAAACGCGTCACAGCGTCCCGCGCTCGGCGACTCGATCCGGAGCCTTCGCTTCACCCGTACGTGATGTGTCGATCGCTTGCAGTGATCAACAAACTTCCTTCACAACTCTTCCAAGAAATATGTCCCACCTCTTTGAACATGCGCACGCCCAGACACGTACTCCGGGACGAGCGACCGACTGGGGGATCCCCCGGACACCGGAGGTAGGCGTGCGCAAGGATTCCGCCGTGGCTGATGAACGAAGGTCAAGGGCCCGACATCGCATGAATCCGTCTGCGTCGGCTTCGTCGAACGAACCCGACGAGGAGCTGATGCGTGCGCTGTACCGGGAACACGCGGGTCCGTTGCTCGCGTACGTGCTGCGGCTGGTCGCGGGGGATCGGCAGCGTGCCGAGGACGTTGTGCAGGAAACACTCATCCGTGCCTGGAAGAACGCCGGTCAGCTCAATCGGGCGACCGGTTCGGTACGACCCTGGCTGGTGACGGTCGCCCGGCGCATCGTCATCGACGGCCACCGCAGCCGGCAGGCCCGGCCGCAGGAGGTGGACCCGTCACCGCTGGAGGTCATCCCCGCGGAGGACGAGATCGACAAGGCGTTGTGGCTGATGACACTGTCGGACGCGCTGGACGACCTGACCCCTGCTCACAGGGAAGTTCTGGTCGAAACGTACTTCAAAGGGCGTACGGTCAATGAGGCGGCCGAGACGCTCGGCATACCCAGCGGCACCGTGCGCTCCCGGGTGTTCTACGCCCTGCGGTCGATGAAGCTGGCGCTGGAGGAGCGGGGGGTGACGGCATGAACACATACGGGGGTTACGGAACGGGCGGTCCAGGAGCCATGCAGGGACCACGGGGACAGCAGAACCCCGGTGACAACATTCACGAAACCGTCGGCGCCTACGCCCTCGGTATCCTCGACGACGCCGAGGCGACAGCCTTCGAGGCCCATCTCGCCACCTGCGAATGGTGCGCCCAGCAGCTCGACGAGCTCGCCGGGATGGAACCGATGCTCGCCGCGCTCGCGGATCTGCCCGCCTCGCAGGGCACCCCAGCCATCGGCGAGTCGCTGGCCGCCCGCCCGAGCCCACGGCTCGCGGAACGGCTGGTCGACGAGGTGTCGGAGCGACGCGCGGTCAAGCGCCGGCGCGGCCTCTACCTCGTGGCCGCCGCGGCGGCGCTGATCATCGGCGGCCCGCTGACGGTGATGGCCGTCAACGGCGGCGGCACCACCACCACCGCGTCGCCCGACAAGGCGATGGCCACCAGCCCGGCCAAGGCCGCCTTCGACGTCATGACGGACAAGAAGTCGGCCACGGACCCGAGCACCAAGGTCAACGCGGTCGTCGCGATCGAGAAGAAGGACTGGGGCACCCACGCCGTCCTCCAGCTCAAGAACGTCAAGGGCCCGCTGAAGTGCTCCCTGATCGCCGTCGGCAAGAACGGCGAGCGTGAGACGGTGACCTCCTGGGCCGTCCCGAACTGGGGCTACGGCATCGCGAACGCCAAGACGGAAGAGGCGAAGAAACCCCTCTACGTCCACGGCGGCGCGGCCTTCAACCCGAACGAGATCGACCACTTCGAGGTCATGACCTTCGACGGGAAGCGGCTCGTCGAGGTGAACGTGTGAGCGACCTCAGGGCGCGCACGTAGCCTCACGGGGTCCCCTTCGCGTACGGTTGACGGCTGCCCAGCACGTCAGAAGGGGGCCCGGTGGCCGCTCAGGCTCAGCAGGAAACCGCGCTCGACCAGATCCACGATTCCGCACAGGACGATTCCGTACGGGATCGTGAGATCAGCGTCGAGCAGCAACATCTGGACCGGGTGTACCGGCGCCTCGAGGAGAAGATCCACGAGGCGGAGTTCCTGATGAACGACGCCGCCCAGCGCGGCCAGGTCGGTACACCGGGGGCGCTCGCGGAGCGCGACGCCCAGGTGTTCCGCGCGGGGATTCATCTGAATCGCCTGAACAACGAGTTCGAGGACTTCCTCTTCGGCCGGATCGACCTGCTCCTCGGGAAGGACGGCAAGAAGGGCCCGGACGGCGCCTACACGGCCGTCGAACCGGCCGAGGGTGTCGTACAGGTGGACGAGACCGGCCAGTACGCCTCCATCGCCGAGACGCTCCACATCGGCCGCATCGGGGTGCTGGACGCGGACTACGCGCCGCTGGTCATCGACTGGCGGGCGCCCGCCGCGGCCCCCCTCTACCGCTC
>LRTP01001095.1 GCA_001550305.1 Streptomyces diastatochromogenes
CCCCCCGCCGCGGCCCCCTTCTACCGCTCGACACCGGTCGACCCTGGCCGCGTCGTACGCCGCCGGGTCATCCGCTCCAAGGGCCGCAAGGTCCTCGGCGTCGAGGACGACCTGATGCGCCCCGAGCTCAAGGCCACCCTCGACGGCCGGGAACTCCCGGTGATCGGCGACGGCGCCCTGATGGCCGCGCTCGGCCAGGCCCGCAGCCACACCATGCGGGACATCGTGGCGTCCATCCAGGCCGAACAGGACCTGGTGATCCGTGCCCCCGCCGCGTCGGTGACCTACGTGGAGGGCGGCCCCGGCACCGGCAAGACGGCCGTGGCCCTGCACCGGGCGGCCTACCTCCTCTACCAGGACCGTCGCCGGTACGCGGGCGGCATCCTGATCGTCTCCCCGACCCCGCTCCTGGTCGCCTACACCGAGGGCGTGCTGCCCTCCCTCGGCGAGGAGGGCCAGGTCGCCATCCGCGCCATCGGCTCCCTCGTCGACGGCGCGGAGGCCACCCTGTACGACTCCCCGGCCGTCGCCCGCGCCAAGGGCTCGTACAGGATGCTCAAGGTGCTGCGGAAGGTCGCCAGGGGCGCGCTGGAGACGCCCGGCGGCAGCCCGGGCCGGTCCACCGCCGCCGGGGACCGGTCGGAGCAGCTCGCCTTCGGTGAGGAGGCCGTGCCGGCCCCCGCGGGCACCCCCACCCGCCTGCGTGTCGTCGCCTTCGGGCGGCGCCTGGAGCTGGAGGCCGCCGAGCTCGACCGCATCAAGCACAACGCGCTGAGCGGGACCGCGCCGGTGAACCTGCTGCGCCCGCGCGCCCGCAAGCTGCTGCTGGACGCCCTGTGGACGAAGTCCGGGGCCGGTACGCGGCACACGGACCCGGAGCTGGCCGCCGAGCTGCGGTCGTCCTTCGACGAGGACGTCGCCTCCGAGGACAGCTTCATCGACTTCGTGAACGCGTGGTGGCCCGAGCTGACCCCGCGGGGCGTCCTCGCCGCCATGGCCGACGAGCGGCGCCTGGGCCGCTGGGCGCGGCGGATCCTCAACCCCGGCGAGGTGCGCCGGGTCGCGCGCTCGCTCAAGCGGGACGGGCTGTCCGTCCACGACGTGGCGATGCTGGACGAGCTCCAGGCGATCCTGGGCATGCCCGTCCGGCCCCGCAAACGCCGGGAGCTGGACCCGCTGGACCAGCTCACCGGTCTCGAGGAGCTCATGCCCGTACGCGAGGAGTCGCAGCGCGAGCGGGCCGAGCGGCTGGCGCAGGAGCGCGTCGAGTACGCGCACGTCATCGTCGACGAGGCGCAGGACCTCACGCCCATGCAGTGGCGGATGGTGGGCAGACGCGGCCGGCAGGCCACCTGGACCGTCGTGGGCGACCCGGCGCAGTCCTCGTGGTCGGACCCCGACGAGGCCGCGGAGGCCCGTGACGAGGCCCTGGGAAGCCGTCCCCGGCGCCGCTTCGCCCTCACCGTCAACTACCGCAACCCCGCCGAGATCGCCGAGCTGGCCGCCAAGGTCCTCGCCCTCGCCATGCCCGGCTCCGAGTCCCCCTCAGCCGTACGGTCCACCGGGGTGGAGCCGCGTTTCGTGGCGACGAACCACGCGGGCGCCGGCACACGGGACTCGCTCGCGCAGACCGTGCGCGCCGAGGCCGCGCGCCTGCTGGACCGGGTGGACGGCACGGTGGGCGTCGTGGTGGCCATGAACCGGCGCGAGGAGGCCGCCCGCTGGCTCGCCGGGCTCGGCGAACGGGTGGTGGCGCTCGGGAGCCTGGAGGCGAAGGGACTGGAGTACGACGCGACGGTGGTCGTCTCGCCGGCGGAGATCGCCGACGAGTCGCCCGCGGGGCTGCGGGTGCTGTACGTCGCCCTCACCCGGGCCACGCAGCAGCTGACGATCGTCTCCGGCGACCGCGACGAACCCGACGCGAACGGGGTGCCCGATCTGCTTCGGGACTGACCCCCGCCGCGGCCGACGCCCCGAATGAACTCTCGGGGTGGGAATTGCCTTACGGGGATCGTTTGTTACCGTGGATGTGACACCGGCCCGATCCAAGCCCCCGGGCCCAACCTTCGTCGCTACGAGCGACCACTTGCCGCGAGGCGAGCATGGCGGGTCGGTGTCACTGAACGAGAAGAGGCTCACGTCACCCGACGTGAGCCTCTTTCGTCGTCCGGCTCACGTCGGCCGACCGTTTCCCCTGAGGTTCACGTACTCTCGTATGGTGGAAGTTGCCTTCCGGAATAGCCCGCCTTGCCTGCGAACAAAACGTTCGCAATCCGGGGCGGCTACCACGTACTGAGGGGTAGGTGCGACGATCGGACGGCATACCCGCGAGACAGCGCGACCCAGCAGTACACGGTGAAAGCAGAGGAAGTCGGCCATGGCAACGGCGCCCAGCGTCTCCTACTCGATTACGGTCCGACTGGAGGTGCCCGCGAGCGGAACCGCGGTCTCCCAGATCACCACGGCCGTAGAGTCCCACGGAGGCTCGGTGACCGGCCTCGACGTGACCGCCTCAGGCCACGAGAAGCTCCGGATCGACGTCACCATCGCGGCGAGCTCCACGGCCCACGCCGACGAGATCGTCCAGCAGCTGCGCGGCATCGAGGGCGTCACGCTGGGCAAGGTCTCCGACCGTACGTTCCTCATGCACCTCGGCGGCAAGATCGAGATGCAGTCGAAGCACCCGATCCGCAACCGTGACGACCTCTCCATGATCTACACCCCGGGCGTGGCCCGCGTGTGCATGGCGATCGCCGAGAACCCCGAGGACGCCCGCCGCCTCACCATCAAGCGCAACTCCGTTGCGGTCGTGACGGACGGCTCGGCCGTGCTCGGCCTCGGGAACATCGGCCCCAAGGCCGCCCTGCCGGTCATGGAGGGCAAGGCGGCCCTCTTCAAGCGCTTCGCCGGCATCGACGCCTGGCCGCTGTGCCTGGACACCCAGGACACCGACGCGATCGTCGAGATCGTCAAGGCCATCGCCCCCGGCTTCGCGGGCATCAACCTGGAGGACATCTCCGCGCCGCGCTGCTTCGAGATCGAGGCCCGGCTGCGCGAGGCCCTCGACATCCCCGTCTTCCACGACGACCAGCACGGCACCGCGATCGTCGTCCTCGCCGCCCTCACGAACGCCCTGCGTGTGGCGGGCAAGGCCATCGGCGACATCCGGGTCGTCATGTCCGGCGCGGGCGCGGCCGGTACGGCCATCCTGAAGCTGCTCATCGCCGCGGGCGTCAAGAACGCCGTCGTCGCCGACATCCACGGTGTCGTGCACGCGGACCGCGCGGACCTCGTCGACGCGGCCTCCGATTCGCCACTGCGTTGGGTCGCCGACAACACCAACCCCGAGGGCCTCACGGGCACGTTGAAGGAGGCCGTGCGCGGCGCCGACGTGTTCATCGGCGTCTCCGCCCCGAACGTGCTCGACGGCGACGACGTGGCCGCCATGGCCGACGGTGCCATCGTGTTCGCGCTCGCGAACCCCGACCCCGAGGTCGACCCGGCAATCGCCCGCCAGACCGCGGCAGTTGTCGCCACCGGCCGCTCCGACTTCCCCAACCAGATCAACAACGTGCTGGTCTTCCCGGGCGTCTTCCGCGGCCTCCTGGACGCCCAGTCCCGCACGGTCAACACCGAGATGATGCTGGCCGCCGCGGCCGCGCTCGCGGACGTGGTGACCGAGGACGAGCTCAACGCGAACTACATCATCCCCAGCGTCTTCAACGACAAGGTCGCGGGCGCGGTCGCCGGAGCGGTGCGCTCCGCGGCGAAGGCGGCGGGTGTGACAGCGGCGGAGTAGGGCACTCGGCGCCGGTGCGGGCGTCGCCGGGGGCTTTCCGCCCCCGGATCCGGCGGTGTGACTTGCTGTGACGATCGCCACGACGGCGGCGCGTCGGCGCGTCGCGGGATGCGGGGTCCCCGGCCGCCCTCTAGGGTGGCGGCCAGGCTCAGGCCTCCCAGGCCCTGCGGTCCGCTGCCGGGAGCGGACGGAGCGTCACCACACTGAGGCAGTGGCGCTTTTCGTGTGACTCCCAAGGGTGTTCGTGTGACTCCCAGGGGTGCCGGATTGGCTTTCCCGCCGCAGGTGGGGGCAGGATGCGTCTTCGGGCGCGAGGGTCTGGCTACGGACCCGGGTCCGGGGACCGACCGAGGGCCCTGGCAGCATCGGCTTCGCCGCATCCAACATGCGGCTCCGCCGCGTGGCACGCCTCAACGGCAAGAAGAACACGGGAGTAACAACATGAACCGCAGTGAGCTGGTGGCCGCGCTGGCCGACCGTGCCGAGGTGACCCGCAAGGACGCCGACGCCGTTCTGGCCGCGTTCGCCGAGACCGTCGGCGAGATCGTCGCCAAGGGCGACGAGAAGGTCACCATCCCCGGCTTCCTGACCTTCGAGCGCACCCACCGTGCCGCTCGCACCGCGCGCAACCCGCAGACCGGCGACCCGATCCAGATCCCGGCCGGATACAGCGTGAAGGTCTCCGCGGGCAGCAAGCTCAAGGAAGCGGCCAAGGGCAAGTAAGCCGCGTCCGTGTGCCACGGGACGGCACACGAACCGCAGTAACGCCAATGGGGCGGCCCCCTTGACCGGGGGGCCGCCCCATCGTCGTACGCACGCCGCGCGCGGGCCGTGCTGCCCGCGCGCGAGCCGTGTTATCCGAGTGCCGGCCGTGCTATCCGAGCGCCTTGCCCGGCAGTTCCACCTTGGCGCCCAGTTCCACGAGCTTCTCCATGAAGTTCTCGTAGCCGCGGTTGATCAGGTCGATGCCGTGGACGCGGGAGGTGCCCTGGGCCGCGAGGGCGGCGATCAGGTACGAGAAGCCGCCGCGGAGGTCGGGGATGACCAGGTCGGCGCCCTGGAGCTTGGTCGGGCCCGAAACGACGGCCGAGTGCAGGAAGTTGCGCTGGCCGAAGCGGCAGACCGAGCCGCCGAGGCACTCGCGGTAGAGCTGGATGTGCGCGCCCATCTGGTTCAGCGCGGAGGTGAAGCCGAGGCGGGACTCGTACACCGTCTCGTGGATGATCGACAGCCCCGTGGCCTGCGTCAGGGCGACCACCAGCGGCTGCTGCCAGTCGGTCTGGAAACCGGGGTGGACGTCCGTCTCCAGGGCGATGGACTTGAGCTGCGAGCCCGGGTGCCAGAAGCGGATGCCCTCGTCGTCGATCTCGAACGCGCCGCCCACCTTGCGGTAGGTGTTCAGGAACGTCATCATCGAGCGCTGCTGGGCGCCGCGGACGTAGATGTTGCCTTCGGTCGCCAGCGCCGCGGAAGCCCAGGAGGCGGCCTCCAGGCGGTCCGGGAGGGCCGCGTGGGTGTAGCCGCCGAGCGAGTCCACACCGGTGATGCGGATCGTCCGGTCGGTGTCCATGGCGATGATCGCGCCCATCTTCTGCAGTACGCAGATGAGGTCCTCGATCTCGGGCTCCACGGCCGCGTTGGACAGCTCGGTGACGCCCTCCGCGAGCACCGCCGTCAGCAGCACCTGCTCGGTCGCGCCGACGGACGGGTACGGCAGCTGGATCTTCGTGCCGCGCAGCCGCTGCGGAGCCTCCAGGTACTGGCCGTCCGCCCGCTTCTCGATCCGCGCGCCGAACTGCCGCAGCACCTCGAAGTGGAAGTCGATCGGCCGGCCGCCGATGTCACAGCCGCCCAGACCCGGGATGAACGCGTGCCCCAGACGGTGCAGCAGCGGGCCGCAGAAGAGGATCGGGATGCGCGACGAGCCCGCGTGGGCATCGATGTCGGCGACGTTCGCGCTCTCCACGTGCGACGGGTCGAGGATCAGCTCGCCCGGCTCCTCACCCGGACGGACCGTCACGCCGTGCAGCTGCAGCAGCCCGCGCACGACGCGCACGTCGCGAATGCCGGGGACATTGCGCAGTCGGCTCGGAGCGCTGCCCAGCAGGGCGGCGACCATGGCCTTCGGTACGAGGTTCTTCGCACCGCGGACACGGATCTCGCCCTCGAGCGGGGTTCCGCCGTGGACAAGCAGTACATCGTCAGAGCCGTTGACGGTCATGTATCTCGCGTTCCGATGAGTTGGGCAGGAGTATGCGTCGGCAGGCCGGTTGGGCGGGAGCCGAAGAGCAAGGGTAATCGCCGCCTACCCCCCTTAAGTAAGCCCAAGGACCACCCAGCAACGTCATAGCTTTGCCACAACACGAACCGTTCCGAATCGGGCACACGGGGTCACCGACAACGGTGTGCGCGGGTGACGCTTCTCTGCGCCCTGAGCTGCATTCACTCGGGTACGGGTATTGGGTCCCCCTACCCGGGGAAGATGCGGGATCATGTCTGGCATGACCGAGGTGTCCTCGCTCACAGGGCGGCTGCTCGTGGCCACGCCCGCCCTGGCGGACCCGAACTTCGACCGCGCGGTGGTGCTGCTCCTCGACCACGACGAGGAGGGCTCGCTCGGTGTCGTCCTCAACCGGCCGACCCCGGTGGACGTCAGCGACATCCTGGAGGCCTGGGCCGACCTGGCCGGGGAACCCGGCGTGGTCTTCCAGGGCGGCCCGGTGTCGCTGGACTCGGCGCTGGGCGTCGCGGTGATCCCGGGCGGCGTCGCCTCCGGGGAGCGCGCGCCACTCGGCTGGCGGCGGGTGCACGGCGCGATCGGCCTCGTCGACCTGGAGGCCCCGCCGGAACTCCTCGCCTCGGCCCTCGGCTCCCTGAGAATCTTCGCCGGGTACGCGGGCTGGGGCCCCGGACAACTGGAGGACGAACTGACCGAGGGCGCCTGGTACGTGGTGGAATCCGAGCCGGGAGACGTCTCCTCCCCGTCCCCGGAGCGCCTCTGGCGCGAGGTCCTGCGCCGCCAGCGCAACGAACTCGCGATGGTGGCGACGTATCCGGACGACCCTTCACTCAACTGATGTCCGTGACCTTCAGTACCCTTGGCCTTTATGAGCACTCTTGAGCCTGAGACCCAGCCCCAGCGAGGCACTGGGACGGGAACCCTCGTAGAGCCGACGCCGCAGGTGTCGCACGGCGACGGGGACCACGAGCGCTTCGCCCACTATGTCCAGAAGGACAAGATCATGGCGAGCGCCCTCGACGGCACGCCCGTCGTGGCCCTCTGCGGCAAGGTGTGGGTCCCGGGCCGCGACCCGAAGAAGTACCCCGTGTGTCCCATGTGCAAGGAGATCTACGAGTCCATGGGCGCCGGCGGCGACAAGGGCAAGGGCGGCCAGGACAAGTAACGGGCCCCGCCGAGGATCGGCGGCCCGACGATCACAAGGCCCTCGGGGCGCGTTCCGGCGCGCCCCGAGGGCCTTTGCGTCGTGTGCACCGGCGGTCCTCGCGCCGGGCGGCGTTGCACATGGTGCGCCCCGTGGTCACAGAGTGGTTGAGACCTCTTGTGGACATGTTCATGTAGTCCATAGCCTCCGATGTGTTGTGCAGAGCGAAACCGCCATTGCGTATGTTGCAACGCCCCCCATCGGAGGATGCTCGATGAAGCTCTCTGTGAAGCTGCCCGTGAAGCTCCCCGCCCGAACGGCCGTCGCCCTCGCCGCCCTTGTCGTCGCCACCGCCTGCGCCCCCCAGAGCTCCGACAACTCCTCCTCCGGAAAGGACGAGAAGACCGGCACACTGCGGGTCTGGCTCTTCCAGGAGGTCAGCAACGGGCCGAAGGAGAAGGTCGTCGACGCGGCCGTCAGCACCTTCAAGAAGGCCCACAAGGACACCAAGGTCACCATCGAGTACATCCCCGTGGAGACCCGCGCCCAGCGCATGAAGGCCGCCTTCAACGACCCGAAGAGCGCCCCCGACGTCATCGAGTACGGCAACACGGACACCGCCGGCTACGTCAAGGACGGCGGACTCGCCGACGTCACCGGGGAGTTCGCCGACTGGAGCGAGGCCAAGGACACCGACCCGACCGCCAAGCAGTCCGTGACGGTGGACGGGAAGATCTACGGCGCCCCGTTCTTCGTCGGCGTCCGCGCCCTCTACTACCGCACCGACATCCTCAAGGGCCTCGGCCTCGAAGCCCCCAGGACCCAGGCCGAGTTGATCTCCACCGCCAAGAAGATCCGCGCGGCCGATCCCGGCCTCTACGGACTCGTGGTCGGCGGCGCCTACACCTACGGCGCGATGCCCTTCATCTGGTCCCAGGGCGGCGAGATCGCCCAGGGCAAGGGCGGCTCCTACGCCGCGACCATCGACAGCGCGGCCGCCCAGAAGGGCATCAAGGCCTACACCTCGCTGTTCGGCGCCGACAACTGTCCCGCCGCCAAGTGCGCGGGCATGACCGGCAACGACACCGTCACCGCGTTCTCCTCCGGCAAGGCGGGCATGGCCATCGGCGGCGACTTCAGCCACGCCGCGATCGAGGCCGGGAAGATCAAGGGCAAGTACGCGGTCGTGCCGTTGCCCGGCGTGAAGCCGGGCTCGGTGGCCCCGGCGTTCGCGGGCGGCAACAACATCGGCGTCCTGAAGAGCACCTCGCACCGCACCCTCGCCGTCGACCTGATGGAGCAGCTGGCGAGCAAGAAGACCCAGAGCGAGCTCTTCGACGCCATGGGGTTCCTGCCCACGTACACCGACGTACGGGACGCGGTCGCGAAGAAGCAGCCGTTCGTCGCGCCCTTCGTGAAGACCCTCGCCTCGGGCACCAGGTTCGTGCCCGCCTCGGCCGCCTGGTCCCAGATCGACGCCTCGCTCGTCCTGCCGACGATGTTCCAGGAGGTCGTCAGCGGCAAGAAGGGCGTCGCGGCGGCCTCGAAGGACGCGGCGAAGAAGATGAACGACGCGTTCAGCTCCGTGGGGTGAGCGGATGACCACGCAAGAGGCCGTCGCCCAACCGGTCACGGTCGCGAAGGCCGTGGCCACCCTCCCCGGCCGCCGGCGCGCCCGCTGGACCCCCTGGCTCTACCTCGCCCCCGCCCTGGTCGTCCTCGGCGCCCTGCTCGTCTACCCCATCTACCAGCTCGGCCTGATCTCGCTCCTGAAGTACACCCAGGCACAGGTCAGCGGCGGCGAACCGACCGCCTTCGAAGGGTTCGGCAACTACACCACGCTCTTCGCCGACGACCAGTTCTGGCAGGTCCTGATCGCCACGCTGGTGTTCGCGGCGGCCTGCGTGCTCTCCACCCTGGCCGTCGGCTGCGCCCTCGCCGTGCTCCTCACCCGCGTACGGGCCCTGCCGAGGCTCGCGCTGATGCTGGCCGCGCTCGGCGCGTGGGCGACCCCGGCGGTCACCGGGTCCACGGTCTGGCTGTTCCTGTTCGACCCCGACTTCGGGCCCGTCAACCGGGTCCTCGGAATCGGCGACCACTCCTGGACGTACGGGCGCTACAGCGCCTTCGCGCTCGTCCTGCTCGAAGTGGTCTGGTGCTCCTTCCCGTTCGTGATGGTGACGGTCTACGCGGGGATCCGCGCCGTACCGTCCGAAGTGCTGGAGGCGGCCGCCCTGGACGGCGCCTCGCAGTGGCGGATCTGGCGCTCGGTGCTCGCACCGCTGCTCCGCCCGATCCTGGTGGTCGTCACCATCCAGTCGGTCATCTGGGACTTCAAGGTCTTCACGCAGATCTACGTGATGACGAACGGCGGCGGCATCGCGGGCCAGAACCTCGTGCTGAACGTGTACGCCTACCAGAAGGCCTTCGCCTCCTCGCAGTACGGCCTCGGCTCGGCGATCGGCGTGGTCATGCTGGTGATCCTGCTGGCGGTCACGCTGGTGTACCTGCGGCTGCTGCGCGGGCAGGGGGAGGAACTGTGAGCCTGATACCCGGCTTCGTACGGCGTCCCCGGCGCCCCTGGCGGCTCGCCGCCGAGACGTCCGCGCTGCTGATCGCGGTGGTCGTCGCCTTCCCCCTCTACTGGATGGTGCTCGGCGCCTTCAAACCGGCCGGGGAGATCGAGTCCACCGAGCCCCGGCCGTGGACGCTGTCGCCCTCCCTGGATTCCTTCCGGCGCGTCTTCGGGCAGCAGGAATTCGGCCGTTACTTCGTCAACAGCCTCGTGGTGGCGGGGTCCGTGGTCGTCGTCTCGGCGCTGATCGCGTTTCTCGCGGCGACGGCGGTCACCCGATTCCGCTTCCGTTTCCGGACCACCCTGTTGATCATGTTCCTGGTCGCGCAGATGGTGCCCGTCGAGGCGCTGACGATCCCCCTCTTCTTCCTGATGCGGGACTTCGGTCAGCTGAACACGCTGGGCTCGCTGATCCTGCCGCACATCGCCTTCTCGCTGCCGTTCGCGATCTGGATGCTGAGAGGTTTTGTGAAGGCGGTTCCCGAGGCGCTGGAGGAGGCCGCGTACATCGACGGGGCGAGCCGTACGCGATTCCTCTGGCAGATCCTTTTCCCGCTCGTCTTCCCGGGGCTGGTGGCCACGAGCGTCTTTTCCTTCATCTCGGCCTGGAACGACTTCCTGTTCGCCAAGTCCTTCATCATCAGCGACACCTCGCAGTCCACCTTGCCGATGGCCCTCCTCGTCTTCTACAAGCCCGACGAGCCGGACTGGGGCGGCGTGATGGCGGCGTCCACGGTGATGACGATTCCGGTGCTCATCTTCTTCGTACTCGTACAGCGACGCCTGGTCTCCGGCCTCGGCGGAGCGGTGAAGGACTGACGTGAACGATGTGATTCCGGCGCCCCGCGCCGTAGAGGGCCCCATGCGATGCGGGGTCGAACTCGACGCGGAGACCACCCTGTGGGCCGCTCCCGGCACGGACACCACGGAGCGCTGGCTGCGCGCCACGCTCGGCGCCGCTCTCGGCCTGCCGCTGCGACCAGGGCCGCAGGACGCCCGCAACGCCGTAGGGCTGCTCCTCGACGACACCCTGGAGCCGGAGGAGTACAAACTCAGTGTCGTCGCCAACTGGGGCATCGAGATCCGGGGCGGTGGCGCGGCCGGGGTCTTCTGGGGTGCGCAGACGCTGCGTCAACTCCTTGGCCCCGACGCCTTCCGCCGCGCCCCCGTCCGGCCGGGGAGGGCGTACGGAATCGCGCACCAGATCATCGAGGACGCCCCTCGATTCCCCTGGCGCGGTCTCATGCTGGACGTCTCCCGGCACTTCATGCCCAAGGACGGCGTCCTGCGTCACCTCGACCTCATGGCCGCCCACAAACTCAATGTCTTCCACTTCCACCTCACCGACGACCAAGGCTGGCGTGTCCAGATCAAGCGGTATCCGAGGCTGACGGAGGTCGGATCCTGGCGGGCGCGCACGAAATTCGGCCATCGTGCCTCGCCCCTGTGGGAGGAGAAGCCGCACGGGGGCTTCTACACGCAGGACGACATCCGCGAGATCGTCGCGTACGCGGCCGAGCGGCATATCGGTGTCGTCCCCGAGATAGACATCCCGGGGCACTCGCAGGCCGCCATCGCCGCGTATCCGGAACTGGGCAACACCGACGTCATCGACACGACCTCCCTGACCGTCTGGGACACCTGGGGCATCTCCAAAAACGTACTCGCCCCCACTGACAACACCCTGCGCTTCTACGAGGGGGTGTTCGAGGAACTCCTGGAGCTCTTCCCGGCGGACGCCGGTCCGTTCTCGGGGTTTGTGCACATCGGCGGCGACGAGTGCGCCAAGGACCAGTGGAAGCGGTCGCCCACCGCGCAGGCGCGCATCAGGGAACTGGGGCTCGCGGACGAGGACGAGTTGCAGTCCTGGTTCGTCCGGCACTTCGACAACTGGCTCTCCGCGCGCGGGCGTCGGCTGATCGGCTGGGACGAGATCCTGGAGGGCGGGCTGGCCGAGGGGGCGGCGGTGTCCTCGTGGCGCGGCTACCAGGGCGGCGTCACGGCCGCCCGCGCCGGCCACGACGTGGTCATGTGCCCCGAGCAGCA
This sequence comes from Streptomyces diastatochromogenes, assembly GCA_001550305.1. GTDB lineage: Bacteria > Actinomycetota > Actinomycetes > Streptomycetales > Streptomycetaceae > Streptomyces > Streptomyces mirabilis_D. Next base: position 11,804 of record LRTP01001095.1, read on the forward strand.
GGTGTACTTGGACCACCGTCAGGCCGCGGGCCCGGACGAGCCGGTACCGATCGGATATGTCCGCACCCTGGAGGACGTCTACCGCTTCGAACCCGTTCCGCCCGAGCTCACCGAGGCGGAGGCCCGGCATGTGCTGGGCACTCAGGCGAACGTGTGGACCGAGGTGATGGAGGACCCCGCGCGTGTGGACTACCAGACCTTCCCCCGGCTCGCGGCCTTCGCCGAGGTCGCCTGGAGCGCCCTGCCCGCCCCCGCCGAGCGGGACTTCGCCGACTTCGAGCGGCGGATGGCCGCCCACTACGGGCGACTCGACGCCCTGGGCGTGGCCTACCGCCCGCCCGCGGGCCCTCTTCCGTGGCAGCGGCGCCCAGGTGTGCTCGGACGTCCGATCGAGGGGGCGCCCCCAAACGTGTGAGGTGACCCCCGACCGGCGTGTCCCGGCCCGTTCGCCCCGGCGCAGTGGCCCCACAAGGCAAAAGGCGCCCAAGGGCCACCGAAGAGTGGCAATTCGTACTGACCGGCGATGCCGTAGGAAAACGGACCATCTCCCTGGTGAGGGGGCGAATGCCTCCTAGCGGACCCCCGCGTCGAGGGCCGGGGAAGATGTGCCAGAGTTGCCACGTCCGCCCTGTCAGCACGTACCGTACGCGCAACACAGGTGGGACCAGGTGGGGCAGCGGGAAGGGGCAGCCGGTTTGACCACGCACGCACCGCAGGCGGCGCAGGCCGTGACGCTGCCCGCCTCGCTGGACGAGGCAGTGGCGGCGCTGGCCGCCATGCCCGCCGCCGTCCCCGTGGCCG
>LRTP01001096.1 GCA_001550305.1 Streptomyces diastatochromogenes
GGCACTCGCCGCCGCCGCGCGCGCCGCGGGACCGCCGCAGATCCGCAACGCGGGCACCCTGGGCGGCAACATCGCCTCGGCGGCTCCCACGGGGGACGCGCTGCCCGTGCTGGCCGCACTGGAAGCCACGCTGATCATCGCGGGCCAGGGCGGAGCCCGCCGTGAGATCCCGGTGTCGCACCTGCTCGCGGGCATGGAGATGCTCCGCGGCGGCGAACTCATCGGCTACGTGCGTGTGCCGCTGCTGCACGCGCCGCAGGTCTTCCTGAAGGCGACCGGACGCACCGGACCCGGGCGCGCCATCGCGTCCGTGGCGCTCGTCCTGGACCCGGCGCGGCGCGGTGTGCGGTGCGCCGTGGGTGCCATAGCGCCGATGCCGCTGCGGCCCCTGGACGCGGAGGCGTGGGTCGCCCAGCTGATCGACTGGGACAACAACCGGGCGATCGTGCCGGAGGCGCTCAACGCCTTCGGGGAGTACGTCGCCGCGGCCTGCATCCCCGATCCCGTCCCGGCCGAGGACGGCTCCGTACAACAGCTTCCGCCCGCTGTACTGCACCTGCGGCGCACTGTCGCCGCGCTGGCCCGACGAGCACTGGGGAGGGCACTGTCGTGACCGACGACCAGCACGGAGAGGGCACTCCGCGGACCCGCGGCAGGTGGGACCCCCTCCCGCAGGGGGACTACGACGACGGCGCCACCGCCTTCGTCAAGCTGCCCGAGGGCGGAATCGACGCCCTTTTGGCGGAACGTGAGACGCCTCTCGCGGCGCCCGGCCACGGCTATGTGCCCCCCCGGATCACCACGGCGCCCCCGGCGGCCGACCCCGGGGCGACGGGCACCTGGGCCACGCCGGCCGAGGCCGTCCAGTGGCCGGACCCCAACGCCGCGCACCAGGAAGCCGTGCGGCACGAGACCGGGCATCAGCAGGCCGCGCACGACGGGTTCTCGTACCACCCCGGCGCCACCGGGCAGTGGGACTTCGGGGAGGCCACCCGGGAGGGCGCCCCCTCCGGTCACCACCCGGCCGACGCGCCCGGACACGACGTCACCGGACAGTGGTCGATTCCCGTCGCCGGAGGTGATCTTCCGGACGAATCGGGCGAGTTCACCACGTCGGCCCTGGTCGAGCAGTGGGGCGGCACGCCGCCCGCCACGCTCCCGGGCGGCGCGGCGGCGCCCTGGGCGACCTCGGAGATCGGCGAG
>LRTP01001097.1 GCA_001550305.1 Streptomyces diastatochromogenes
CGGCCGCGCAGGCCGCTCACGAGGCTCCTGAGCCGGTCGCCGGGCCCACGCCCGCGACGGCCGATGCGTACGGGACCCCGGACGGGGCCGGACCCGACCACGACCCGGCCACGCGAACCGCTCCGGCAGCGGTCCCGGAGGACTCCTCGGAGTACCTTTCGGAGCATCTCTCCGAGCACCCTTCGGAGCACCCCGAGACCCCGGCACCGGACGCCCCCGCCGCGGAGGCGGGCGACCCGGACACCCCCGCGCCGGCCCCGCACGACGAACACCCCCTGGCCTCCTACGTCCTGCGCGTCAACGGCGCCGACCGCCCCGTGACCGACGCCTGGATCGGCGAGTCGCTGCTCTACGTCCTGCGCGAGCGCCTCGGCCTCGCGGGCGCCAAGGACGGCTGCTCGCAGGGCGAGTGCGGAGCCTGCAACGTGCAGGTGGACGGGCGGCTCGTGGCGTCCTGCCTGGTGCCCGCCGTCACCGCCGCGAGCAGTGAGGTGCGTACGGTCGAAGGCCTCGCCGCCGACGGACAGCCCTCGGACGTGCAGCGCGCCCTCGCCAAGTGCGGCGCGGTGCAGTGCGGTTTCTGCGTCCCGGGCATGGCCATGACCGTGCACGACCTCCTCGAGGGCAACCCGGCCCCCACCGAACTCGAGACCCGCCAGGCGCTGTGCGGCAACCTGTGCCGCTGCTCCGGCTACCGCGGGGTCCTGGACGCCGTACGCGAGGTCGTCGCCGAACGCCAGGCGCACAGCGCGGCCGCCGCCGAGGCCGCGCCGGACGCGG
>LRTP01001098.1 GCA_001550305.1 Streptomyces diastatochromogenes
GCCGCGCCGGACGCGGGCGAGCCGCGCATCCCGCACCAGGCGGGGCCCGGCGCGGGCGGCGTCAACCCCTCGGCGTTCGAGGACCCTTCTCCGTACGACTCCCAGGCGCCGCATGAGCAGCCGTACGGTCAGGACGGAGGCCAGGCGTGAGCAACGAGACCGCGACCGCGACTCCCGCGGCACCCGACACCGGCCCCGAGCCGCTGCCGCACGGGCTCGGCGTGTCGCTGCCCGCCGCGGAGGCCCGCGCCAAGACGGAGGGCACCTTCCCGTACGCGGCCGACCTGTGGGCCGAGGGCCTGCTGTGGGCGGCCGTGCTGCGCTCGCCGCACCCGCACGCGCGCATCGTGTCCATCGACACCAGCCACGCGCGCGAGATGCCCGGCGTACGGGCGGTCATCACCCACGAGGACGTGCCCGGCTCCGCCCTGCACGGCCGCGGCCGCGCGGACCGCCCGGTGTTCGCCTCCGAGGTCGTACGCCACCACGGCGAACCCATCGCGGCCGTCGCCGCCGATCACCCGGACACCGCGCGGATGGCCGCCGCGGCCGTCATCGTCGAGTACGAAGTACTCGACCCGGTGACCGACCCCGAGCAGGCGTTCGAGGCCGAACCCCTGCACCCCGACGGCAACCTGATCCGGCACATCCCGCTGCGCCACGGCGACCCGGACGCGGTCGGCGAGGTCGTCGTCGAGGGCCTGTACCGCATCGGCCGCCAGGACCCGGCCCCGATCGGCGCCGAGGCCGGACTCGCCGTGCCCCGCCCGGACGGCGGCGTCGAGCTCTACGTCGCCTCCACCGACCCGCACACCGACCGCGACACCGCCGCCGCCTGCTACGGCCTGGAGCCCGAGCGGGTGAAGGTCGTCGTCACCGGAGTGCCCGGCGCCACCGCCGACCGCGAGGACCAGGGCTTCCAGCTCCCGCTCGGCCTGCTGGCCCTGCGGACCGGCTGCCCGGTGAAGATCACCGCGACCCGCGAGGAGTCCTTCCTCGGCCACGCCCACCGGCACCCCACCCTCCTGCGCTACCGCCACCACGCCGATGCCGACGGCAGGTTGGTGAAGGTCGAGGCGCAGATCCTGCTCGACGCGGGCGCCTACGCCGACACGTCCGCCGAGTCGCTGGCCGCCGCGGTCTCCTTCGCCTGCGGTCCCTACGTCGTCCCGAACGCCTTCATCGAGGGCTGGGCCGTGCGCACCAACAACCCGCCCTCCGGCCATGTGCGCGGCGAGGGCGCCATGCAGGTCTGCGCCGCCTACGAGGCGCAGATGGACAAGCTCGCCAAGAAGCTCGCCCTCGACCCCGCCGAACTGCGGCTGCAGAACGCGATGGCCACCGGGGACGTGCTGCCGACGGGACAGACGGTGACCTGCCCGGCCCCGGTCGCCGAACTGCTCCAGGCCGTACGCGACTACCCCCTGCCCGCGCTCCCCAAGGACACCCCCGAGGACGAGTGGCTGCTCCCGGGCGGCCCCGAGGGCGCGGGCGAGCCCGGCGCCGTACGCCGCGGGGTCGGCTACGGGCTCGGCATGGTCCACATGCTCGGCGCCGAGGGCGCGGACGAGGTCTCCACGGCCACGGTCAAGGTCCACGACGGCGTCGCCACGGTGCTGTGCGCGGCCGTCGAGACCGGCCAGGGCTTCACCACCCTGGCCCGCCAGATCGTCCAGGAGACCCTCGGCATCGACGAGGTGCACGTGGCACCGGTCGACACCGACCAGCCGCCCGCGGGCCCCAGCTGCCGGGGCCGCCACACCTGGGTGTCGGGCGGAGCGGTCGAACGCGCCGCGAAGATGGTCCGTACGCAGCTCCTGCAGCCCCTGGCGCACAAGTTCGGCATGTCCACGGAGCTCCTCCAGATCACCGACGGCAAGATCACCTCGTACGACGGCGTGCTCTCGACCACCGTCACGGAGGCGATGGACGGCAAGGAGCTGTGGGCCACCGCGCAGTGCCGCCCGCACCCGACCGAGCCGCTGGACGAGGCGGGCCAGGGCGACGCCTTCGTGGGCCTGGCCTTCTGCGCGATCCGCGCGGTGGTGGACGTGGACATCGAACTGGGCTCGGTACGGGTGGTGGAGCTGGCGCTCGCCCAGGACGTCGGCCGGATCCTCAACCCCGCCCAGCTCACGGCCCGCATCGAGGCGGGCGTCACCCAGGGCGTCGGTGCCGCGCTCACGGAGAACCTCCGCACCGCCCGCGGTCTGGTCCGTCACCCCGACCTCACCGGTTACGCCCTCCCGACCTCCCTGGACGCCCCCGACATCCGCATCGTCAAGCTCGTCGAGGAGCGCGACGTCGTCGCCCCCTTCGGCGCGAAGGCGGCCAGCGCGGTGCCGGTCGTGACGTCCCCGGCGGCCGTCGCGTCCGCCGTCCGGGCGGCGACGGGCCGCCCCGTCAACCGTCTCCCGATCCGTCCGCAGGCCGCCGTGGTGACCACGTCATGAGTACCCCCGAGCCGACGACCCACGACCCCGAGCCGACGACCCACCTCCCCGAGCAGCCGCGCTACGAGCCCCCGCCGAGCGTCGGGAAGCTGGCGCTGTGGGTCCTGCTGTTCGTCGTGGCGGCCGTGGTGGTCGTCCTGGGCGGCCTGTACCTCACCTGAGCCGGGCGGCGGCCGCGGCTGATCGTCGGTGTCGGCCACGACCGGGCGCCCCCCGATGGCTTGAACCCGCGTGTTTCCGGGCCGTACGTCCTGCGTGCCTGCGGGTTTCCGGCGTTGTCAGTGGGGCGGCGTATGGTTCTCGGTCAGTGGGGAACTGCCGCTGGGCGGCGGCGAGTTCCCCGCGGGAAGCACATATGCGTTCACATGCGCGGGGGAGCCATGAGCACGACTGACACCGATGTCGTCGGCGCGATCACGCTGACCGAGGACGAGCTGGATCCATACATCACGCACACGGACACACGGCAGTGGCTGACGGGGCCCGGACTGCCGGCCGAGGGCACGCTGCTGGGCTTCGGCGCCCTGCGGGAGCACGGGCTGCGCAGGGTCGCGGACCTGGCCGGTGACGCCGACAAACTCGCCACGGAGCTCCAGGACCAGCTGGTCGTGGGAGCCCTGCGGACCTTCGACCGGGACCTGGAGTCGATCGTCCTGGACGGGGCGACGGGGGAGGTCGCCACGACGTACTTCTTCTCCGACCCGGCTCTGATGGACCTCGCGCCCCTGGCCCCCTCCCTGGAGGCCCTGGTGCGTTTCTCGGCGGCTACGGAGGAACTGACGGCGTCCCGAGGACGGTTCGCCTCCTACGAGGGCCGGTTCGGAGCGAAGGCGGTCACGGAGGCCTCCGAGTCCCTCGCCGCGGTCTTCGAGGCGGGCGCGGGAGGCGAGGTGGCGCCGTACTGGCGGATGGCCGCCCTGATCCGCCCCCTCGCCCGGATCGCGGGCCCCGGTGAGGGCCTCGTCCTCGACCTGCCCAAGCGGCTGCTGGACGAGGAGTTCGGCGCGGGCGCGATCATGCGCTTCGAGGACGTCGACTTCCCGCCCGCGCTCGTGCACGAGCCGACCCGTCGCTTCCTGCGCGAGACCGGCCTGCCCGAGGACGGCCTCCTCTTCCAGCTGGACACGGAAGTGCCCCTGCCGGCCCTCGCCGACTACTACGCGGACCAGCGCCCCGACGACTTCTCCGCCGACGAACTCCCCCCGACGGCCGACCGCCTGATACGCCTCGGCTACCTCATCGAGGACACCAGCCTCGTGGTGGACGGCACCACGGGCGCGGTCCTCGCCTGGAGCGAGCCCGACATCACCCTGCGCCCCCTCAACGCCGACATCTCCACCCTCGCCTTCACCCTCTGGCTGCTCCACCGAGAGAAGGCCCTCGACGCGACCCACGACCTCACCGACTCCTACGAACAACTGGCCGCGACCATGGCCCAGACCCTCGCCACGGTCGACCCGATCGCCTGCGACCCCACTCCCACGCTGGAGGGCGACGACGGCTGGCGCTACTGGCCGGAGATATTCGAGGACGAGGCGGGCGGCACCCTCCACGGCTGAGACGGGCGCGGCCCGTTTCGCGGGACGCCCGATCAGGGAACCGTGCCGGCTCCGCGCCGCTCGCACGATGTCGTTCGAAGCGACGGGGACTGGAAGCGACGGGGACTGGAAGCGGCGGGTCTGGAAGCGGAGCGACAGCCACCGCTCCAGTCCCGAGCCTGCTCAGGCCCGACGCCGACGTCGCCGAAGGGGCGTTCGCCCGGCGCGGCCGGATTTCTGCTTCTCCGGGTGGGACGTAACCCCGCGGCCACAGCGTCTTCAGAGTGTGGACGACGAACAGGATCTCGGATGAAGCGCCGGTACGAAGAGGAATTCATGGCGTTCGCCGCTGCGCGATCCGCACCTCTGTTCCGCTCCGCGTGTGTGCTCACCAGCGGTGATGTGCACCTCGCGGAGGACCTGGTGCAGGACACGCTGGGCCGCACGTATGCCAACTGGCGCAAGATGGCGCAGGTGGACGACCCAGCGGCGTACACCCACACCGTCCTCGTACGGACCTACCTGTCCTACCGCCGTCGGCGCAGCAGCTCCGAGCAGCCCACCGACACCCTGCCGGACTCCGGTGCCGCCACCGAGCACGACGCCACGCTGCGGGTCACCTTGCTCGACGCTCTCGGCCGGCTCTCCGCCCGGGACCGGGCCGTGCTGCTCCTGCGCTACTGGGAGGACCGCAGCGTCGAGCAGACCGCCGCGATCCTTCAGGTCCGGCCGGGCGCGGTACGCAACCAGAGCATGCGCGCGCTCGCCCGGATCCGGGACCTTCTGGGCCACGACCTGTCCGAGCTCGTCAGCCCCTGACCCCGGTGCCGCGGCACCCACCTCGCCCTCCTCACCGACCCCCGAAACGCGGTGATCCGCCATGCCCGTCGAAGAAGACTTCACCGAAGCCCTCCGCACCACCCTCCTGACCTTCGAGCCGCCCAACACCCCGTCACTACTGCAGGCCGGCGTCCGCAACGGCCGGCGCAGGCGCCGCCGCCGCGCCACGGCCGTCGGCGTGAGCGGAGCGGCCGTACTCG
>LRTP01000011.1 GCA_001550305.1 Streptomyces diastatochromogenes
CCCTGGCGGCGAATCGGCTTTCCCTGCCCTGCTCCGCAGGAGTCCGATTCCTCCCCCGCCTGAAGGCGGGGGTATCCACGGAGGAATCCCGATGACCCGCGGACCTGTGGGCGACCCGCTCCCGCGGTGACGAAAACCGCGCGCCGGCACACCCGGACACCCGCGCGGCCCTCGTCATGGTGACCTGTCCGCCGAGGTGGGGTGGGGGCCGGAGCATGTGATCGGCGCGGCGAGGACCCCGTCGTCCGCTTCCCGCATATCGGACAGGACATTAGCAGGACGCCACCCGGCGGGATGACTTCACCGGCGGCGCGATGCGCCGAGGTGACAGGGGCGCCTTCGTCGGCCGCGGGGCCTGCAGCCACGCAGCATCCCACCCTTCCTGAGAGGAAGGCTCTCGCCGGCGGCCAGGCGCTGGGCAGCTTCCTCGTCCACGGGGAGACGCGGCCCTGCGCTGCTGCCCGGGCGCCGCCTCCACCTCGGGGGGCCGCTCACCTGCCACCACGACCTCGGCCTGCCGTGACTCCTCCCCCTCGTGAACGGGGGCTTCTTGCTATGCCGGGTTGGCGTCGCGGCGGACCAGCCCGGCCCGTAGAACGTTGATCGCACCCATGGTGTCCGCGTGTGCCTGGTGGTCACACGAGACGCAGTGGAACTTCTCCTGGGTTGGCCGGTTCTCCTTGGTGGTGTTCCCGCATTCGGGGCACCGCCGGGAGGTGTTGCGGGGGTCCACCGTCATCACTTGCCGTCCGGCTCCTTCCGCCTTGGCGGCCAGGATCGCGAGGAACACCCCCCATCCGGCATCGGCGATCGAGCGGTTGAGTCCCGCTTTCGCGCTGGCCCCGTTGGGCAGGAAGCTGCCCGGCTGTTCAGGGTTCGGCTTGGGTGCGGGGGCCTTGCTCATGTTGCGGATCTTGAGGTCTTCGTGTGCGATGAAGTCGTGCTCACGGACGAGACCGAGCGCGGTCTTGTGCGCGTGGTCCAGGCGCTGACGGCGGACCTTGCGGTGCAGCCGGGCCACGGCTTCCACGGCCTTGCGGCGGCGCTTGGAGCCCCGCTTGCAGCGGCTGAGAGCCTGCTGGGCGGCTTCGAGTTTCGCGGCGGCCTTCGCGCCGTGGCGGGGGTTGGGTACGAACTCGCCGTTGGAGTCAGCGAGGAAGTTGGCTATGCCGAGGTCGATACCGACCACAGACCCGGTTGCCGGGAGCGGTTCGGGCTGGGGGTGCTCGGCGGTCAGGACGACGTATCAGCGGCGCCCTTCACGCTTGACGCTGATCGTCTTGGCCTTGCCGGCTACGGGCCGGTGCTGGTGGACCTTGACGTGGCCGACGCCTTGGAGGCGCACGCGGGTGACGGGGTCGTGCGGGGTGGAGTCCCAGCGGCAGCCGTCACCGTCCTTGGGAAAGTCCACGGTGTCGAACCGCTTGCGCGACCGGAAACGCGGATACCCCGGCTTGTCCGCTGCGTTCACGCGCCGGAAGAACGCGGCGAACGCCTTGTCCAGCCGGCGCAAGGTCGCCTGCTGGCTGGAGAACGACCAGCGGCCCTGACGCTCGGGGTCGAAGGCCCGGATGTCCTTGAGCTGGGCCGACTACAATCTGCACGCCCACTTGGTGTTCGTCACTACTGACTTCGGCGCATCAGGGTGACGCTGGGTCGTCGAAGGCCAGGCCGGTGCCTGCTATGAAGCCGTCAAGAGTGTCGGGCCGGTACTGGAGG
>LRTP01000110.1 GCA_001550305.1 Streptomyces diastatochromogenes
CGCCGTCGGCCACGGTGGCGGTGACGGCGCGGCCACCCGCGACCGCGCGGTCCACGGCCCGCCGCAGGAGGTCGAGTTCCGTGGGAAGCGCGGGCGCTGGGGTGGAAGGGATGACGGCCGTTGCGGTCCTGGGCAGGTGGGTGCGGTTGAGGCGGCGCAGGCCGAGGTCCGCGCGGACCGAGTCGCCGTCCGTGCCCTGCCAGGCCGCGGCGAGGGCGCGTACACCGCTCGGCCGGTCCGTCGCGAGCCGTGCGACGAGGCGCAGGGACAGACCGTGGGCCCCCGCCAGAAGCCGGAGGTTCTCGACGTAGGGGAGTTCGGGACGCTCGTCCGGCGCCAGGAGGCGCACCGTGGGACCACCGTCCACGGCGAACCCTCCGCCGGTGATCGTCCCGGTGAGGAAGAGCAGGTCACCACCTGCGTCCCGCTCGTCCGCGGGCTCGGCCGACCACCGCAGCGCGGCGGCCACCTGGTCGGCCGGGGAACGCCGCCAGAGCGTGTCGAGCGGCTCCTCGTGCCAACGGGCCCCCGACGCCCGTACGGAACGGACCGCGCCGCCACCGCCGATCCGCCCGTCCGGCGAGACGGTCGGGTCGGTGAGGATCGCCCCGCCGTGGTCGCCCAGTTCCCGCAGGGTGAGGGCGCTGCCGCCGGGGACCGCGGAGCCCGCGGCCTGTCGAGCGCGGTCGGCGTCGCCCGGCGCCACGTCGGACAGCGAGCGGAGCCGGCCGTCCTGTGCGAGGGCGTACGTGACCGCCCCCGCGTACCCCGAAGCGGTCACCACCGGCTCGGTGAACAGACCGTGCAGTCGCAGCGAACCGTTCGCCGTATAGGCCCGACGCGCGGTGCCGATCAGATCCGGGTCCGGCGCCCGGCGCAGCCCGACGGCGACGGTCAGCAACTCCGCCAGCTCCGAAGCCAGTTCGGGCAGTCGGAACGCGGGGTCCCCGGTGCCCGCCTCGGAGAGCCGCCGCGCCACCCTGACGGCCGCGGCCGAGTGGGCGGCGTGGAGGAGCGTGG
>LRTP01001099.1 GCA_001550305.1 Streptomyces diastatochromogenes
CGTCGGGCTCGGCGCGGCGGTCGTTCCCGGACTGCTGTCCGACGGGCGGACCGCCGACCGCACGATCGCCGGTCCGGCGGCCTCGGCCACCACCGGCTCGGCCACGGCATCCGCCACCCCGAAGCCGACCTTCACCGGCACACTGCCCGCCGACCGCGCCCTTGCCATCCTGACCGCGCTGCTGCCGACCGGCCTGACCCATTCGAGCCCGCCCGGCGGCCGGCAGTCCGGGCAGCTGTGGGTGGACGACGGCCACGGCAAGTCGCTGCTCGAGGTGCACGTCTCCCGTCAGACCTCCACCACCGCGATCCGCAGCCACGTCTTCGCCGGCACCACACCCTTGGCCGACGGCACCCTGATCGAGTCCTGGCAGGCACCACCCGGAACGGATCCCGGGCACGAGACGGTGAACGTACTGCATCCTGACGGGCTCTACGTCACCCTCATGGAGTGGCAGGCACCGAGCCAGAACGGCCCCGCGACCCGTACCACGCCGATCCTGACACCGGCCCAACTGCGGGCCATCGCCACCAGCTCGCAGTGGCAGTAACGCCCGCGCCGGCAGTACTGATCGGCCTTCAGCGGCCGCACAGAGACCTCCTACGCGAAGAGGTAGGCCAACGGCCGCAGCCCGCGACCGCTCGCCCTCGGTCTGCGGCACTGTGACCACGGCGGGATCCGGTTGTCCTAGTTTCCTTCGCGCAGGGTGGCGTAAGCCGCCGCCACCGACGCGCAGTTGACCCGCGGGTTCCCGGCGGGCACCGACTGCTCCAGGTGCTGCAGGACGCTGAATCCGTCCTCGTCGTCGACACCGTTCTTCTTCAGGTCCTCCAGCGTGGAGGTGACGATGGCTGTCAGGCGCGGGCGGTTCTCCGTGCAGCGTGGTGCCAATGCGTCGAGAACCTGCTGGTACATGCTGGCGGGCCGACCGATCCCATCGAGGTCGGCCAGCTTCTGCGCCGGCCCAGGTGTCGACGGGCGCGTGGCCAGGGCCCGCTTCTTCTTCGCTGACGGCGTTGCCGCCGGACCGCTGTGGCTCGCTCCAGGCGTCGCGGCCGCTGCCGAGGTGTCGTGTGTGGCGGCACCCTTGACTCCAGAGATCACGCCAGCGACGAGCGGCGGAGCTGCGATCAGCACCCCGATGGCGATCTACACCTCACGTGCGCCGGTCCGTCACCAGGCCCCCTCGTACCGGCCGACTGAGACGGGAACTGAGACGGACGACCAGAAGGGCGGCACCCTCGGAGGGTGCCGCCCTTCTGTTTTGCCTGGTCGAGGCACTGGAGGCCGTGGCGGGAATTGAACCCGCGTAACTCGCTTTGCAGGCGAGCCCCTGAGCCACTCGGGCACACGGCCGTTCTCAGGTGCGGCACGGCTCACTCGTTCCGAACCTGATGGGTTGAACGTAGGCGGGGCGGAGGGCGGGCTCAAGAGGTGCGGGAGCGCTGCAACGGGACTGCCACACGCCGTTCATGAACGCCGGTTCCCGGCCTGTGGCGTACGACCAAAGACCCAGGCGATCACGGTCTTTGGACAGGAGTCACTGTCAGTCGTGGCCCTTACGCTGGCGGCCATGACAGCGCTGGAAGCACGTGATGCCGCGACCGCCCCGGCCGAGGGCAAGGGGGAGGGGGGTGTGCTGAGCCGTCCCTATCGGGCGCTCAGCATCGGGATCGTGTTCGTGGAGCTGCTGATCGCCTTCGAGGCGACGGCCGTCGGGACGGCGATGCCCGTCGCGGCGCGGGAGCTCGACGGGGTGTCGTTGTACGCGTTCGCGTTCTCGGCGTATTTCACGACGAGCCTGTTCGGGATGGTGTTCGCCGGACAGTGGGCGGACCGCGACGGGCCCCTGGCACCGCTGACCACGGGGATCACGGCCTTCGCGGCGGGCCTGCTGCTGTCCGGGACGGCCGGGACCATGTGGCTGTTCCTTCTCGGGCGGGCGGTGCAGGGGCTCGGCGGCGGGCTGGTCGTCGTGGCGTTGTACGTCGTCGTGGTGCGGGCCTACCCGGAGCGGCTGCGCCCGGCGATCATGGCGGCGTTCGCGGCGAGCTGGGTCATTCCGTCCGTGGTCGGACCGTTGATCGCGGGCACGGTCACCGAGCACCTGGGCTGGCGGTGGGTGTTCACCGGGATACCGGTGCTGGTCGTGTTTCCGCTGGCGCTCGCGCTGCCGCGGATACGCCGGCTGTCGTCCGGGCGGTCGGCGGACGCGGGGACCGCCGGTCGTGAGCCCTTCGAGCGGCGGCGCATCCGGCTGGCGCTCGGGATCTCGCTCGGCTCCGGACTCCTCCAGTACGCCGCCCAGGACCTGGCCCCGCTCTCCCTCGTCCCCGGCCTCGCGGGCGCCGCGCTGCTCGTCCCGGCCGTCCTCGGGCTGCTGCCGCGCGGCACCTACCGGGCGGCGCGCGGGCTGCCGTCCGTGGTGCTGCTGCGCGGGCTGGCCGCCGGTGCCTTCATCGCCGCCGAGTCCTTTGTGCCCCTCATGCTGGTCACCCAGCGCGGGCTGTCGCCGACGCTCGCCGGGTTCTCCCTCGCGGCGGCCGGCGGGACCTGGGCGCTGGGGTCGTATGTGCAGTCGCGGCCACGCACGGAGCCGTACCGGGACCGGCTGATGTTCCTCGGGATGGTGCTGCTCGCTGCGGCCGTCGCCGTCGTGCCCAGCGTGCTGATCCCCGCTGTGCCCGTGTGGATCGTCGCCGTCGCCTGGGGGTTCGGCTGCTTCGGGATGGGGCTGGTGATCGCCTCGACCAGCGTGCTGCTGCTGCGCCTCTCGACGCCTGAGGAGGTCGGCTCCAACTCCGCCGCGCTCCAGATCTCCGACGGCCTCTCCAACATCGTGCTCCTCGCGGCGGGCGGCGCGGCGTTCGCGGCGCTGGGCGGCGGCAAGGTCGCGGAGACGGCCACCTCGACGGCCGACGGCTCCCACCCCACCGCGTTCGCCGCCGTGTTCCTGCCGATGGCCGGGGTGGCGTTGGTGGGGGCCTGGGTGACGACGCGACTGCGAGAGCGGTGATCTGGAAGGAGAGCGGCGCTCCGGATCGGGCGAGTGCGGCCCCGTGCACCGGCCGGCCTCGTACTACCTGGTCATCGACGTGGCGGCCGGTGTGGAGCACGGCACCGGGGTGACCGGTGGGCGGTTGCGGGGTTTGTGAGGTGGGTCCCATCCGTGGCTGACCCGGCGTCGTCCGCGCGTTGACAGCTCCGGGGCGCCGGTAGGGTGGCCCGGTTGTCATACGTAGCCGAGCCGCTCGACCCCACCACGGAGACCGTGACTACCACCGCCGCCAGCGCATCCACCTCGCACCACCTCTCACCCGCCTTCCCCGGCCGCGCCCCCTGGGGTACCGCCAGCAAGCTGCGTGCCTGGCAGCAGGGGGCGCTGGAGAAGTACATCCAGGACCAGCCCCGCGACTTCCTGGCCGTCGCCACGCCCGGCGCCGGCAAGACGACGTTCGCGCTGACGCTCGCGTCCTGGCTGCTGCACCACCACGTCGTGCAGCAGGTGACCGTGGTCGCGCCGACCGAGCACCTGAAGAAGCAGTGGGCGGAGGCCGCCGCGCGGATCGGGATCAAGCTGGATCCCGAGTACAGCGCCGGTCCGCTCAGCAAGGAGTACCAGGGCGTCGCCGTGACGTACGCGGGTGTGGGCGTGCGGCCCATGCTCCACCGCAACCGTGTCGAGCAGCGCAAGACCCTCGTCATCCTCGACGAGATCCACCACGCCGGTGACTCGAAGTCCTGGGGCGAGGCCTGCCTCGAAGCGTTCGAGCCCGCCACGCGGCGGCTCGCGCTCACCGGTACGCCCTTCCGGTCCGACACCAACCCCATTCCCTTTGTCACGTATGAAGAGGGAAACGACGGGATTCGGCGGTCGTCCGCCGACTACACCTACGGGTACGGGTCCGCGCTGGGCGACGGGGTCGTGCGGCCCGTCATCTTCCTCTCCTACAGCGGCAACATGCGGTGGCGCACGAAGGCGGGGGACGAGATCGCGGCCCGGCTCGGCGAGCCGATGACCAAGGACGCCATCTCGCAGGCCTGGCGCACCGCGCTCGACCCGCGTGGCGAGTGGATGCCCAGTGTGCTGCGCGCCGCCGACCAGCGGCTGACCGAGGTCAGGAAGGGCATCCCGGACGCGGGCGCGCTGGTCATCGCCTCCGACCAGGACTCCGCGCGCGCGTACGCCAAGCTCATCCGTGAGATCACCGGGACGAAGGCGACCCTCGTCCTGTCCGACGACACCGGCGCGTCCAACAGGATCGACGAGTTCAGCCACAGCGAGGACCGGTGGATGGTCGCCGTCCGCATGGTGTCCGAGGGCGTCGACGTGCCGCGGCTCGCCGTCGGCGTGTACGCCACCACCATCTCCACGCCCCTGTTCTTCGCGCAGGCCGTCGGCCGTTTCGTACGGTCTCGGCGGCGCGGCGAGACCGCCTCCGTCTTCCTCCCGACCGTCCCCGACCTCCTCGGCTTCGCCAACGAGATGGAGGTCGAGCGCGACCACGTCCTCGACAAGCCCAAGAAGGAGGGCGAGGAGGACCCGTACGCCGAGTCCGAGCAGGAGATGGACGAGGCGAACCGGGAGCAGGACGAGGACACCGGCGAGCAGGAGCAGTTCTCCTTCGAGGCGCTGGAGTCCGAGGCCGTCTTCGACCGAGTGCTGTACGACGGCGCCGAGTTCGGGATGCAGGCCCACCCGGGGAGCGAGGAGGAGCAGGACTACCTCGGGATTCCGGGGCTGCTCGAACCCGACCAGGTGCAGCTGTTGCTCCAGAAGCGGCAGGCGCGGCAGATCGCGCACAGCCGCAAGAAGCCCGACGAGGAGGCCGACCTCCTCGAACTGCCCGCCGAGCGGCGGCCCGTGGTCTCGCACAAGGAGATGCTGGAGCTGCGCAAGCAGCTCAACACCATGGTCGGCGCGTACGTCCACCAGAGCGGCAAGCCGCACGGCGTGATCCACACCGAACTGCGCCGCGTGTGCGGGGGTCCGCCGAGCGCGGAGGCGACGGCGGGTCAGCTGCGGCAGCGGATCGCCAAGGTGCAGGAGTGGGCCACCCGTATGCGGTGACGCCGGGCGCTGTGCCTGGGCGGTCGCGGTTCGTGGGGCGACGGGTTGTGCTTCGGCCGAGGGCCGGTGGGGGCTGGTCGCGCAGTTCCTCGCGCCCCTTTCAGGGGCGCGTTCTTGTGCATGTGCGCGCTGTGTGTAGGGGGCGTGTGCGACACGTGGTGTGCGCCGTGCTTATCAGGACAAAGGATCGACAAAGGGGAGGAGTTCGTGCCGGGTCGTGACCGGATTCTGGACGGAGACTTCCGCTGAGCGAACCGGCTCGCTACTGTCCCGCTACGCACACGCCCCGTGGCAGCGCCGCCGCGGAGCGCAGCCGTGTAGCGACTCCGCCCGGGAAGAGCCCGGGTCGTCAGCCGACGGCGGCCTCTGAAGCGCGTCGCCGACGGGACTCGGAGACGCAACCGCCGCGAGGGGCCGCCGACCTCACCACTAAGGAGTGGGCGTCGTGACCGCGGAGACCTCTCAGACGCTCGACCGGGGACTGCGTGTCCTCAAGCTGCTCGCCGACACGGACCACGGGCTGACCGTCACCGAGCTCTCGAACAAACTGGGCGTCAACCGGACCGTTGTGTACCGCCTGCTCGCCACGCTGGAACAGCACGCGCTCGTACGCCGGGACCTGGGCGGCCGCGCCCGGGTCGGGCTGGGGGTGCTGCGGCTGGGGCGCCAGGTGCATCCGCTGGTACGGGAGGCCGCGCTGCCGGCGCTGCGCGCGCTGGCCGAGGACATAGGGGCCACGGCCCATCTGACGCTCGTCGACGGCACCGAGGCGCTCGCCGTCGCCGTCGTGGAGCCGACGTGGACGGACTATCACGTCGCCTACCGCGCCGGGTTCCGTCACCCGCTGGACCGGGGCGCCGCGGGCCGCGCGATCCTCGCCGCCCGGCAGCCCGGACCGGCGGACGCCCCGGGATACACGCTCACGCACGGGGAGTTGGAGGCGGGCGCGAGCGGGGGCGCCCCTCCC
>LRTP01001100.1 GCA_001550305.1 Streptomyces diastatochromogenes
GGCGGCCGCCGCCGCGTCCGCGAGGGAGGCCACCGCGTCCTCGCGCCAGCCGCGGGCCCAGTACACCTGGGCGGCCTCGGCCAGCACCGGCGGCCCGTGGTGCAGCCCCTGGAGCTTCTCCAGCGCGCCGCGGCTCGCCTTGTAGTCACCGAGGCCGCTGCAGGAGTCGATCAGCAGCGGATACGCCGTCCACCGCTTCGGCGCCAGCTTCAGCGCCTCCTCGGCCCACTTCCGCCCGGTCCTGAAGTCGTTGCGGGCGTTGGCGAGCGCGGCCAGCCCCTCCAGCGCCGTCAGGTTCCCCTTCGGTTTCGTCTCCAGCGACGTGCGCAGCGCCTGCTCGGCCTTCGGGAAGTACGCGGATGCGGCCGTCCGCCGCCCCTGCTCCACATACGCCGCGCCGAGCACCGCCCACGACCGCTCGTCGCGCGGATGGGCGCGCACATGGGCCTCGTGGTCGCCGATGAGCGCCACCAGATCGGGCAGCGCGACGGGCACCCCGGCGACCACCGCCGTCGCCGCGCGTGCCGCCGGACCCGAAGACGGCGGTGGCGCGGTCCGCCGATGCGGAGGCAGCAGCACCAGCACCCCGCCGAGGACGACAGACCCCGCCACCAGGCCGATCAGCACGTGCTTGGCGACGGAGGGACGCCGCCCGGAGGGCCCCTGGGGCGCGAGCCCCGTGAGCACCGGCTGTCGCTCTTCGATCTCCATGCCGCTCACTGTGCGTCAATACGAAGACCACACCCCGGCACGCCAAGCCCCGCGTGGATGGGGTTCACACCGATGGCCCCGAGTGCGACGCTGTGATCATGAGCCGTATCGAAGCCCCGCGCGACGAAGTCACCGGCAACCTCGTGGACCGCCTGCTGAGCGGCCTGCCGGCCGAGGCCGTCCTCATCGACCCGGACGTCACGGCCTCGTACGCGAACGACATGGCGAGCTTCTGCGAGGCGGGCACCCCCGCCGTCGTCGTCCTGCCCCGTACCGTCGAACAGGTCCAGCACGTCATGCGGATCGCGACCGAGCTGCGTGTCCCGGTCGTCCCGCAGGGCGCCCGCACCGGCCTGTCCGGCGCCGCCAACGCCTCCGACGGCTGCATCGTGCTGTCGCTGGTGAAGATGGACCGCATTCTGGAGATCAACCCGGTCGACCGGATCGCCGTCGTGGAACCCGGCGTCATCAACGCCACCCTCTCCCGCGCCGTGAACGAACACGGTCTGTACTACCCGCCGGACCCCTCCAGTTGGGAGATGTGCACGATCGGCGGGAACATCGGCACGGCCTCCGGCGGCCTGTGCTGTGTGAAGTACGGGGTGACGGCCGAGTACGTCCTCGGCCTCGACGTGGTGCTGGCCGACGGACGGCTCATGTCCACCGGCCGCCGTACGGCGAAGGGGGTCGCCGGGTACGACCTCACCCGCCTCTTCGTCGGATCCGAGGGCTCGCTCGGCATCGTCGTACGGGCGATCCTGGCGCTCAAGCCGCAGCCGCCCCAGCAGTTGGTGCTGGCGGCGGAGTTCGGATCGGCGCGGGCAGCCTGCGACGCCGTGATCCGGATCATGGAGGGCGGGCACGTTCCCTCCCTCCTCGAACTCATGGACCGTACGACGGTCAAGGCCGTCAACGACCTGGCCCACATGGGCCTCCCGGAGACCACCGAGGCGCTCCTCCTCGCCGCCTTCGACACCCACGACCCGGCCGCCGACCTGGCCGCCGTCGGCGCCCTGTGCGAGGCCGCGGGCGCGACGCAGGTGGTCCCCGCGGAGGACGCGGCGGAATCCGAACTGCTCCTCCAGGCACGACGGTTGTCGCTCACCGCGCTCGAAGCGGTCAAGGGCACCACGATGATCGACGACGTGTGCGTGCCGCGCTCCCGGCTCGGCGACATGCTCGAAGGCATCGAACGCGTCGCCGAGAAGTACTCCCTGACCATCGGTGTCTGCGCGCACGCGGGTGACGGCAACACCCACCCCACCGTCTGCTTCGACGCCGACGATCCCGACGAGTCGCGGCGCGCCCGCGAGTCCTTCGACGAGATCATGGCCCTCGGTCTGGAACTCGGCGGCACCATCACCGGCGAACACGGCGTCGGAGTCCTGAAGAAGGAGTGGCTGGCCCGCGAGCTCGGACCGGTGGGCGTGGAGATGCAGCGCGGCATCAAGGCCGCCTTCGACCCCCTGGGCATCCTGAACCCGGGCAAGGTGCTCTAGCGCCCCGCCTCGGCCACCGCGCGACGCGGGCCCGGTCGGCGCGCACCGGGCCGGTATCGGAAACAGGGACGCGAACGGGTTCACTCGCCGTCCTTCGACTCGTCCGACGGCCACGGGTCGCGCAGCCACAGGTCGTCGGCCGGGGTCGGGGTCAGCAACTCGGCGAGGCCCTCGTCGATGCCGAGCCGATCGGCCTCGAAGCCCGGCGGGACCGCTTGCAGGGTGCGCTCCAGCCAGGCGGACACCTGCGCGGTGGGCGCCTGGAGGAGGGCGTCCCCGTCCGGGGAGCTGAGCGCCATCAGGACGACGCCGCGGCCCGCGACCTTCGTCGGCCACACCCGTACGTCGCCGTGCCCGCACGGCCTGAACACCCCCTCGACGAGCAGTTCACGGGCGAAGGTCCAGCCGACGGGATGGGCGGAGCCGATGTGGAAGGTGATGTGGACGGCGTACGGGTCGTCGGAGCGGTAGGTGAGCCGGGCCGGTACGGGGATGCTGCGTTCGGGCGACAGGACGAGGTCGATCTCGAGTTCGCGTTCCACCACGATGTGCATGTCGATGCGCTTCCTTTCGGGTACGGGGCCCTCAGGGCGGGCCCGTACGAGTGGAGAGCGCGATCACGCGGAACCATTACGCGGGTTCGAAGAAGTTTTTTGGCGGGCGTTCCGAGACCGTGTTCCGGGCGGCGACCGCTTGTGGCGGAACCTTGCCCGAAAGAGGTGGGTACGGCGGGAGCGCCGCTGACAGGCGCGCCCGTCTGATAGATGTGGAACCCCCAAAAACCCCCGAGCAGATACGGGACGACGGACATGAGCGCCCCAACCCCGGCCCCCGGTGACGACCGGCCCCGTGAAGGGTATTACCCGGACCCCTCCATTCCTGGATATGTCCGGTACTGGAACGGTGCCTCCTGGGTACCGGGTACGAGCCGTCCGGCGCCCTCCGACGGCGTACCGCTCACGCCGCCGTCCGGTGCTCGGC
Source organism: Streptomyces diastatochromogenes (assembly GCA_001550305.1). Taxonomy (GTDB): domain Bacteria; phylum Actinomycetota; class Actinomycetes; order Streptomycetales; family Streptomycetaceae; genus Streptomyces; species Streptomyces mirabilis_D. Next base: position 3,192 of record LRTP01001100.1, read on the forward strand.
CGGCGGCCTCCGTTCCCGCGCCCGCCCCGG
>LRTP01001101.1 GCA_001550305.1 Streptomyces diastatochromogenes
CGGAGGCGGCGGCCCAGTCGGCCCAGTCCGCCGCCCCGAGGCAGCCGGCCACCCCCGCACCCTCCGCACCCTCCACCCCCTCTGCTCCCTCTGTGCCCCAGCAGTCCACCGGCCCCGCCGCCACGCCCCTCACCAGTGGTCCCGGTGGGGGACAGCCGTCCTGGGCCCAGCAGGTGCACCGGCTCGCGGGTGACCAGGGCGCCGACGGGCAGCCCGTCGTGCCGTGGAAGCCGCCGGTGGACGACGTGTTCCAGGCCGCCGCCCGCAGACAGTCCGAGGCGCGCCCGGCGAGCCTCGGCAGGCGGCTGCTGGCCCGGATCGTGGACACCGCGGTACTGGCGACCGTCACCGCCGTGGCCGCCGTACCGCTGGGCACCAAGGCGATCGACCACATCAACGAGAAGGTCGACGCGGCCAAGCGGTCCGGCCAGACCGTCACGGTGTGGCTGCTCGACGGCACGACCACGGGCTACCTCGGGATCGTCCTGGCCGTCCTGCTTCTCTTCGGCGTCCTGTACGACGTGCTGCCCACCGCCAAGTGGGGCCGCACCCTAGGCAAGAAGGTGTGCGGCATCGAGGTCCGGGACATCGAGGGCCACGAACCGCCGTCCTTCGGGCGGGCCCTGCGCCGCTGGCTCGTGTACGCGGTCCCCGGCGTCCTCGTCATCGGTCTCGTCGGCGTCCTGTGGTGCCTGTTCGACAGGCCCTGGCGCCAGTGCTGGCACGACAAGGCGGCCCACACCTTCGTGGCCGCGTAGCCGCCCGTACGCCGTCTTGGTGGCCCGACTCCCCGCGCGGCGGCGCGGCCGGCCGGGAGCCCGGTCCCCCGG
>LRTP01001102.1 GCA_001550305.1 Streptomyces diastatochromogenes
GGTGACCGGGTTCGGGGCGCCGTCGCGCAGGGCGGCGGCGATGGCCGCGTAGTACGCGGGGTACGCGCCCGGGAGCGTGGGCTCGGGGCGTCCGCCACCCGTGAGCGGGGACTCGCCGGAGCCGACGCGGCCCCACAGGGACTCGGGCTCGACACCCCACTCGGCGGTCGTGTCGGGGCGCTTGCCCTCGCGCAGGTCCGCCTCCTGCGGGTCGAGGCCGTACTTCACGTAACCCGCCTGCGAGCCCAGTACGCGCAGGCGCGGGCCGAGTTGGGCGGTCGTCGCGGAGACGTAGAGGTGGGAGCGGACGCCGTTCGTGTGCGTGATCGCGATGAAGGTGTCGTCGTCGGTCTGCGCGCCGGGGCGGCGGACGTCCGTCTCGGCGTACACCGAGGCCGCGGGGCCGAAGAGGACGAGGGCCTGGTCGACGACGTGGCTGCCGAGGTCGTAGAGGAGACCTCCGATCTCTGCCGGGTCGCCGGACTCGCGCCAGCCGCCCTTGGGCTGCGGACGCCACCGCTCGAAACGGGACTCGAAGCGCCATACGTCGCCCAGCTCGCCCTCGTCGAGCAGCTTGCGGAGGGTCAGGAAGTCGTTGTCCCAGCGGCGGTTCTGGAAGACGGAGAGGAGCAGGCCGCGCTCCTCGGCCAGCGCGGCCAGCTCGCGGGCCTCCGCCGCCGTACCGGCGAGGGGCTTGTCGACGACGACCGGCAGGCCCGCCTTGAGGGCGGCGGTCGCGAGCGGGACGTGGGTCTTGTTCGGGGAGGCGATGACGATCAGGTCCAGCTCGTCGGCGCACGCCCAGAGCTCTTCGGGCGTGGCGGCGAACGAGACTCCGTCGCCGAACTCGGCGCGGGCCTGCTCCTGCCGCTCCGGGTTCGAGGTGACGATCGTGTCCAGGGCCAGGCCCTCGGTCGCGGCGATCAGCGGGGCGTGGAAGACGGAGCCCGCGAGGCCGTAACCGATGAGGGCCACACGGAGGGGGGTGCCAGTCGTGCCAGTCGTACCAGTCATGGCGTCCACTTTCGCAACGCTGTTGCCAAAGTGCAAGCGCGGGGGACAATGGCCTACGTGAACAGGACCAACGCCGAGTCGGGAGTCAATCTGCTCGCCCTGCGCAGCCACAACGCCGCGCTCGTGCTCGATCTGCTGCGCACGGCCGGGGAGGGCGGTATCAGCCGGCTCGAACTCGCCGAGCGCACCGGGCTGACCCCGCAGGCCGTCAGCAAGATCACCGCTCGGCTGCGGGCGGACGGGCTGGTGGCGGAGGCGGGGCGCCGCGCGTCGACCGGCGGCAAGCCGCGCAC
>LRTP01001103.1 GCA_001550305.1 Streptomyces diastatochromogenes
TCGTGGTGTGGCGGGTCAAGGACACCGCGCGAGCCGTGCTCGGCGTCGAGGACCACGAGACGTATCTGCGCGAGTGTGTGGAGGCGGCGATGTCGCGGATGCTCTCGCAGTTGCCGGCCGAGGCGCCGCCCGCCGTCATCAAGGACGTGGCGACCCTGCGCAACACGGACGCGGTCGGCGAGGCGCTCACCGGGATGATCGCCGCGGACGCCGCGCCGGTCGGCCTGGAGGTGTTCTCGGCGCAGCCGACCCGGATCGAGTACGCCCCCGAGGTGGCGGCCGTGATGCAGCGCCGCCGGATCGCGACCCTGGACGCCCAGCACCGCGACACCGTGCTCACCTCCGTCGTCGACTCCGTCGAGGACACGGTGACCCGGCTGACCATGCGCGGGCTGGTCGAACTCGACGACTACGAGCGCAAGGCGCTGGTGAAGGACCTGACGGTGGCGTTCTACACGGGGCGCAGGGATTCCTCGCCGTGACGGGGACGGACAGCGGAGCCGTGGCGGGGACCGACAGTGGGGCCCCGCCGGGGACGGAGAGCTCGGTTATTGGTCTGGACATGTTCAAGTTGCGGCAATAATCTGGGACTTGGTCTAGACCTGAAAATCGCGCGCACGGCTCACGAGAACCTCCCCCACGTCCTCCAGGAGCGGCAGCATGCGCATACGGACGACCAGGATCCCTGCGGCAAGGGTCCGTACCAGCAGGAAAGTCAAGCTGTACGCCGCTGTCGTGGGCCTCGCCACGGCGGGCACGTTCGTGCTCTCCACCGGCGGAGCCGACGCCCACGGCTACACCGACCAGCCCCTCAGCCGGCAGAAGTTGTGCGCCGCCAACGGCGGCAGTGTCGCGGGCTGCGGTGACATCCAGTGGGAGCCGCAGAGCGTCGAGGGCCCGAAGGGCTTCCCGGCGGCGGGTCCCGCGGACGGACAGATCTGCTCCGCGAACCACACCAACTTCAGCCAGCTCGACCAGCCCAAGACCCCCTCGGGCGCGGCCTGGCCGACGACCAAGGTCACCGGCGGGCAGAGCTACACCTTCCGCTGGCAGTTCACGGCCGTGCACGCCACGACCGACTTCAAGTACTTCGTCACCAAGTCCGGCTGGAACCAGAACCACGCACTGACCAGGGCGGACCTGAACACCACCCCGTTCCTGACCGTCCCGTACAACGGGCAGCGCCCGCCGTCCACGTTCAGTCACACCGGCACGCTGCCCTCCGGGCTGAGCGGTCACCACGTCATCCTCGGCGTGTGGACGATCGCCGACACCGCGAACGCGTTCTACTCGTGCGCGGACGTCACGTTCTGAACGTGCGGAACGTTCTGAGCGCGTGTGGACCGCACATGTTCTGAGCCTCCCTTGAGGAGCTCGCGCACCCCCCACGGGTAGGTTCCACGCACGTCGACATGACCATGACGGCGTGCGTGGAGCTGTACCGGACAACGGGGGAATGTCATGGACGTCTTCTTCTATGCCGCGCCGGCGGTGATCATGACCGGGGCGATCTTCATGGCGGTCGTGGTGGTCCGCCGGTCGCTGGACATGAGCCGGGCGTGGAACAGCGGGCTGATCGCCGAGGCCCGCTGTCTGCGGTCGTACACGACGACCAGTGGCGGCGGCGGTGACACGTCCGTGTCCACGACCCTGCACCACGTGTACGAGTTCATGACGCGCGACGGCCGCACGGTCCGCTTCGAGGAGCCGAACGGACCGGCGACGATCGTCGAGGGCGACATCGTCCCCGTCCACTACACCGCCGAGCGTCCCGAGAAGGCGACGGCCCACGCGCCGCGCCGGGGGCTGCTGGCGGCGGGCACGGTCTTCACCCTGGTCCTCTGCACGGTGATCGTCCTCTTCTGCATCGGCTTCATGGTGGGTGTCCACGGGTTCTTCTCGATGGACGACTCGTCCGGCGGAGACGACTTCGAGGGCACGGGACTCCCCTTCTGACGGTCCGTCAATTATCGTGCGCCCCCATGGGGTCCATGAGGCGTACCGTCGCGGAACTCGTACAGGAACGGTGGGGCGACCACCGGCCGGGACTGTGGTTCGAGGGGCGGGTGCTGAGCCACCACCGGGTGGCGGCGGGCGCGGCGGCGCGGGCGGCGCTCCTCGCCGAC
>LRTP01001104.1 GCA_001550305.1 Streptomyces diastatochromogenes
TCCGGCGTTTGAGTACGGGGCGGAGGCCGTGCCCCCACCCACCCCGACCCGCTTCCTTCAGCCCGTCCGGCGTTTGAGGACGAGGCCGTTCAGGCCGTGCGGGGGTCCAGGGGGCGCAGCGCCCCTGGCGGGGGTGAGGGGGCGGAGCCCCTGGGGATGGGACGGGTAGGGGCGGCGGGGGCGAGAGACCCTTCCCTCGTGCCGGCGCGCGGTGGCGGGAATAAGCGGGGACTGTCTCCTGTTGCCGCCCTGAGGACAGCAACACGTACGCAACAGGAGGCACCCCGGTGGACGACACGGACGAGATCCGAGGCACCGCGCAAGGCACCGCGCCCGTACCCCTCTCCGTACTGGACCTGGTCACCGTAGGCGCCGGCCGTGCCGCGACCGACGCCCTGCGCACCAGCGTCGCCATCTCCCGCCTCGCAGAGTCCCGCGGCTTCCACCGCTACTGGGTCGCCGAACACCACTCCATGCCGGGCGTGGCCTCCTCCTCACCCGCGGTGATCCTCGCCCACCTCGCCGCCCACACGACCCGCATCCGTCTGGGCTCGGGCGGCGTCATGCTCCCCAACCACGCCCCCCTGGTGATCGCGGAGCAGTTCGGCACGCTGGAAGCCATGGCCCCGGGCCGAGTGGACCTGGGCCTGGGCCGCGCCCCCGGCACGGACGGCGCCACCGCCGCCGCCCTCCGCCGCACCGAGCGCCTCCACGAGGGCGCCGACGACTTCCCCGAGCAGCTCGCGGAGCTGACCCGCTTCCTGGACGACGACTTCCCGTCCGGTCACCCCTACGCCCGCATCCACGCGGTCCCGGGCCCCGTCCAGTCGACCTCCCCGGGCGGCGTACAGTCCCCGCACCGCCCCCCGATCTGGCTCCTCGGCTCCTCCGGTTTCAGCGCCCGCCTGGCCGGCGTCCTCGGCCTCCCCTTCGCCTTCGCGCACCACTTCTCGGCCCAGAACACGATCCCGGCGCTGGACCTCTACCGCGAGTCCTTCCGGCCGAGCGCCGTGCTGGACGCCCCCTACGCCCTGATCGGCGTCTCCGCCCTCGCGACGGACGACGGGAAGGAGGCCCGCCGCCAGGTCAGGGCCGCGGCCCTGAACATGGTCCGTCTGCGTACCGGCCGCCCGGGTCTCGTCCCGACCCCCGAGGAGGCGGAGGCGTACGACTTCAGCCCGATGGAACGTGAGTTCGTCGACTCCTGGAACGCCAACGTCATCCACGGCACCGCGGACGAGGTCCGCGCCGGCCTCGACGACCTCCAGAAGCGCACCGGCGCCGACGAGCTGATGCTCACGGGCAACGCCCACGGCGGCGACGTACGCCTGCGCTCGTACGAACTGATCGCGGACGCGTACGGGCTGCCGAACGCGGACTAGGACCCGTTCGCCGTCAGGAACTCGCCGTCAGGAACTCGCGGTCAAGAGGGCGGAGATACGATCCGGCGCCACCGGGCGGGAGTACAGCCAGCCCTGCCCGGTGTCGCAGCCGATCCCGCGCAGCCGGGTGGCCTGGGAGGCGGTCTCCACGCACTCGGCGGTGACCGTCAGGCCGAGCCGGTGGGCGAGTTGGATGAGGGCCTCGACGATGACCTCGTCGGCGGGGTTGGGGTGGGCGCCGCCGTCGGGCCCCTCGTACTGGAAGCCGCGCACGAAGGAGCCGTCCAACTTCAGGACGGAGACCGGCAGGCGGCTGAGGTAGGCGAGGTTGGAGTACCCGGTGCCGAAGTCGTCGATGGCGATGCGGACGCCCATGTCGCTGAGGGCCTGAAGGGCCTGGAGGGGCCGCCCTGCCGAGCCCATCACCGCCGACTCCGTCAGCTCCAACTGGAGCAGATGCGGGGCGAGACCCGTCTCCGCGAGGATCTCCGCCACGTCCGCGACCAGGTCGGAGTCCCACACCTGCCGTACGGCGACGTTGACGCTGACGAAGATCGGCACCGCGTCGGGACGGTCCAGCTGCCAGCGGCGGGCCTGGCGGCAGGCCGTGGCCAGTACCCAACGGCCGAGCTGCACGATCGAACCGTCTTCCTCGGCCAATCCGATGAACCGATTCGGCGTCAGCGTGCCGAACTGCGGATGGTTCCAGCGGACCAGCGCCTCGACCCCGCGCACCCCGCCGTCCTCCATGCCCACCAAGGGCTGGTACTCCAGGGCGAATTCGTTCCGTTCGATCGCCGCCCGGAGGGTGGAGGAGAGCGCCTGACGGGTCATCCGGTGGGCGTTGCGCTCCGGGTCGAACAGCGTCCAGCGGCCCTTGCCGTCCGCCTTCGCCCAGTACAACGTGGTGTCCGCGGCCTGCATCAGATGGGTCGCGCTCGTCCCGGCGGCGCGCCGCTCGACGACCCCGATGGACGCGGAGACCGACAGCCGCTGCCCGGAGAGGTCGAAGGGCGCCTGCAGTGACTTCAGGACGGACTCGGCGAGGTCGGCCAACTGGTCCGTCCCGGTCGAGTCCTCGACCAGCAGCGCGAACTCGTCGCCGCCCAGCCGGGCGACCAGGGGGGTGGCCCCCCGGGCGTAACCCGCCTCGTCGGCGCAGCGCGTCAGCCGTTCGGCGACGGACGCGAGCAGCCGGTCGCCGACCCGGTGGCCGAGCGTGTCGTTGACCGCCTTGAACCCGTCCAGGTCCAGATAGCAGAGCCCGATCCGGCCGGTGCCGCCCTCCTCGTACGCCTCCGCCTCCAGGGCGGACGAGAGCCGCTCGAAGAACAGCGTGCGGTTGGGCAGTCGGGTCACCGGGTCGTGCATCTGCAAGTGCCGCAGCCGCGCCTGGAGTTCACGACGGGCGCTGATGTCCGCGATGGACAGCAGTACCGACTCCTCCTGCGCGGGCAGCGGAGCGATCGTCACCTGCACCCAGAGCGAGTGGCCGTCGGGGTGCTTGAGGCGGCGGGTGCAGCGCAGCCGGGCCTGCCGGCCACGCAGCACCTCGCGGTACGCGTGCCAGGTGCGGGCGTCGGAGGCCAGATCCACCAGATCCGCGGCGATCCGCCCGACGAGTGCGTCCGATCCGGTGCCGAGCAGCGCGCCGAGCGACTCGTTGGCGGTGACGACCAGACCCTCGCGGTCGACCACGGCCATCGGAAGGGGCGCGGCGCCGAAGGCGGCACGGAACGCGCCGGGAGACGTCGAGGTCCCGGCGGACGGGATGAGCGCCGCATCGGGGACGGACTCGCAAACGCCGGGGATGGACTCGGGCGTGTCGGTGAGGGATCCGGGCGTGTCGAGGGGGGACTCAGGCGTGTCGAGGGTGTCGAGGGGTGTTTCCGCCGGGGCGTACGTGCCGGGAGAGGTCTCGGCGCAAGGGGGTGCGCCGGGGGGTGAAACGGCGGGGACGGATGCGCTGGGAGGCACCTCGGCATACGTACGAGGAGACGTACGCGGAGATGTGTCGATGTGACGCTCTGTGACGGCCGACCGGATGAGATCTGCCGTGGGCGTCGGCCCTTCGGACGTTCCGCTCACCGCTCGCTCCCGCAGTGCACTCGTTCTTCGTATGGGTCTCTCGGGTGGTCGGCCGGTGCTGGACGGCCGAACAAGCCGTGTCCGTGCAGGAAAGTGTGCCGATCATAGAGGCTGGTTCCGGAGCCTTCCAGCCACAGTCCAGTGTCCCGGAACAACCACCGGTTCTGACAGATCGTTTCTGCCTGCATCTGGACCGGTTCCTGTGTCTGGCGATCGCATGTGACGTTCCGTGAGTGTTCGGGGTGTCGTTCGGGGTTTCGGCCACACATGGCCTCTCACCCGTCTGGTGCAGACAAACAGGGCGAAGTGTCACGAAGTAACTCAGGCTGGGTGCCGGTGTCCCGAAAACCGCATCCGGAGGTCGACGTGCCGCGTCAGCGCCCCCCGAGGGGTCTCGCCCGAGAGGCTCGGCGGCGTCTAACCCGTGACGTTTCGCGGGTTCCTGACGTCCTGACGGTTCTCGGCGTGCCGCGGGTCCTCGCACGTCCGGGCGCGCAGGGGGCCCTCGCTCGTCCGGGTGTGCCGCGCTGGCGCAGCACCGCGGCCGTGTTCACCTCCATGTCGGCGCTGGCCGCGACCTCCCTGATCACGGGCCCCGCACTCGCCGAACCCCTCTTCTCGCCCTGCGCCCTGAAGCGGACCGGGGCCCACCACTCGGAGGGCCTGGACACCTGGAACGCCGACTATCCGCGCCCCACCCGCCCCCTCGACGCGGTGCTCGTCTATCTGTCCTTCCCGGACTCCCGGCCCCGCACCACGCCCGCCGAACTGGCCGCCGACTACTTCCCGGCCACCAGCCAGTTCTTCGAGCGCGCCTCGTACGGCAGGTTCACGCTGCGCCCGCATCCGCAGCGCGACTGGATCCGGATGCCGCACACCTCCACCTCGTACGCCATAAAGCGCGACTGGAACGCCGCGCGGCGCGGCGCCTATCTGCGTGACGCGGTCGCCGCGGCCGACCGGCAGGTCGACTTCTCCCGCTACGACATCGTCTATTTCGTGGCCGACCCGGACGCGCCGGGTGTCGACTCCGACGCGACGAAGGTCGTCAACCTCGACACTCCCATCGAAGCCGACGGCAAGGAGATCCGTCGTGTCGTCACGGTCTTCGAGAAGCACCCGCCGGACCGCCTCGTCCTCGCCCACGAGACGGGGCACGTCTTCGACCTGCCCGACCTCTACCACCGCCCCACCGACGGCAAGGGCGAGTGGGACACCTACGTCGGCGACTGGGACCTCATGGGCAGCCAGTTCGGCCTTGCCCCGGACCTGTTCGGCTGGCACAAGTGGAAACTGGGCTGGCTGGAAACTCGCCAGGTGGCCTGTCTGCGCGAGCACGGGACCACGAGGCTGACGTTGGAGCCGCTGGGGTCGGGTCCGGTGACGGGCGGGGCGGGGACGGCGGCATCGGGAGCGCCGGTTTCCGTCGCGAGTGACGCTGTCCAGGCCGGTCCGCCACCGGCTCCGGGCGCCGGGGGATCGACCTCGGACGCGGAGGGCTCCGCCGCGGGGCCCGGGGGGTCGGTTCCCGGTCCCGGGATGCCCGGCTCCGGCTCCGGGGGGCCCGCCTCGGGCTCCCGGGCGCGGACCTCGGCCCCGGCCCTGTCGGCGTCGAGGGCGGTCCTGCCCACCTCGGTCCCAGGGGCGCGCATCTTCGGTTCCGGTCGCGGTACGAAGTTGGCGGTCGTCCGTACGGGTCCCGACAGCGCGCTGGCCTTCGAGGCGCGCACCTCGACGGGCAACGACGGTGCCACCTGCACCCAGGGCGTCCTGATCTACCGCATCCGCAGCGAGACCGACTCCGGTGGCGGCCCGGTCGAGGTCGTCGACGCCCACCCGCACTCCGAGTCCTGCTGGGGCGAATCGGTCTACCCGCCCCTGGCGGACGCGCCGGTCGGACTCGGGGAGAGTTTCACGGTCCCCGGCGAGAAGGTGCGCGTCGAGGTCGAGGACCGTACGGCGTCCGGGGCGTGGACGGTGAAGATCACGACCGGCTGAGCCCCTCGCCCGCGCGGAGCCGGACACGCAAGAAGCCCCTCGCTTTCGCGAGGGGCTTCCTACCGTCTGTGCGCCGCCAGGGACTCGAACCCCGGACCCGCTGATTAAGAGTCAGCTGCTCTAACCAACTGAGCTAGCGGCGCCTGCTGACGTCGTAGACCTTAGCACCCTGATCGGCGGGAGGAAAAATCGATATCCGCACCGCGGCGGAGGCGGCCGTGCGGGCCGCCCGGACGGCGGCCCACACCAGGATCTCGGGTCCCGGAAGCCACGGATGCCGGGTGTCGGGGGCCACCAGCCAGCGGGACGTGAGGTGGGCGACGGGGCTCAGGGCGGGCACGGTCACGGCGTCGCCGACCCCGTGGCAGAGCAGCGGAGGAATGGCGTCGACGCGCCCGGATCCCCCAGACTCTCCCGCCCCCCACTCCTCCCACTCCAGGAGCGACGGCAGGCGCTGTGCGGTGCCCGGAGCGCTGAACAGCAGCGTCCGTCCGCGGTGCACGGCCACCGGGCCCGAGCCCGGCCCCTCGTCCCACAGCTGGTCGAGCATCCGCCGGCCGAAGATCGCGGGCACGTTGACGATGTCGAAGGCGGTGCCGCAGGGCAGGACGACCGGGGCGGTCGGGCGTTCCTCCCAGAGGGTGAGGGTGCTGCGCGGATACGTTCCTGCCGAGGCGAGCCAGGCGGCTCCGTCCGGGGTGACGCCGCAGACGTCGAACCGGTCGGGCAACGGGGCGGCGGGGCTTGCCGGATTCCGTGTGCTGCTCATGGCTATGAGATCTACCGTCGGTAAGCACCCGCCCCCCGAGAGTTGCGAAAACCCGGGACAGGACGCCGGGGGAGGAGTACCTTGCCCCGCGGCATATGCCAGGCCTTTGAGGCCTCAGGGGCGCGGGGAACTGCGCGACAGGCCCGGGCGGCGGGGGCGAGAGACCCCGCGGTCACACCGAACAGACCGGCTCACGCATGGTCGCCCACCCCATGCCCGAGCCCCCGCCCGTCCCCCTCGGCTCCCCGCAACAGATCCCGCCCGAACTCGATCATCTTCTTCGCGTAGTCCTCGGTCCACTCGGCCCGCTCGGCGATCGAAGCCGGCGTAAGCCGATCGAACCGCCGAGGATCGGCCAGCTGCGCGGCGGCGATCGCCTGGAACTCGAGCGCCCGATCGGCCGCGGCGCGAAACGCGAGCGTCAGCTCCGTGGCCCGCGCCAGCAGCGCCCGAGGATCGTCGATCGACTCGAGATCGAAGAAGTGCTCCGGATCACCGGCCGCCTCCGCGGGCTCGAAGAGCAGGGGCGCGGGGCGTAGCCGCGGTTCGTTCCGACGCGGCGTGGGCTCCGCCATGTCTTCTCCTCCTCGTACGGTTCAGGGGCCCGCTTCGTGGGTGGGCCAACGTCCATTCTCCCCCGTCCGCGCAAGTAGGCCCGTGTGACCGGACCCGTACAACCGTGCCATCCGGACCCACGGCCGCCACCCATGGATCCGCCATGGATCCATGGATGGATCTACGGTCGCCACAGCACCCGATGCTCCGCCAGATGCGACAGCACCGCGTGATTGGCCTCCCAGCCGTCCGGAAACTTCACCGTGACCCCCAGCTGCACCGGCTCCGTCGACGGGTGGTCGTCCAGCAGTTCCGTGACTCCTGCCCGGCACACCACGATGCATGCGTGCCGATGCCGCGAGGCGAGGACGCACAGCCGCCCCGTCTCCAGATGGAACGCGGTCGCGTCGGGGCGCCCGGACAGCGGATGCAGCACCACGGTGACGTCGAACTCCCGCCCCTGAAGCCGATTCGCCGTGTCGACGGTGACGTCCGCGACCCCGAGGTCGGCGAGCGCCGCCCGTACGGCCGCCGCCTGGTCCCGGTGCGCCGTGCCGACGGCGATCCGGTCGGCGGTCAGCGGCAGCGGTTCGTCCGCCCGCTCCGAGGTGGCCGCGCCGCCCCGGTCCAGCAGCCGTCGTACGACCTGGGCCACCGCCCGTACCGCCTCCGGGTCCGTCCGCGGCGTGTGCCGGGCCGGCAGTTCCAGCAGCCCCCAACCGGCCTCCGCCGCCTCGTCGATGACCCGGTCGGGACCCGAACCGTCCGACGTCACAGCGAACTTCAGCCGCCGGTCACCAGGGCCGGTGCCGCTGCGGAACGGCGTGTACGGGTAGAACGCGTTCGAGACGAGCGGCGCCGCGGAGGCCGGCAGCCGCCAGGACACCGGGAGGCGGTGCTGCGGCAGTTCGGGGTTGTGGGCCAGCAGTGTCGTCACCGCGGACGCCGACGGGTCGTACGACAGCCCCGCCCACTGCTCCGAGCCGACGATCGCGAACGGGTCCAACTGCCCGGGGTCGCCCACGAACAGCGCCCGCTCGAAGAGCCCCGCCACGGCCAGCAGCGCGTCCGACCGCATCTGGTAGGCCTCGTCGACGATCGCGTGCCGCCACGGCTCGACCCCCTTGACGTGGGCCCACTTGGCGGCGGTCGAGATGACCACGTCCAGGCCGGCCAGATCGCCGGCCTTGGTGGACTTGCGTACGTTCGGCAGGTCGTCCAGAGCCTTGTCGTAGGGGTCGGGATCGCTGCTGTGCAAGCGCCCCACCGGCAGCTCCCCGTTCTTCTCGGCGAGTCGCAGCACCAGGTCGTCGACCTGGGCGTTGGTCTGCGCGATGACCATCAACGGGCGTCCCGCGGAGGCGAGTTCGAGCGCCGCGCGGACGACGAGGGTGGATTTCCCGGCACCCGGGGGCGAGTCGACCACGACACCGCGGTGCGTGCCGTGCAGGGTGTCGTCCAGGATCGCGTCGGTGGCGCGGCCGGCCGCGGCTGCGGGATCGAAGACCGTGGTCACAGGATGTCCTCCTCGGTCACCGGGTCCGGCTGCGGTACCGCGTCGGGCTCGCCCGGGGGTCCGCCGTGCGTCCACGGGGTGTCCTCCGGGTCGGGCAGCTTCGCGCCGCCCCGCTGCTCGTGCTCGAAGAGCGTGAAGCAGAGGAGGTCGCCCTTCTCCGGCACGGACCCGGTCTCGGGTTCCTTGCCGCGCCCCATCTTGTCGACGATCCGCAGGACCACCAGCCCGTCGCCCTGCGACGACTCCTCGTACCCGACGAACTCGGCCGCCTGCGGCTTCCCGCCCAGCGACCGGTACACCTTCGTCCGCTCCCCGAGGTGCGGCCGGTCGTCCGTGCGCACGGTCACCAGGGGGCGGGGGCTCGGCCGCTTGCTCTCGCTGTACGCCATGACGACGTCCGTGACCTCACCCGCGAAGGCCTCCCCGACCAGCCGCCGTCCGGCCATGACCAGCGGATCGTCCAGGGCTTCCTGCGCGTCCAGGCGGGCCTGTTCGCGCTCGCGCGTGGCCAGCTTGTTCGCCGCGGTGACCGCGTCGTCACGGCGTGGCTGCGGGGGCTCGCCCGCGGTGATCCGGTCGCGGTGGCCGGTGAACGACCAGCGGTCGCGGGTCCACCGGTCGGCCGCGTGGGTGCCCTCGGGGAGCGTCCGCAGCAGGTCGAGGCCGCGCCACACCGCGTCCCAGGTGGGCCGGGTGACCTGCTCGACGAGAGCGCGGATCTCCCGCTCGGCGGCGGTGAGTTCACCGAGTCGGTCGTCCGCCTCCAAGCCGTCCTCGGCGGCGGCGAGGGCGGTCCGCGCGCGGTCGTAGCGCTCGATGGCGGGAGCGAGCAGCTTGTTGTCGAAGGCGGGGTCGGTGGCCGGGCCCGCGGGCGGGCACACGAGCTGCCCCCGGGCATCCCGCCGCAACTCGGCCCGCAGCGCGCCCGCCGCGCCCGACGCACCCTCCGGGGGGTCGATCCAGGCGAGCAGCGCCCCCAGGTGCTGGTCCTCCAGGCTGCTCTGGCCGGTCGCCCAATGCCGGGACAGTACATCGGTCAGGGCGAGCAGCAGGGCGGAGCCGGGCACCCGGGCCCGCTCCCCGAAGTGCGTCAGCCACCGCCCGAGCAACGGCACCCGGGGCGGCGCCGGATGGGGTGCCTCCGGCTCCTGCTCCGCGGTGCGCCGAAACCGCGTGGAGCGGCCGAGGAGCCGCACGAACTCCACACCCGCGCGGCTCGGCACGATCAGCTGCGGGGCGTCCGCGCACAGTTCGACCTCGACCTTGACGCGCTTGCCGGTCTCGGGATCGGTCTCGCTGCGCTCGGCCGCCTCCACGACGTCCGCGTACGTGTCCACGTACGGCAGTACGACATCGGCCAGCTCCGCCAGGAACGCGAATCGCAGGTCCCGGTCCCGGGGCTGGGGCACGACCAGCAGGCAGGGCGCGTCCCGGTCCGTGCCCACCAGCGCCCCGAGCGGGGCCCCGGCCTCACCTGCGGTGGTCAGCGGTACGAACACCAGGGGCCGCTCGGTCAGATGCCGGTGCCGCACGGTGGCGAGGGGCTGGGCCCGCCCGCTCTCGACGGCCTCCAGCCGGGCGAGGGTGGCGATCAGCGACAAGGGGCCACCTCCGGGAGGGCTTCGCCGGCCGGATCCGGCCGGC
>LRTP01001105.1 GCA_001550305.1 Streptomyces diastatochromogenes
CGGGGTCCCCGGCCGCGCCGTGGGCCGCCGCCAGGACCTCGCCGATCGTCGTCAGCCCGCCCAGTTCGGAGCGGAGCGACCGCCCCAGGGCCGTCACCACGCCTTCGGTGCGGGAGCGGTCGCGGCAGTGGAAGGCGAGCTCGCAGGCGGCCAGGCACTCGGGGGCGTACGTCGCGGGGACGGACTCGACGGCGGTCGTCAGGTCGGCGGCCGGGAGGTCGGGGGCGAAGCAGGTGCCCTCGGGGAGGGTGTCCGCGATGTCCTCGACGCGGGTGAGGCGGGCCAGCTGGCGGCGGGTGACCGCGCGCTGCTTGCGGATGTCGACGGCGGACGCGGTGGGCAGGTTGGAGAAGTCCTTGGGGCAGACCAGCAGGACCCGGTGGCGGACGTCGGGGACGGTGCCGCCGTCCTCGGCGCCACGCCCCTGTGGCCCCGCCCCGAGGCGCGCGGCCACCTCCTCCAGGGCGAGCACGTAGACCGCGGACTGGCGGGCGGCGGCGCCCACCTTCGCCGGGTCCGCGGAGCCGTCCAGCATCGGGAAGGACTTGATCTCGACGACCGTCCAGCTTCCGTCGGGGTGGACGACGACGGCGTCCGGCTCGAGGAAGGCGGGGGAGCCCGCGACGTCGAGGGCGAGCATGGGGTGGTCGAGCAGGGTCCAGGCGGCGGCCGTGGTGGCCTCGCGCAGGGCGAGCGCCGTACGGGCGGCGCGCCCCTCGGGGCCGACCGCGCTCAGGTCGGGGACGACACCGGCAGCGGGCGGCTCGGCGCCCGGGTCCAGCTTCTCGTGCACCAGCCGCAGCAGCTCCGCGCCGCCGTCGGCCTTGACCCGCGCCTCGAACGCGTTCCCCCGCATGAAGGCGAACTGGGACTGGCCGAAGGCGGACGGCGAGCCCAGCGCGTCCGCCAGCTGCGCCTTGTCGACGCCCGCGCCGTCCAGCAGGGCGCGCCGGTCGCACCCCGGGTTCGCGGCGAGCGCCGCGAGGGCCCGCGCGTCCAGCGCCTTGGGCGGTACGGCGGAACCGCGCAGCTCAGCGAGCCGCTGCCGTAGCACCTTCCCCGGCGTCCTTGGGGGAGGCACCCGGCTCGGCTTCGGACCCGGTTCGGGACTCGCGCTGTCGGGGAATTCGCTCACCCGCGGAAGTCTGGCATCCGCCACTGACAATTGAGGAACGTGCGCCGTGCGAGGCGCCCGCGACCCACGGGATGCGGGCACCGAGCAGCCCCCGCACGCGGTCCGCGAGCCGCATCACGTACGGGGTCAGCAGCAGCCCGATCCCCATCACCGCGGCGCCCGCCGCCGCGTCGAGGAAGTAGTGGTTGGCGGTGCCCATCACGACGATGGTGGTCAGCAGCGGATAGGCGATGCCCGCGAGCCGGACGACGGGTGTGCGGCCGTAGCGCCACAGCATCACTCCGCACCACAGCGACCAGCCCACGTGCAGGCTGGGCATCGCCGCGTACTGGTTGGTCATGCCGCCGAGGCCGCGCGGCGCGCTCGCCTCGCCGCCCCACCAGCCGTACGAGCTGTACTGGGCCATCGTGTCGACGAAGCCGTGGCCCGCGGAGAGCAGCCGGGGCGGGCAGGTCGGCATCAGCGTGAAGCCGATCAGCCCGATCAGCGTGGATGTCATCAGCCAGGTGCGGGCGGCGCGGTAGCGCACGGCCCGGGAGCGGAAGAGCCAGATCAGGATCGCGGGCGTCACCAGGTAGTGCAGCGACGCGTACCAGAAGTCGGCGGGGACGCCGAGCCAGGCCTCGCGGGTGAACAGCCGGTTCAGCGGGTGCTCGGCGTTGAGGTGGAGGGCCTTCTCGACGCGCAGGATCTCCAGGCCGTGTTCGACGGCGTCGTCGGTGTCGCCACGGGCGAGGAGCCGGCCCGCCGAGTACGACGCGTACACCATCACGAGCAGCGGCAGCTCGGTCCACCAGCGCAGCCGGGTGTGCGATGCGGCGGTGCGCAGCTCGGTCCACCGGCGGAGCCGGGCGCGCGGTGCCGCCTCGGTTCGCCGTGCATCGGTCTGCGGCATCCGATCGTCCTCCCCCATCTGCTTGCGTGACCTGTGGTTGTTGCTCACGTGACCAGCCGATTGCGCTCCGGTGACGCGGCCATCCGATTTTACGGTGTATGTGAACGGCTTAAGGAGGCGCCCCCTGGTCGTCAAAGACGCAGAGATCGCCCGCCGGGTTGCCCGACGCGGAGGTGAGACATGATGGAACGACCCATCTCTCAGGTCCGCGTCTCCACCTCGTCCCGCACGTCCTCCACGCGCACCGGAAAGGCTTCTCTTCATGGCACCGCGCATCCTGCTGGCCCGGCACGGCCAGACGGAGTGGTCACTGTCCGGCAAGCACACCGGCAGGACCGACATCCCGCTCCTGGAAGAGGGCCGACGCGGCGCCAAGGTGCTGGGGGAGCGACTGCACCGGGCGCCCTTCGACGGGCTCTCGGGGGTCGAGGTGCGCACCAGTCCGCTGGCACGCGCGCGTGAGACGTGCGAACTGGCCGGCTTCGGCGAGCGTGCCACCACCTGGGACACGCTCATGGAGTGGGACTACGGCGCGTACGAGGGCATGACCCCGGCCGAGATCCAGGCGGTGCGCCCGGGCTGGTTCATCTGGCGCGACGGCGTGCCCGAGGGGGAGACCCTGGAGCAGGTCACCGCGCGCGCCGACGAGGTCGTCGCCTGGGCCCGCGCGGAGGACCGGGATGTGCTGGTCTTCGCGCACGGGCACATCCTGCGCTCGATCGGCGCCCGCTGGCTCGGCCTCCCGCTCGACTTCGCGGCCCGGATCCGCCTCAACCCGACCTCGCTGTCGGTGCTCGGCTGGGCCTACGGAGAGCCCGCGATCGAGGCGTGGAACGACTGCGGGCACCTGACCGCCTAGGCACCGGCCGGCGGCCGGGGTCACGCGATGCGCGGCAGACTCGCGTGGCGCTCGAGGAACGCCGACACACCCGACGCCCGGCGGTGCGGCAGCAGTACGCGCGCGGTGCCCGCCAGCATGGTCTGGATGCGTGACGACTGGACCTCGCCCAGCAGGTCGAGGACGCGCAGCCCCGCGAGGGCGGCCTCGTCGGGTCGGCCGCCACGCGCGAGGTCGTCGGCGAGTTCGGCCGTGTAGAGGGCGATGTTGCGGGTGAAGTGCGGGTCCTGGAGGTGCGCGGCGCGCCGGGCGTGCCGGGCCGCGCGGGTCCAGTCGCCCAGCGTCGACCAGCACTGCGCCTCCAGACCCTCCAGTTCGGCCTCTCCGTAGAAGGTCATCCACTCGGGATCGGTCTCCGAGGGGCCGCGTTCGAAGAGCGTCTGCGCGCGGGCGAGCGCCTGCTCGCACCCCGGTCGGTCGGCGAGTCCGGCCCAGCCGCCCGCCTCGCGCAGCGAGAGCAGCGAGAGCAGCCGCGGG
>LRTP01001106.1 GCA_001550305.1 Streptomyces diastatochromogenes
CACCGCCTCGCGCGGGCGCCCCGCGTCGCGTGCCAGGAACGCCGTGTTGCAGAAGGCGTGCGCCTCCAGGGCCGGGTCGCCGGACATCCGGGCGGTCGCCAGCGCCTCGGCGTAGTGCGAGCGCGCGTCCTCGAAGCGCCCGGAGTCGTGTGCCAACCAACCCACC
The DNA here is from genome assembly GCA_001550305.1 of Streptomyces diastatochromogenes. Lineage (GTDB taxonomy): Bacteria > Actinomycetota > Actinomycetes > Streptomycetales > Streptomycetaceae > Streptomyces > Streptomyces mirabilis_D. Next base: position 167 of record LRTP01001106.1, read on the forward strand.
GAGATCGCCAGTTCGCCCGCCCCCGCGTACAGCCGGTCGGCGGTGGTCTGCCGGGTGGTACCCGCGTCGAGCAGTTCGTAGGCCGTGCGCAGCGGCGCCGCGGCCCGCCGGTAGAGGCCGTCGGCCCCGTGCCGGTCGTCGAGCAGCCGGATCCGGCGGACGGCCTCTTCGAGGGCGCCCGCCTCGGACGTCCCCACCCGGTGGACACGACGGTCCGCGGCCGCGGCCGGAGCGCCGAAGGTGACCCCGAAGGGGCCCAGCGAGGCCGCCGCCACGGTGGCGGTGCCTCCAGTCATGAATGCGCGACGTTGCACGTCGCTCTCCTCGTGGTTCTCGTGCGTGTCATACGGGTCCTGCGTGTCATACGTCTCGTGCGTCTCCTCCGTCTCACCGGTGGCGTACGTCGGGCTCGTGGTGTGGGGAGGGGGCGCCTCGTCCGTGCCGCGCGCCCCTCGGCCGCGTACGGACGAGCGGGGCGAGAAGCCCAGGTCGGTCAGCGTGCGGCCGGGGAACATGTGCAGGAACACCCGTTCGTACGCGTAGTTGGGGCAGCGGATCTCGCCTGCCTCGACCCGCCCGATGTAGCGCGCGTCACAGCTGACCAGCTCCCCGATCTCGCGCGCGGCCCTCCGTACCGCCGCGGCGAACTCGCCGGGCGAGCGCTGTCCGCGCAGCCGCCTGAAGGCGAGATTCGGCCGTGGTGGCCGGGGGGACTGGGACGAGGTCAACGCTGACGACGTCATGGCCGGGCCCTCTCTTACGAACCGTCGAACCATGCCGGACTCAAGACGAGTTGTCCGTGTTGCGACGTGTGCCGCCTTGTCCCGGCGGAGCAAGAACGTACCTGCTGTGACGGTGTCGCCACGCTGGGTTTAGCTACAAAACGGATATCTCATCCACGATCTGCCATGAACTGCCATCCTTTGCGGCTGTGTTGTGCCGTAGCCGTTGACGTTCTGACGCGTTGAACCGGGTGGACCGGGAGCGCACCCGAACTCCCGACCCACTCGTGCAGGAGGAGGGGTTCCGTGTTGGAGGCCGGGATGGAGAGCACCGAGTTTCGTACGCCGCTGTCGACCGCCGAGCACCGGCCGTCCCCCGAGTGCGACGCCCCACCGGAGCCGGTCGCCGACTGCGACCTCGTGACCGTTCCGGCACGTCAGGGGCTGGAGGCGGTCGACATCCTGCGCCGCGGCGCCTGCGACTCCGTCGGGCCCGTCCTGCTCGACGACGGCTGCGACACCCTCGGCTTCCTGGTGCCGCCCGGCACCGCGGACGCCTGGGACATGCCGGGCAGCACCTGCACCCAGACCAACGGCCGAGGCCTCAGCCTGGTGGCACCCGAGCCCCCGGTCGAGGGCTCGGACTGGCTGCTGCCGCCCGGCACCACGGACCTCGCGACCGACCCGGCCGTGCTGCGGGCGGCGCTGGGCGAGGCGGCCCGGCTGATCGAGGCCGCGGACAACTGCAGCTGACACCGGAAACACCGGGCGGCGCCCCCACGGGTTGCCGCAGCGCCGACCTCCCTGTACGCCCTGATAATGGCAGGATGGGAAGGTCGAGGAACAAGCGGTCCGACGACGCGCGGGGCGCGGCGCGTGACGCGTCGCGCGGTTCGCGCCGCGGGCAGGCGTCGGCCGACGCCGTCGTCGAGACGGTCGAGGGCGGCCTCGCCGAGCTGATACCCGACCGGGACCGCCCGCGCGCCTGGACCCTCCTCATCGACGGCGCCCCCCAGTCCCACGTCGACCTCGACGACCCCGCCCACCTGAGCTTCGAGTACCAGCGCCGCCTCGGCCATGTCATCGACCTCGTGGCCCCGCCCGGCAAGCCCGTGCACGCCGTCCACCTCGGCGGCGGCGCCCTCACCCTCGCCCGCTACACCGCCGCGACCCGCCCCCGCTCCACCCAGCAGGTCGTCGAACGCGACGGGGCGCTCGTCCAACTGGTCCGCCGCGAACTCCCCCTGGACCCGAACGCCCGCATCCGCGTGCGCTCCCTGGACGCCCGCGAAGGCCTCGCCAAGGTCCCCGACGGCTGGGCGGACCTGGTGATAGCGGACGTGTTCAGCGGTGCCCGCACCCCCGCACACCTCACCTCGGTCGAGTTCCTCACCGACGTCCGCAGAACCGTCAAACCCGGTGGCCTGTACGCCGCCAACCTCGCCGACGGCCCCCCGCTGGCCCACCTGCGCGGCCAGATCGCCACGGCCGCGACCGTCTTCCCCGAGCTCGCCCTCATCGCCGACCCCACGGTCCTGCGCGGCAAACGCTTCGGCAACGCCGTCCTCGTGGCCTCCGGCCACCCCCTGCCCCTGGCCGAACTGACCCGCCGCGCCGCCTCGGACCCCCACCCGGCGAGACTCGAACACGGCAAACAGCTCACCGACTTCACCGGGGGAGCGCTGCCGGTCCTGGACGCGGAGGCGGTGGCATCCCCGGCCCCGCCCGCATCGGTGTTCCGCTGACAGAGGGAACTGCGAACCCAGGTGAACTGGGGCGCCCCGTAAGGGGCGCGGGGCTGTGACACATGCGGCTCCGCCGCGTGGGCGCGCCCAGCCACGAACCACCCGCACCCGACCCGCATAGCCCGCGCAGCTAATACGTGCCGATCTCCACCCGCGGTGGCCCGTCGTGCCACGTGCAGAACACCGACACCCGATCCGCCCCCGAAGTGAACTCCACCCGAATCCACGACTCCGTCTTCCACACCTGCATCGACCACCCCGAACCCGGCGTCGCCGAGACGAGCGTCGCGGAGGTCGTGCCGAGATCGAAGACGGCCCGCCCCCCGCCGGTGTCGTAACTCTTGACCTGCCCCGCCGGTCCGGAGGCGCTCGGACTCGGGTCGGCGGAGGGCGATGTCGAGGCAGCCGGCGTCGCGCTCGGCCGCGGACTCGCCGTCGGCTTCGAGGCGGAGGGGCTCGGACTCGTCGAGGGCCGACTCGTCGACGAGGCAAGCGCCTTGGCCCCCTGCGTCGTCGCCCCGCCCGCCATGATGGGCAGCGCGCGCGGCGGATCGTAGGCCGTCCCCGTCATGACCGTGTGGACGCCCCACCACGACAGCGTGACCGCCGCGCCCGTGGCGAGCGACCAAGCCAGTACGTGTACGAATCCTCTGAGCATCGCCAGTCATACTGCCTCACGCGCCCCATGGGTGTCTCCCGTGTCTCGGGACAGGACTGCGCCCCGAGTTGTCCACAGGCACCGGACCGGCATCGCACAGATGGCGTACGGTGCGGCGCATGGCAAGTGTGCTCGTGGTCGAGGACGACCAGTTCGTACGCAGCGCTCTCATCCGGCATCTGACCGAAGCCGCGCACACGGTGCGCAGTGTCGGCACCGCCCTCGAGGCGCTGCGCGAGGTTGCCCATTTCTCCTTCGACGTCGTCATCCTGGACCTCGGACTGCCCGATCTGGACGGGGCCGAGGCGCTGAAGATGCTGCGCGGTATCACCGACGTCCCGGTGATCATCGCCACCGCTCGGGACGACGAGACGGAGATCGTCCGCCTGCTGAACGACGGGGCGGACGACTATCTGACCAAGCCGTTCTCGGTCGAGCACCTGTCCGCGCGGATGGCCGCCGTCCTGCGCCGCTCCCGGGCGACGGGGGGCACGCCCGCCTCGCCGGTCATCCGGGTCGGCGGCCTGTCCATCGACCCGCTGCGCCGCCAGGCCGAGCTGGACGGCGCCCGACTGGACCTCACCCGGCGCGAGTTCGACCTGCTCGCGTTTCTCGCCGGGCGGCCCGGTGTCGTCGTCGCGCGCAAGGAGTTGCTCGCCGAGGTGTGGCAGCAGTCGTACGGGGACGACCAGACCATAGACGTCCATCTGTCGTGGCTGCGCCGGAAACTGGGCGAGACGGCGGCGAGGCCGCGCTATCTGCACACCCTCCGCGGGGTCGGCGTGAAGCTGGAACCACCGGGCTTGGAGCCGCTGCGATGAGGTGGGCACTGGTCAAGGTGTGCGTGGCGGTGACCACGATGGTCGTGGTGGCCTTCGCGGTCCCCCTGGGGCTCGTCATCAAGGAGATGGCCAGGGACCGCGCCTTCTCGAACGCCGAGCGCCAGGCCGCGGCCATCGCGCCCGCGCTGTCCATCACCACCGACCGGGACCAGTTGGAGCGGGTCGTCGCCTCCGCCGGCTCGGACGACGGGATGGCCGTGCACATACCGGCGAGCGACGGCGCCAAGGCGGTCGACATCGGACGGCAGCGCGCCGCCGCCAAGGACATCGCGACCACACGCAGCATCGGCCGGGCCTCCACCACCGAGGTCCCCGGCGGCTCCTCCCTGCTCCAGCCCACCGCGCTGAGCTCCGGCGAGATCGCGGTCGTCGAGGTGTACGTCCCCGAGTCCGAGGTCAGCAACGGGGTCGGCACCGCCTGGGCGGTGCTCGCCGCGGTCGGGATCGCGCTCATCATCGGCTCGGTCGCGGTCGCCGACCGGCTGGGGGTACGCATGGTGCAGCCGGCCCAGCGGCTGGTCGAGGGCGCGCACGAGCTGGGGGAGGGGAAGCTCGGCGCGAGGGTGCCCGAGGAGGGGCCGAACGAACTGCGGCTGGCGGCGGTGGCGTTCAACTCGATGGCGGACCAGGTCGTACAACTCCTGGCGAACGAGCGGGAGCTGGCCGCCGATCTCTCGCACCGCCTGCGCACCCCGCTGACCGTGCTGCGCCTCAACACGGCCTCGCTCGGTGACGGGCCGGCCGCCGAGCAGACGCGGGCGGCGGTGGCGCAGTTGGAGCGGGAGGTCGACACGATCATCCGGACGGCCCGGGAGGCCAAGCCGCAGACGGCGGCGATAGGCATCGGCGCCGGGTGCGACGCGTCCGAGGTCGTCCGCGAGCGGATGGACTTCTGGTCGGCGCTCGCCGAGGACGAGGGGCGCAAGGTGCGGCTCGCGGGAGTGGACCGTCCCGTACGGATACCCGTCGCCCGGGCCGACCTCGTCGCCGCGCTCGACGCACTCCTCGGGAACGTGTTCCGGCACACCCCCGAGGGCACGGCCTTCGCCGTCGACGTGCACAACGGCGAGGACGCGGTGATCGTGCTGGTGTCGGACGCGGGACCCGGCATCGTGGACCCGGAGGCGGCGATGGCGCGCGGGAAGGGCTCCGGGAGCGACGGTTCGACCGGCCTCGGGCTGGACATCGTGCGCCGGCTCGCGGAGTCGACGGGGGGTGACGTGCGGATCGGTTCGTCGGTGCTGGGCGGCACCGAGGTGCGCATATGGATCCAGCTGGACGGGCGGGCTCCGGTGCGGCGCGGGCACCGTGGGTCCGTGCGGCGTCGTAGGCGGGGCGTGGGCGCGAGCCGGGTGTGAAGCGAATTGGTCTCTACCTTTAACGGTCCCCGATGCCTTCCTTAAGCGCACCATAAGATCGCCAACGGACGTCCCGATCAGGCGTTTTGCCTGGTTTGGGATCGCTAGCGTGCTGCCGCACCCCACCCCCGTGAACGGCGAAGGCAGGCACCCGCGATGAGCACTACGCACCGGCGCAAGGTCAGTGGCAGGAACAAGGCGATAGGCGGGATCGTCGCCGCGGCCGTGGTCGGTGGTGGCGCCTTCCTGTTCTCCGGGACCGCGCTGGCGGCCGGCGTCGGTGCCGCGTACACCAAGACCAGTGACTGGTCGACGGGTTACACCGCGCAGTACGTCATCACCAACGACACCGGCCAGGCGAAGGGGGACTGGACGCTGGAGTTCGACCTGCCGTCGGGTGCCGGACTCAGCTCGCTGTGGAACGGAACGTCGACGGTGAGCGGGCAGCACGTCACCGTCAAGCCGCCGTCCTGGGACAAGGACGGGCTGGCGGCCGGTGAGTCGGTCACCGTCGGCTTCGTCGTGAACGGCACCGCGGACCCGAAGGGCTGTGTCATCGACGGCGCCAAGTGCTCCGTGGACGACGGCGCGACGCCGGAGCCGAGCGGCCGCCCGACCCAGTCGCCGACCCCGACCCCGACACCCACCGCCACCCGGCCCCCCACGTCGTGCAGGATCCCGGCGAACCGCAGCACTTCGACGCGTTCGTCGTCCATGCCCAGCTCACG
>LRTP01001107.1 GCA_001550305.1 Streptomyces diastatochromogenes
CCCCCACGTCCACCCCCACCCCCACGCCCTCCGCCTCGCAGACCACCGGCAGTGGCACGACGACCGGCGCGGGCTTCGCGCCGTACGTCGACACCTCCCTCTACCCGGCCTTCGACCTGGTCGGCAGCGCCACGGCCACCGGCGTGAAGGACTACAACCTGGCCTTCATCACCGACGGCGGCGGCTGTACGCCGAAGTGGGGCGGGGTGACCGACCTCGCCAGTGACGGCGTGGCGTCGCAGATCGGCGCGCTGCGGGCGAAGGGCGGCGACGTCCGGGTGTCCTTCGGCGGCGCCTCGGGCTCGGAGCTGGCGACGACCTGCTCGTCGGCGGACGCGCTGGCGGCGGCGTACGGGAAGGCCGTGGACGCGTACAACCTGACCAAGGTCGACTTCGACGTCGAGGGCGGCGCGCTGCCGAACACGACCGCGAACGCGAACCGGGCGAAGGCGATCGCGAAGCTCCAGCAGCAACACCCCAACCTGGACGTGTCCTTCACCCTCCCGGTCATGCCCGAGGGCCTGACCCAGGACGGCGTGAACCTGCTCTCCAACGCCAAGTCGAACGGCGTGAAGATCTCCGCGGTCAACATCATGGCGATGGACTACGGCCCCTCGTACAACGGTGACATGGGCACCTACGCCGAGCAGGCCGCCACCGCCACCCAGGCCCAGGTGAAGAGTGTCCTCGGACTGTCGGACAGCGCGGCGTGGAAGTCCGTCGCCATCACCCCGATGATCGGGGTCAACGACGTCGCCGCCGAGACCTTCAAGGTCGACGACGCGACCCAACTGGTCGCCTTCGCCAAGTCGAAGGGCCTCGGCTGGCTCTCCATGTGGTCCGCCACCCGCGACAAGCAGTGCCCGGGCGGTGCGAAGAACTCCGCCGACGCGACCTGCAGCTCGATCGTGCAGGACGCGGGCGCGTTCTCGAAGGCGTTCGGCGCGTACAAGTAGCCGATCCCGCCCGGGGGTCACCCGTCGCGGCGGAACAGGGCCGTCCAGAGGAAGGGCTCACCGAAGAGCCCGGACTCGGGCGGCTCGTCGCGCATGCGCCGCAGTTCGACCTCGGTCAGGTCGGAGAAGACCCAGCGCAGGGACTCCGGGGTGTAGGCGAGTCCGCCGTGCAGTGCGGACAGCCGGTAGAAGGCCTCGTCGGGGAGTTCGGAACCCATCGCGCCGGCGGCGAAGCAGGTGAGGGCGAGGTGGCCGCCCGGGGCGAGGACGCGGTCGAGCAGGGCGAGGTAGCTGATGCGGCGGTGCGGCGGCAGATGGTGGAAGCAACCCGAGTCGTGGACGAGGTCGTACGGGCCGCCCCAGTCGCGGTCGGTGAGCGCGAACGCGTCACCGCAGCGGAAGCGGATCTCGGCCCCGGCCTCGCGCGCACGGTCCTGCGCCCAGGCGATGGCCGTCGGGGAGAGGTCGACCGCGTCCACCTGGAAGCCCGCGGCGGCCAGATGAAGGGCGTTGCGCCCCGGCCCGCAGCCCAGATCGAGGGCGCGGCCCGGGGTGATCAGGTTCTTGTCGAGGTATCCGACCAGGCTCTCGTCCGGCTTCGCGACGAAGAACGGTACGGGCTTGGAGCGGTCGGCGTAGAAGCCGTCCCACCAGGCGGCGCCACCCGCCGTCCACCGATCGGCCCCCGGCGCGAACAGGCCGTCCAGCAACTTCAGCACATCGTCGACGGTGCGTATGTTCCGGTCCATACGGTCCCCTTCCAGGATGAGGGAACGGTAGGCCCGAAGGCCACGAAAGGCCAGGTCAGGGCGGTTTCCCGGAGAGGCGTGAAGGGGCTTCGCGGGACCCGGGACGGCAGCCCGCACCCACCCCGCCGCAGGCGCGTCGCACGGTCGCCCAGGCCCCCTTCGGCAGGCGCGTCGGGGCATTCCCGAAGGCGCTGAGGCCACTTTCCGGGAAGAGACGGACTCGACCGCGTCGGGGGCGCGGCACCCCCCCAGGTGCCGCGCCCCCTCCCCCGCTTCCCCCGGACAGAAGGACTCTGTGGCCTGCTCGCCCCAGGGCCGAGTGATCTGCTCGCTCCAGGGCCGAGTGACCTACTCGGCGCCGGCCGGCGCCGCCGGCGGCAGTGAACCCGTCCGCGCCACCTGCCCGTACCAGTGCGCGCTGGACTTGGGCGTACGGGCCAGGGTCGCGTAGTCGACGTACACCGCCCCGAACCGCTTGTCGTAGCCGTACGCCCACTCGAAGTTGTCCATCAGGGACCAGAGGTAGTAGCCCCGCACGTCCGCGCCGTCGGCGATCGCGCCGCGCACCGCCGCCAGATGGCCGTGCAGGTACGCGATGCGCTCGGGGTCGTGGACGCGGCCCTCCGGGTCCGGCTTGTCGTCGTAGGCCGCGCCGTTCTCCGTGATGTACAGCGGCAGACCCGGGGCCTCCCGGGAGTAGCGCATGATCAGGTCGTGCAGGCCGGTCGGGTCGATCGTCCAGCCCATCTCCGTACGCTCGCCGGGGGTCTGGTGGAACGCGACATCGTCCGCACCCGGCCACGGCGAGTACGCGCTCGCCCCGTGCCCGTCCGCGCGCGGCCCGTCCGCCGACTTCTCCGCCGCCGACACCAGCGCCGGGGTGTAGTAGTTCAGACCGAGCGCGTCGAGCGGCTGCTTGATCACCGCGAGGTCGCCGTCCAGGACGTACGACCAGTCCGTGATCGAGGAAGTCTCCGCGAACAGGCCCTCCGGGTAGGCGCCGTGCAGCATCGGGCCGTGGAAGACGCCGTTGGCCAGGTTGTCGATGCGCCGGACCGCCGCCAGGTCCGCCGGGGACGGGGAAAGAGGCCTGACCACCGACGAGTTCAGGCTGACCGCGACCGTGTTGCGGGCCGGCATCGCGGACCTCAGCGCGGTGGTGCCCAGGCCGTGCGCCAGGTTCAGGTGGTGCGCGGCCTTGAGCGAGGCCGCCGCGTCCGTACGGCCCGGCGCGTGCACGCCCGAGCCGTAGCCCAGGAACGCGCTGCACCACGGCTCGTTCAGGGTGATCCACTGCTCCACACGGTCGCCCAGCGCCTCGCCCACGATCTGCGCGTACTCGGCGAAACGAAACGCCGTGTCGCGCTCCGGCCAGCCGCCCGCGTCCTCCAGCTCCTGCGGGAGGTCCCAGTGGTAGAGGGTGACGGCCGGCTTGATGCCGTGCGAGAGCAACTCGTCGACGAGGTTGCGGTAGAAGTCCAGGCCGCGCTGGACCGCGGGACCGCGGCCCGTCGGCTGCACTCGGGACCAGGAGACCGAGAAGCGGTACGCGGACAGGCCCAGCTCCGCCATCAGCGCCACGTCGTCTCGGTAGCGGTGGTAGTGGTCGACAGCGATGTCACCGGTCTCACCACCGGCCGTCTTGCCGGGCGTGTGGCTGAAGGTGTCCCAGATGGAGGGCGTACGGCCGTCCTCCCGTACCGCACCCTCGATCTGGTACGCGGAGGTCGCCGCGCCCCAGAGGAAGGCGGGGGGAAAGGTCACGGGCGATGCGGACTCAGGCATGGAAGCGCTCCCATAGGAGGTCGTGGAGACCGACAGTAAGAAGAAGAGGGGGAGGGGCGAGGGGGAGAGAAGAGGGGGAGGAGGGGCCGGGGCGGCAATGGCCCGGCTCCCCTTCTCCCACCGACGAACGAGGTCAGCCCTTGACGGCGCCCTGCATGATGCCGCCGACGATCTGCTTGCCGAACAGGGCGAAGACGAACAGCAGCGGCAGCGTGCCGAGCAGCGCGCCCGCCATGATCAGGGACTGGTCGGGAGTGAAACCGCGGCCGAGGCCCGCGACCGCGACCTGCACGGTCGGGTTGCCGGTCTGGGTGAGTACCAGGAACGGCCACAGGAAGTCGTTCCACGTCTGCACGAACACCAGCATGCCGAGCACCGCCATGGCGGGCCGGGCGGCCGGGAACACCACGTGCCAGATCACCCGCCAGCTGCTCGCGCCGTCGACACGGGCCGCCTCGATCAGCTCGTCCGGCAGCGCCTGGATCAGGTACTGCCGCATGAAGAACACGCCGAACGCGCTCACCAGCGACGGGAAGATCACCGCCTGGAGCTGGTCCGTCCAGTCGAGCTTGGCGACCATCATGTAGAGCGGGATCACGCTGAGCTGCGGCGGCACCATCATCGTGCCGACGACGATCAGCATGAGGGCGCCCCGGCCCTTGAAGCGCAGCTTGGCGAAGGCGAAGCCGGCGAGCGTCGACAGGAAGACCACCGTCACCGCCGAAACGCCCGCCACGAACGTGGTGTTGACGAAGGCCTCGCCCAGGTTGGCCTCCGTCCAGGCGACGTCGAGATTGTGGAAGAGGTTCGAGCCGAACCAGAAGGGCGGCGGGGTCTGCGCCAGCCGGTTGGTGTCGCGGGAGGCGGCGATCGCGGTCCACACCAGCGGGCCCAGCGAGCCGATCGTGAACAGCGCGAGGATGACGTACGCGAGGGGTCCCGCGTGCATCTGCCCGCCCGCGCGCGCCGACTTGGGGCGCCGCAGACGCTTCGGCGGTTCGGGTACCGCGTCCGCCGGGGGTTTCGTCAGGGTCGTCGTCACGGCCGGTTCTCCTTAACTACTGGCGCGCAGCCGGCGCGAGATGACGTAATTGACGATCCCGATCACGATGAGGATCAGGAACATCGTCCAGGCGATCGCGGAGGCGCGGCCCAGGTGCTGGTTCACCCAGCCCTGCTCGTAGAGGTACAGGCCGAGCGTCTGGAACTGGTGCTCGGCGCCGCCGGAGGCGCCCTTGTTGGCGTCGAACAGCAGCGGCTCGCCGAAGACCTGGCTCGCGCCGATGGTCGAGACGACGACGGTGAACAGGATCGTCGGCCGCAGCGACGGCAGGGTCACGTGGAAGAACTGCTGCCAGCGGTTGGCCCCGTCGAGGGCCGCCGACTCGTACAGGTCCTGCGGGATCGCCTGCATCGCCGCCAGGTAGATCAACGCGTTGTAGCCGGTCCAGCGCCAGATGACGATCGTGGAGACGGCGATCTGCGAGGGCCACTTGTCGTTCTGCCAGTCGATCTTGTCGAAACCGATGGCGTGCAGCGCCCAGTTGATCATGCCGTAGTCACGGCCGAACAGCAGCACGAACACGAGCGAGGCGGAGGCGATCGACGTCGCGTACGGCGCGAGCATCATGACCCGGTAGAAGATCGAGCCGCGCAGCTTGTAGTTGAGGATGTGGGCGAGGCCCATCGCCATCAGCAGCTGCGGGACGGTCGAGATGATCCCGATGGTCAGGGTGTTCTTCGCCGCGTTCCAGAAGAAGTCGTCGTCGAAGATACGGGTGTAGTTGCGCAGGCCCGCCCACTGCATGTCGGTGGGAGCCGTCAGCTCCACCGTGTGCAGCGAGGCCCAGCCCGTGTAGATCAGCGGGAACAGGCCGAACGCGAGGAACAGCAGGAAGAACGGTGAGACGAACGCGTACGGGCTCCACCGTATGTCCCGCTGCCAGCGTCGGGACAGCCGGCTGCGGCGCCGCTGTTCCTTCTCGTCGGGTACGGCGGCGGGCGGACGTCCCGGGGCCGCGCCCCCCTCCTCGGTGGGGGGCGCGGCGGTGTCGTGCCGGGTGGCCATACCGGTCACTTCTCCAGGTTGTTGTCGATGGTCTTGGTGGCCGTGTTCCAGGCCTCCGCGGCCGACTTGCCCTTGGTGACGAGGATGACGCCGTTGTCGGTCAGACCCTGCTGGATGATCTGGTCCTTCGCGCCGATCACCTGGGTCGGGATGGCCTTGGCGGCCTCGGCGAAGACGGTGCCGATCGGGGTGTCACCGGTCATCGTGTTCTTCGCGCTGGTCACCAGGGGCAGGTTGTAGGCACCGGGTGCGCTCGGGAAGCTGCCCTGCACGCTGAACAGCTTGGCCTGCTGGGCGGGCGCGGTCAGCCAGGTCACCAGCTTCTCGGCCTCCGTGACGTGCTTGCCGTTCTTGGGCACGGCCAGGAAGGTGCCGCCCCAGTTGCCGGACTTGGGCGCTGTCGCCACGTCCCACTTGCCGGCGGCCTCCGGCTTCGACTTGCCCTTGAGGTAGCCGAGCATCCACGGCGGGCAGGCCACCGCGGCGAACTTGCTGTTGGCGATCGTCGTGTCCCAGGCGGGCTGGAACTGCGTCTGGGCGCCGACGAGTCCCTCCGATGCGGCCTTCGCCGTCAGGTCGAAGGCGGACTTGATGGCCGGGTTCGTCTTGTAGATGACCTTGCCGGAGGAGTCGTAGAACTTCTCCTGGTTGCTGCTGATGATCGCGTTGAGCAGACCACCGGGGGAGTCCATGAAGGTGGTGCCGCTGGGCGCCTTCTTCTTGTACGTCTCGCCCGCGGCGACGAGCTTGTTCCAGTCGCCCGCCCACAGCTGCCCGACCTTGTCGCGGTCGGTGGGCAGGCCGGCCTGCTGGAAGAGGTCCTTGCGGTAGCAGATCGCCATCGGGCCGATGTCGGTGCCGAGTCCGATCGTCTGGCCGTCCTGGGTGGTGGCCTGCTGCCACTTCCAGTCCAGCCAGTTGGTCTTGCTCACGCCCGAGACCTTGGACAGGTCGACGAGCTTGCTCGCCTGGGTCTGCACGACCTCGGCGATGTTGCCGACTTCGACGGCCTGGACGTCCTGCAGGCCGCTGTTGGTGGTGAGGTGGTTGACGAGCGCCGGGTAGTAGTTCTCGTTGCGCTCGACCACGTTCTCGGCGATCTTGATGTTCGGGTTGAGCTTCTCGTACTCGGCGTAGAGACCGGCCTCCTTGAACCCCTGAGTACCGAAGAGACCCAGGGTGATCGTGGTCTTGCCCTTGCCTCCGCCCGTGTCGCTGCTGCTCCCATCGCTGCTTCCACCACTGTCGTTGGCACAGCCGGCCAGCAGCCCTGTGGTCAGCGCGGCGACGGCCGCGAGGGCCCCCAGACTGCGGGACCGACGGGTGATCGTGCGCATTGCGTCCTCCTGTTGCCTGACGTGCCGACCCCCCGGCCAACTGCACTGTTGGGCCCGTTTTTTCTCGCTGCGGCTCGGGCGGGGAACGTGCGGGATGTGTATGTGTCAGGTACCGTGGGAGCGCTCCCACAGGTGATGTGTTGAAGAGTCGTCGGTTCGCGCGGGGGTGTCAAGGGAGCCGACGCGGAGAGATGCGTTCAGTTATCGGCCTGTTAGCTAACTCCGGGGGACGGGCGGGAGAGGCGTCGCGGACGGTTGAAGTGGCTCGTGTCAGTGGGGTATTGGCCCCGGCGGGACGGTCGGTCGACGGTCCCTGGCCGGGAGGGACCGAACCTCATCCACGTACGGGTTGCCGAGGTCCGGGTGAGGAACGGGACTGTTAGATTCCAGGCCAGTCGCGGAGCGCGCGACGTCGACGGGAGGCGGACCATGGCAAGCCACGGAGCGCGGGGCCGGGGAGGCGGCCGGCCGACCTTGGAAGAGGTCGCGGCACGCGCGGGCGTGGGCCGCGGCACGGTGTCCCGGGTCATCAACGGCTCCCCGAGGGTCAGCGACGCGACCCGCGCGGCCGTCGAGGCGGCGGTCGCCGAACTCGGCTACGTCCCGAACACGGCGGCACGCGCCCTCGCCGCCAACCGCACCGACGCGATCGCCCTCGTCGTCCCCGAGCCGGAGACCCGCTTCTTCGCGGAACCGTACTTCTCGGACATGCTGAGGGGCGTCGGCGCGGAGCTCTCCGACACCGAGATGCAGCTGCTGCTGATCTTCGCGGGCAGCGACCGGGAGCGGCAGCGCCTCGCCCAGTACCTGGCCGCGCACCGCGTCGACGGCGTACTCCTCGTCTCCGTCCACGCCGACGACCCGCTGCCCGACCTCCTCTCCCAGCTGGAGATCCCGGCCGTGATCAGCGGTCGCCGCTCGGCGGACGAGACCCTGCCGTCCGTGGACTCCGACAACTACGGCGGCGGCCGCATGGCCGTCGAGCACCTGATCGCCCGGGGACGCCAGAGGATCGTCCACCTGGCGGGCCGCCTCGACGTCTTCGGCGCCCAGCGCCGTGTCGACGGCTACCGCGAGGGGCTGAGCGGGGCCGGACACGAGGTGGACGACCGGCTGATCATTCCGGGCGACTTCACCGAGGAGGGCGGCCGGCGCGCGATGACCGAGCTGCTGGCCCGCTGTCCGGACCTGGACGCGGTGTTCGCGGGCTCGGACGTGATGGCGGCGGGCGCCCGCCAGGTCCTGCGCGAGCTGGGCCGCCGCATACCTGACGACGTCGCCCTCGTCGGCTACGACGACTCCGCCATCGCCCGCCACATGGACCCGCCCCTGACGAGCGTGCGCCAGCCGATCGAGGAGATGGGCCGCGCCATGATCGATCTGCTGCTGGGGGAGATCGCCGACCGGCGCCCCGCGGTCTCGCGCGGTCTGGAGAAGCGGCAGGTCGTGCTGCCGTCCGAACTGGTGGTACGGGCCTCGTCCTGACGCGCAGAAAGGCTTCGATAGGGCAATCTGATCGGTATGGTCCTCCACCCGTTGCTCGGAGTCGATGAAGTGCCCGCCATGGAGCCCTACCTGGGCAGGGTCGGGGAGGTGTTCCAAGCGTTCCGGGAACAGGACTCGGGATGCGTGTCGTACGGCGTCCGGTTGCTCGACGGGGCGCGCTGGTTCGTCAAGGAGGCGGTGACCGACCGCGGCCGGCACTCGCTCGAACGGGCCTGGGCCTTCCACCGGGCCGTACGGCACCGGGCGATCGTCCCGCAGGTCCACCGCATCGCCGTGGGGAGCGACGGCGCGGCGGTGGTGATGCCCTGGCGGGAGGGCGAGGTGCTGTACCCGGCCATGGTGGGCGGACCGCGCGACCGCACGGGCCCCGGCAGCCCCATGGCCCGCTTCCGCGCCCTGCCGATCTCCCGCGTCCTCACCGCCTTCGAACGCGTTCTCGACGCCCATCTGGCGGTGGAGGCCGCCGGGCATGTCGCGGTCGACTTCTACGACGGCGCGCTGCTCTACGACTTCGGGGGCGACGTCGTCCACCTGGTCGACCTCGACGAGTACCGGCCGGGCCCGTTCGTGGTCGACGAGGAACGCCTGCCGGGTTCGCGCCGGTTCATGGCCCCCGAGGAGTTCGTCTGCGGGGCCGTGATCGACACCCGTACGACGGTCTTCACCCTGGGCCGCACCGCCCGGCTCCTGCTGGACGCGGGCGACGAGGAACGCGCCTGGCGGGGCACCCCGTCCCAGCAGGCGGTGATCGTCCGGGCGACCCGGTCCGACCCCGAGGAACGCTTCGAGGACGTCCACCGGTTCGCCGACGCGTGGCGGGCCGCCAATCGTCCGCACGGAGGCTGAGGTCACCGCCGCAGCGGCAGCTCCCACCGGACTTCACCGTCCTGGTACCGGTCGGTCGGGGCCAGCCCGGCGGCCGTGGCGACGGCCGCGGAGGCCCGGTGGTCGGGGTGGACGTGCGCGACGACCGTACGGACGCCGGGCTCCTCGCCCAACCGGCCGACCAGCCCCCGGGCCGCCTCCCCGGCGAACCCCCGACCCTGCCAGGGCGTGCCCACCACCCAGGCGATCTCCGCGACCTCCCCGGTGACCGTCGCCTGGACCGTTCCGACGAGACATCCCTCCTCGCGCAGCCGCAGCACCCAGTTGCACCAGACGACGGCCGGGTCGGGGGAGCCCGCGACGAGGCGTTCATAGCGTGAACGCAAGGCCTCGGGAGTGGCGGGTGTGCCGCCGATGAACGTGTGCAGTGCCGGGTCGGACAGCACCTCGGCCATTTCCCCGGCGTGTTCGACACGAAGGGGAAGGAGATCGAGACGGGCGGTGCGCAGGGTGTGGGCGGCGAGGTGGGGTGGAGGCATTGGGTGAGCCTAGAGGGCGCGCCGGACGCGCACGGACCCGCCCGTACGGCTCGACGGCATGACCCGGCCGTACGACCGTACGACCCGACCACACGACTGAGGCCCGGTCCGCTTGCGCGGACCGGGCCTCAGTCGATCAGGGTGAGTGACGGGACTTGAACCCGCGACATCCTGGACCACAACCAGGTGCTCTACCAGCTGAGCTACACCCACCACGACCGGTCTTGGTTTCCCTGACCGGCCGAGAAAAAGTGTACAGGGTCCGAAGGGGTGCTCGCGCCAGGCTTTCTCCGGGGTCCCTCGGGGCCCCGGACATGCGTCATTCGGCGGGCAGCACGTGCTTCGCCGCGATGGTGCGGGCGGTGTCCGAGTCGGGGCCGGGCTGCGGGACGAAGATCGCCTCGCGGTAGTAGCGGAGCTCCGCGATGGATTCGCGGATGTCGGCGAGAGCGCGGTGGTTGCCGTTCTTCTCCGGGCTGTTGAAGTAGGCCCGGGGGTACCAGCGGCGGGCCAGCTCCTTCACCGAGGAGACGTCCACGATGCGGTAGTGGAGGTAGTCCTCGAGGGCCGGCATGTCGCGCGACAGGAAACCCCGGTCCGTGCCGACCGAGTTTCCGCACAGGGGGGCCTTCCCCGGCTCCTTGACGTGCTCACGTACGTAGGCGAGGACCTGTGCCTCGGCGTCGGCCAGGGTCGTGCCCTCGGCCAGTTCGTCGAGGAGGCCGGAGGCCGTGTGCATCTGGCGCACCACGTCCGGCATCGTCTCCAGCGCCCGCTCCGGCGGGCGGATCACGATGTCCACCCCTTCGCCGAGCACGTTCAGTTCCGAGTCGGTGACCAGTGCGGCCACCTCGATGAGTGCGTCCTCCGACAGCGAGAGCCCGGTCATCTCGCAGTCGATCCACACCATGCGATCGTTCATGGCCCTAACCCTACGGCGCGCTCCGGCGCACGGGCAGATCCGGGACGGCGGTGACCTGCGTGGTGGCCTGGGACGGGGGCGGCCCGGAACCCTCGTCGGGTCCCGGGCCG
>LRTP01001108.1 GCA_001550305.1 Streptomyces diastatochromogenes
CGCGCTGCGCTGCCCCGGCAGGCGCCCGGCCGCGTACAGCTCGGTGCCCGTCTTGCCCGGCTCCGTCGACAGGGACGTCGAGGGGCCCAGGGCGGTGGCGGCCGCCGTGCGGCGGGTCTGCAGCGGCACCGGACTCTCCTGGTTCAGGACGGGCGACGGCCCGGCCTGGCCCGCGGAGCCGTCCACGTCCGACGGCCGTTCCGACTGCGGTCTGCGCGCGCGGTACGCCGCCCGGTACGCGGCCGGGGACGAGCCGAGCTGGCGCCGGAAGTGACCCCGCAGCGCGACCGGCGAACGGAAGCCGCAGCGTCCGGCGACCTCGTCGACCGAGTAGTCGGAGGTCTCCAGCAGCCGCTGCGCCTGCAGTACGCGCTGAGTGATCAGCCACTGCAGGGGAGCGCTCCCCGTGAGCGAGCGGAACCGGCGGTCGAAGGTACGGCGGCTCATGTACGCGCGTGCCGCCAGCGTCTCGACGTCGAACTGCTCGTGGAGGTGCTCCAGCGCCCAGGCGACGACCTCCGCGAGGGGGTCGGCGCCGATCTCCTCTGGTAAAGATCGATCGAGATAGCGCTCCTGACCGCCACTCCGGCGCGGGGGCACGACAAGACGGCGGGCCAGCGCGCCGGCCGCCTCGTTGCCGTGGTCCGTCCGCACGATGTGGAGACAGAGATCGATTCCGGCCGCCGTACCCGCGGAGGTCAGTACGTCGCCGTCGTCCACGAAGAGTTCTCGCGGGTCGACGTGGACCGACGGGTAGCGCTTGGCCAGCGTCGGTGCGTACATCCAGTGGGTCGTCGCCGGTCGTCCGTCCAGCAGTCCGGCGGCGGCCAGCACGAAGGCGCCGGTGCACAGTCCGACTATGCGGGCTCCCTCCTCGTGCGCCCGGCGCAGCGCGTCGAGCGCCTCCTCCGGTGGCGGCGAGGTGATCGAACGCCAGGCCGGCACCACGACGGTGCCCGCCCGCGAGATCGCCTCCAGGCCATGCGGCGCGGTGAGTTCCAGGCCCCCTGTGGTCCGCAGTGGGCCTTCTTCGCCGCCGCACACCAGAAGTCGGTAGCGCGGCACGCCGGCGTCCTGGCGGTCAATCCCGAACACCGACAGCGGTATGGAACTCTCGAAGATGGGGCCGCCGCTGAACAGCAGCACCGCGACGATCTCCTTGCGGCGTCGCCCGGAAAGTTTCCGGGCCGCGGCTTCCGGCGCGGCAGTGGAGTCGTGGCTCATACTGCTAAGCCCCCCTCGGTGGTCGCGGCTCCTCGGTTGTGTCGCTCCTGCACGTTTCCCCTCGGTCCTGCACGAGTCCCCCGCCGTAAGACAGTCAAGATCGAATCTACTGTGTCCCGTGGCGCCAAGGTGACCAGTTCGGCAGTCGGCAGAATGTCGACATGGCAACTTGGCGTGAAGCATTCGATCACGAAGCGTTGCACTCGTGGGCCTTGCAGGGAAGTGCGCCTCGTGTCAGTGGCCAATCCCCATAGGGTGCGCGCGCCCTCCAGGGGGCTTTCGGTGCAGGTGGAACGCGGGTTGGGGGGTCGTTCGAGCAAGGGATGCGCGGGTGACCGAAGTTGGCTGAAAAGAAGCGGGGGCGTGCGCGCAAACCGGTCAGTCAACCGGCTTCTTTTCTCCGCCGTGACGCCCGCCCCTGTGCGCCCCCGAGCCACTGCTGCCCTGCAAGCCGCTCATGATGTGCGAGTCGGCCAAATCCTGTGTGCCGCGGTGCCGTGCGGGGCGCTCGGGCGCGACGTCGCCACGAGGGGCGTCCCGCTGTCCCTCCTGGTCGCGCGTGTCCCGGCCCCCGGTGTCCTGGACGCGGGTGTCCGGATCCTGCGCGTCCCGGTTCCAGTCGCCCGGGTCCCACGTGATCAGGTTCTGCGGGGCACGGTCCCAGGTGATCAGGTTCTCCGGGTGCCCGCCTCGTTCGGCCAGGTTTCCCGGGGGCCGGTCCCGTGCGGTCGGGTTCGCCGTGTCGTGGGCCTGAACGCCGGGATCGCGTCCGTCCGGATTCCGTGTGTCCCGGCCCCGGCCGTCCGGACTCCGCGTGTCCCGGTCCCGGCCGTCCGGATTCCGTTTGCCCCGGTCCTGTCCGTTCCTGCCCCCCGCGTTCCGGTCCCGCGCGGCGCGGTTCTGGTCGCTCAGGGCCCCGGCGTCGGGGCTCCGTGCGTCGGGGGTGGTCCCCTCGGCGCGGGCCGTC
>LRTP01000111.1 GCA_001550305.1 Streptomyces diastatochromogenes
TTGCAGATTTCCTTGCAGGTTAATTCTCAGATGCAGCACGGTGGTTGTGCGCGCCGAACCGGACATCCCGTTCGGGCTCGGAGCGCATGGGACGTGACCAACGTGGCAGCTCTCTCCTGCCGAAGCGCCCCTTGCATGTGGCCCGTCGTCAATCGGCCCCTGTCAGGAGCCCCCGGCGGCCCTCACGCGTCCCCTCCGCGTCGGGTACGAAAGAAGGTGCGTGGCGATGCCCACGGCAGTGCAAGTCGGTCCCTCTGGCCAGGGCGGCGGTACGAAGTGACACTCACCGCGGCGGCCCGTCGCCTCGTGTCCCACCCAACCGTGAACGGGCCCTATGTCATGACTGTGTGGTTCGAACGGCAGAATCGGACCGCAGGCCATCCGGTCCCGGCACAGGATGCTCGCCGTGTTCCGCAGATGCGCCGGCTCGTGGCCGCCCGGCTGCGTCTGTGTGGATTACCTGAACTCGTTGAGCCCATGGAGCTGTTGACGAGCGAGCTGGTCACCAACGCGCTGGAGCACGGAGACGGCCCGGGGGTGTCTCTGCTCCTCTCCTGTTCAAGAGAGACCGTCCGGCTGACGGTCGACGACGGCTCGCGAGAGAGTCCCCAGCTGGCAGCGCCGGAGCTGGATGCCGAGAGCGGTCGGGGGCTGTGGATCGTTGCGGCCATCGCTTCCGAGTACGGCGGCTCCTGGGGTGTCAGCTCCGACTGCAGGAAGACCTGGTGCTCTCTCACCGTGCCCGCAGTGATGGAACCTGCCGTCTGATGGCCGCTTTGGAGTTCACGCCGGCGCAGCAGACGTCAGCGGCCGCACCGGCCATGGACATGGGTGACTTCGCGGAGCTGGTCCGCTCGCCCAGGCACTCGCAAACCACGGGCCCCCGCGGCATCGAGCAGGCCGCCGCTCTTCTTCCTCCTTCAGTAATTCGAAGCCCCCGCGTGCCCCCGGCGCGGGCCCGGTCTGTCGGGTGTCCACCGCGGTGCGCACCCGACAGACCTCATTCCCCGCCCCAGTTCCCGCAGCCGTCAGGTCTCTTCGAGGCCGCCCGGGAGACAGACTGATGACAAATCACCGCACCAAGCGCGAGGTCTCAGCAAATCGCGCAGCAGTGACCGCCCAGAAGGCGACCGTGGTCCGCCGATACACCTACGAGGGCGCGTCTATGGCGGCGCTCTGCCGTGACTACGGCGTGGGAATCGGATGGCTGCGGCGGCAGTTCGATGCCTGGGACGTACCCCGGCGCCCGCGCGGACGGACGGCCTACGCAGCCGGGCAGGAGACATCCGCCGACGAGAGGGAGCGGGCGGCGCTTGCTCAGCGTCTAGCGGAGCCCGGCCTGCTCAAGCAGAGCCTCGTCCTCGATCTCAGCTCAGCCCGGGTCTCCGGCGCAGGCGTGAGCCGGCTGGCGGTGCCCGTGGGCGGGGATCGCGTAGCGGGGGAAGTGACCGTCGGGAACTGGGGCGAGGCACTGATCGTCATTCTGCAGCTGGAAGCACATCCAGAGCGGTATCCCAAGGTCCGCCAGCGTAAGCCGCTCGGCTCGCCGTGGGAGCCGAGAACCGTCTGCTGGGGTGCCTCTACACCCGTCGATGACTGGCCCACGCGAGGCCGCATGTTCGGGTACCACGAAGCCGGGATCAACGAATACACCGCCGCTCACGCCCAGTCGTCTGCGCCCCTCGGCCAGCGCTGACCGCACGCCTCAAGGCTCCACGGCCTTGTTGTCCGCGTCCGGGGCATGCCCCTATACCAACGGCCCCCTCTCCCTCCACTCGGCTGCGAACACGCCGACCGCTGGCCATGGCCAGCCGCTTCCCAGCGGTGCGTCTCCACGGCGGCCGCTCCCGGACCCGACCGATCGGCCCTCGGGCCGCAGAAGCCGCTCTGGCTCCCCCAGAACTAGGGCGTCAGCCTCCTGCGGTCCGACGGCTCCGCCATCCCGTTTTGAGGACACCAACCCCCATGTCCCGCTTATTTACCCCGGTTCCGCAGGCGGCTGGATCCGCATCTGTGCACTCGGAGGTGCACTGATGGCCACCGATGTCATGGACCTGATCGTTCACTCTGCAGGACGGGACCACGAGCTGCGTCTCGCCATGGAAGACCTGCAAATGGACCGCTGGCGCGCAGCGCAGCAGCTGCTTCGAAGCACCGGAACGAACTGGGCTTTACGGACGTCGCGCAGTCAGGCTCTGGCCGTGGGCGCCGCCAAGAGCCACGCCATCGAAGCATGGCGGGAAGAAGAGCCCGGCAGTGTGAGCGCGCTGATGATGTGGGCCCGAGTACTGACACAGCGGGCGCTCTACGCCTTCCGTGACGGCGTGCGCGGTGAGAAGTTATGCCGCGCGGCCTATGTCGCAGACCAGGCGTGCAGGGCCGCGGCAAGCGCGTGGCCGGAGGATCCGGTACCGGGGGTTTGCCTCCTTGCCTTGGCGCAGACCGACGTCGATCAGTCATGGCCGCACAGCCGGCTGAACTGGTTAGTGCACAGGGACGGATTTCTGCCGCCAGGACCGTGGACAGTGCTGAACTGGGTCCACGCCCGCGATCCGTACAACCGGGAGGCCTACCACCGGGTCCTTCAGGTCCTGCAGGCCCGCGGGGCGGGTGACCTGGACTTCGCTCTGTGGGTGGCCAGCGCGGCACCCGAAGGCGCTGCGGTGACGCTGCTGCCCCTGTACGCATTCGTCGAGACCTACCGGCGCTCCATCGCACAGAGCCAGACCACCAAAGTGATTGCCTTCTGGGCTACCGACCAGAAGGCCCACTACGCGCGGCGGGGCCTTGAGTGGTGGTTCAACGCACCTGCGCCGGGACCGGCATCAGCCGGCCAGAAGCGGCAGGCGCGTGACCCGCGCACCTACTCGCTGGCGGATCTGAACCATCTCGCACACGCCCTCAGCGCCACCGGCGTAGGAAACGCCGCAGACGTCTTCACCGCGATCGGCCCTTACGCCACCCCCGCACCGTGGGCCCACGTCACCCAGAACCCTGCGTGGTGGCAGGACGACTTCCGCTCCGCACGCAAGAGAGCCCTCAGAGACCGCAACGGTCGCCGATGAGCAGTCGAGCACCTCCGCCCTCATGCGGGCCATACCTGGCACACCACTCCGCCCCCTACAACCAGAGGATTTCTCCGTTGTCTCCGAGAAGAGCCCATGCACGCCTTGACGATGATGCCGCACTGCGCGCGCATGGCTACCAGCCCGAACTGTCCCGCCGGATGGGAGGATTCGGCAATTTCGCGATCAGCTTCAGCGTGATCTGCATCCTGGCCGGCGGCATGACGCTGTTCGGCTACGGCATGAATACCGGCGGCCCCGCCGTCATGATCTGGGGCTGGGCCGGCATCGGCGCCATGACCTTAATTCTGGGGATGTGCCTGGCCGAGGTGACGTCCGCCTACCCCACCTCCGGCGGCCTCTACTACATGGCCCACCGTCTCGGCGGGCCCCGTTGGGCGTGGGTGACCGGCTGGCTCAACTTGCTGGGTCTGCTCGGTGCCATCGCCGGTATCGACTACGGCTGTGCCCTGTTCGCCGGCGCGTTCGCCAGTCTCCAGTGGGGTCTGACGCCCACGCCAGAGACGACGATCCTGATCTTCGCGGGCATCCTGGTCCTGCACGGCGCGCTGAACGCCGCCGGGGTCCGCCTGGTCAACGTCCTCAACAGCATCTCCGTGTGGTGGCAACTCTTCGGCGTCGCTCTGATCGTCGGGGCGCTCACCCTGGCCCCGGCCCAGCACCAGTCGGTGTCCTTCGTGTTCGGGCACTACAACAACGGCACCGGCTTCTCCAGCCCCCTCTACGTCGCCAGTCTCGGCTGCCTGCTGGCTGCGTATACGTTCTGCGGTTATGACGCCTCCTCCCACCTGTCGGAGGAGACCACCCAGGCGCAGATAGCGGCGCCCCGCGGCATCGTCCGCTCGATCGCCTGGTCCTGGGCGGCCGGCTTCGTGCTCCTTGCAGGCCTGTTGTTCGCGATCCAGGACTACGACGGCACCCTCGGTTCGAGTACCGGTGTCCCCCCGGCGCAGATCTTCATCGACGTCCTCGGCACCGGCATGGCCAAGGGACTGCTGGTCGTCGTGATCATTGCTCAGCTGTTCTGTGGCACCGCGGAGACCGCCGCTGCGAGCCGGATGGTGTACGCGTTCTCCCGCGACGGAGCCCTGCCGTTCTCGTCGACCTGGCGGCGCGTCAGCCACCGTACCCGCACCCCGATCACCGCGGTATGGCTGTCCGTAGGCGTCGCCCTGGTCCTGGCGCTGCCGAGCCTGTACTCGCCGACCGCGTACGCCGCCGTCACCGCGATCAACGTCATCGGGATCACCCCCGCCTACGCGATCCCCGTCTACCTCCGCCTCCGCGCCGGCCGTGCCTTCCAGCCCGGCCCGTGGCACCTCGGAGGCTGGAGCCGCCCCCTTGGGCTCCTCTCCGTGGTGTACGTGATCGTCCTGACGGTCGTGTTCTGCCTGCCGCAGGCCTCCCCGATCACCGCCGAGTCGTTCAACTACGCAGGCGTCGCACTGGCCGTGGTCCTGGTCCTGGCCTGGATCACGTGGATCACCAAGGGCAAGCGCGACTACAAGGTGCCCCCGCTCGGCTCCGCTGCCCAGAACGCTGCTCTTGCCGGGGATGTGCTGTGATGACCGACGAGATCAACGACCGTCTCACCCGTGACAGGCTCGGCGAGCTCGTCCAGGCCCACGAGATCGACACGGTGATGCTCGGCGTCCCGGACCTGATGGGCCGCCTGAAGGGGAAGAGCTTCGACGCTCTCCACTTCCTCACCCAGCTTCCCGCCGGGTCGGAGATGTGCGCCTACATCCTGGCGTCCGACGTCAACATGACCCCGCTGGACGGCTTCGGGCTCACCGGCTGGCACGACGGGTACGGAGACCTGAGGGTCGTTCCCGATCTGGGTGCCATCCGGCGTCTGAGCTACCTGCCCGGCACCGTTCTCGTCTTCGGCGACGCCCACGACCACAACGGCTACCGCGTCCCGGTGGCGCCTCGGGAGATGCTGCGCCAGCAGATCAAGTACCTGGCAGCCCTCGGGTGGGAGGTCCGGGTGGGCATCGAGAGTGAGTTCCTGCTCTACCGCGGTAGCGCGGACCGCAGCCGCCGAGCGGGATACCGGGGCCTGAGGCCTGTGTCGCCCCACAACCTCGACTATGCCCTCGACCATCCCCCCAGCCTCTCCGCGTTCTTCGGAGCCCTCCGGGACGCGCTGCACCAGGCCGACGCACCGGTCGAGGCCATCAAGACGGAAGGGGCACCGGGACAGATCGAGGTCACGTGGCCGTACGGCGATGCGATGCGGGCCTGCGACACGTACGCCGTGCACAAGCACGCCGTTCGGGCCATTGCGGCGCGGCAGCGTATGACGCCGACGTTCATGGCCGCCCCCGAGACCGGCATCGGATCCGGCCTGCACTTCCACGTGTCCCTGTGGCGTGACGGCGAGCCCGCGTTCGCGACGGCCTTCGGCGCGGGTCTTCCCGAGGTCCTCGGGAAGTCCATTGCCGGACTCCTCGACGCGCTGCCCGAGATGGCACCGCTGTACGCCCCCTATCCCAACTCCTACCGGCGATTCGCTCCCCACTCCTTCGCACCGACGAACTTCACGTGGGGGTTCGACAACCGCTCCTGTGCCATCAGGGTCGCCGGCCGCCGCAAGGACACCCGGCTGGAGGTCCGGCTTCCCGGCGCCGACGCCAACCCCTATCTCGCACTTGCCGCGGTCCTCGCGGGAATCCTCCACGGCATCACGAAGCACCCGATGCTGCCGGCCCCCTGCACAGGAGACGCCTACGAGGCCGATCCGCTCCCAAGGCCGGTGCCGCGCACCCTTGACGAGGCCGTGGCCGCATTCACGGAGGGCTCGCTCGCCACGCACGCCTTCAGCCCCTCGGTGGTGCAGCACTACGCCCATGCCGCCCGCGCCGAGATCGACGCGGACCACGGCCAGGTCACGGACGTGGACCGCGCGAGGGGGTTCTTCCATGCCTGACCTCCTGTCCTGTACCGCGCCCGCGGCCCCGGGGGTAGTGCCGCTGTCTGCGGCTGCGGAGTGGGATGCCTGGTACGCCAGGGACGCGAGGATGCGCGTGCCCATCACCGATGCGGAGATGGAACTCTTCCACCAGCACGTGGACGCGGCCCCAGGAATGCTGGCGCTCGATGCGGGATGTGGGACCGGCCACTGGTCACGTCGACTGGCTGCGGCAGGCCTGGGCGTCCTGGCCATGGACGTTTCACCCACGGCCCTGGCCATGGCCCGATGGCAGGGCTCCGGACCCCACCTCATGTACGCGCAGCACGACTTCGTCGCCCGGTCCATCCCGGCCAGCCTGCAGCCCGGCACGTTCGACCTGATCATGTGCCGCAACACCCTGCCCTATCTCGACCGGGAACGGTTCCTCGTCGACGCCGGCCGCTGGCTGACCCCCAAGGGCCAACTCCACCTCACGGTGCCGCTCGTCGAACCAGGCGCCCCGCCCCCTCCCCGATGGGCCAGGGGCCTCACCCCAGAGCAGATCCGCAACCTGGGCGCGGGCTGGACGTCGAGAACGGACTACCCACTGGACGCCAGCCACGTGTGCGTGGTCCTCAGCGGCTACGCAGACGCCCCGGCGGCATAGACCCCTGCCCGGTGGCCCGGATGCCGACCGGCCGGGTCCATCGGGCAGATCGAACGTCCGGCGCGGGTCCCCTCGCGCCGGGATTCTCAACATCCAAGGCGGGCGCCTGGTCCATCCCGGCCCCGCCTCGGTCTCCGAATGACAACCCTTGTTGGGAGGCTGCATTGAGGTTCCTCAAAGTTCATGGTGCCGGAAATGACTTCATCCTGGTCACCGGCCCCGACGCGGACACCCCGCAGGACTGGCGGACCACCGCTGTACGACTGTGCAACCGGCGCACCGGAATCGGTGGCGACGGCCTGGTGACCAGCATCCTGAGCAGCACCTCCGCTGGCGTGCTGAACGTGACCTGCTACAACGCGGACGGCTCAGTCGCCACCATGTGCGGCAACGCCCTGCGCAGCGCCGCCTGGTGCGCGGCTCGGAGCGACGGGCTCCAGGAGATGACCCTCGTCATGAATGGCGTCAAGCACGACGCCGTGCTGCGTGACGACGGCGTATCCGTTACCGCCGAGGTCGGCCCGGTCGACATGCGTCTCTTGCAAGCGGTCTGGAATGGCCGCCCGCTCTGGTTCGACTCGGCGCACACCGGAACGGAACACGTCGTCGCCATCGTCGACGACGTCGACGCCATCGACACCAAGACGTTCGGCAAGCTCGTTCGCCATCACCAGAACTTGGCGCCGCTCGGATCGAACGTGAACTTCGTTCAGATCATCGGCGACCAGGCCCTCAAGATCCGCACGTACGAACGCGGCGTGGAAGCCGAGACGCTGTCGTGCGGAAGCGGCGCCGTGGCCGCAGTCGTCATCGCCACCCGGCGAGGCCTGATCTGCGCCAAGACCACCACCGTGCACAACCAGGCCGGGACACCACTCGTGGTGTCCCCTCACTCCAAGCGGCCGCCCGGCCGGACGTACTGGATCAACGGCCCTGTCACGCAGGTCTTCGAAGGAGAACTCGCATGAAGCCCATGATCGACGCGCGCGACCGCGACCTCATCGGCCAGGAGACGGCCGCCCTGCAGGCCTGGGAACCCGGCCCTGTGTCGGTGGGCCTGGTTTACGGAGGGGTGTCGGTCGAAGACCAGCTCTACAAGAGCAAGAGCCCCGTCGGACAGCTTTCTTCCACGGCCCTGGGCGACTCGCTAACGGAGCTCGGCCTCACGTGGCAGGTCGTCGACCCTTGCACTCCGACCTTCGTTCAGGACCTGACCCATCACGACGTGATCCTGTCCAACCTCCACGGCCCCTTCGGAGAGGACGGCCGGCTGCAGGGAACTCTCGACTACCTGCGACTCCCCTATTGCGGCAATGGCGTCACCGCCTGCGCGATCGGCGCCGACAAGATCAAATCCAAGGAATTCATGAGCGCGCTTGGCATCCCGACGCCTCCCTGGCAGGTCTGGAAGGGCGTCCGCGACAGCATGGTGCGATGGCCCGGCCGCCCCGTAATGGTCAAGCCCACTCTGGGAGGCTCCAGCGTCGGAATGAACCTCGTCAAGTCCAAAAATGATCTACCCATGGCCCTGGCAGCGGCGTTGCTTGTGGACTCCTCGCCGGTCCTGGTCGAGGAGTTCATCACCGGGACACCCGTGACGGTGGGTCTGCTGGAGCTCCCCGGCGGCGTAGTCGCCTTCCCGCCGCTGGCCACGTACGTTCACGAGGCGGAGTACTACGACGCGGACACCAAGCTGGATGTGTCCAGCCAGGAGACCGTGTCCGTGGAGCCAGCAGAGTTCCCGAGCCACGTACAGGACCTGGTCATGCGCTACGCCTGCATCCTGTGGGAGGCGCTGGACTGTCGGGGAGCGATCCGCGTCGACTTCATGGTCACCAGCGCCGGCGCGGCGTACGCGCTCGAGATCAACCCCACGCCAGGAATGTCTCGAGAAGCCAACTTCATCACCGGCGCGGGACTGGTGGGATTGAGCCATACCGATGTGGTGCGGGCCTATCTCCACGAGGCGCTGACCCGGCCCGCATACGATGTTCCCCTGCCCGTGCCCGTCTTCACCAGAACGCCGGAACCGCGGGACGCCGCCTAGTCCCCAGGGGAGAGCACCGCTTGTGTCCGTGATCCACCAGGTTCCCATGTGCCGACAACTCATTCCGGCAGAGGAATGGGAACAGCAAGGCGGCTGGGCACTCGGCGACCGCCTTGAATGGTCCGACCGCGCATGCGGCATGGCGGCGCTCCGCATGATCCTGCTCGCCTACACGGGCACCTCGCCCAGCGTGACCGAACTGCTCAAACTCGGCGAGAAGCGCGGCGCCCGTGTAGAACGCGGTTGGGTTCATGCAGCCATCGCTAACCTCGCACGGGAGTTCGGTGTCGTCGGCGAGGCGCAGCCGGTTCCGGTGGAGGAGCTGGGGCAGCGTCTCACCGACGCCCCGATGATCATCTCGGTGAGCGAGCAGTTCCCCGAGGACGGCCGCCGCGGTGGGCACCTGGTCGTCGCACGCGGCTACGAGACCGAAGCGGTGCCGACGG
This sequence comes from Streptomyces diastatochromogenes, assembly GCA_001550305.1. Lineage (GTDB taxonomy): Bacteria > Actinomycetota > Actinomycetes > Streptomycetales > Streptomycetaceae > Streptomyces > Streptomyces mirabilis_D. The sequence continues at coordinate 9,143 of LRTP01000111.1, forward strand.
TGCACTTCCGGGACCCGTCGCGCTGGGGGCAAACCCACGACCGGCTGCCACTCAGCCGCGTAGCCGCTTCGTACTCCGGCCGTGCGATCACCTTCGAGCCCCTGGCAAGGCGGGGGGAGGCGTGAACGACCAGGTCGAGACAAAAGCGCTGCCCGTAGACGGGCGCAGGATCGCCGTCCTCGGCGAGATGCTCGAACTGGGCGACGAAGCAGCGAAAGCCCACTGGGACGTCGGCCAGATGGCCGGCCAGTACGGCGCCGACGTCGTGGTCGCGGTGGGCGGAGAGATGGCCAAACAACTCGCCCTCGGCGCCGCGGACGCTGGCGTGGACGTCGCCATCGTCAGGGACAACGAGACCGCGACCGACCTCCTGAAGAAGCTGCTGCAGCCCGGCGACGTGGTCATCATCAAGGGCTCCCGGGGCGGCATGCGCTGGCAGATCGCCCAGGCCCTCACCGACCAGGAGATCACTGGCATTCTGAGCTGAGCCGCTCCCAGGGGAAAAACAAGGCACGGGCGTTGACGTTGGGGCTGACCGGGCCGGAGTGTGTTCGTCGACGACCACGCCGAGTACCACCGCTGGTGCAGGGCCTCGGGTTCCGTAGCATCCACCGCCACGACGGCCCCGAGGCCACCGTGGCTCAAGCTCGACGCGACATCGGCGGCAGGCCTCTTACTGTCGGCGGGTGAAGGACGCAGGTCAGAGGCGGGTGTATGCGTAAACGCATGCACGGGTGCATACTGGGGGCATGGCTGACACCAGCGTACGGATCAACACGGCCACGAGGGATCGCCTCGCGGCCCTCGCCAAGGCCCGCGGCATGAGTCTGGCCGCCTACCTCGACGACCTCTCCCAGCAAGAAGAGCACCAGGCGCTGCTTGGGCGGGCGAGCGCCGCGTTCGACGCCGCGATCGACCGTCCGGGCTTCGCCGACGCCTTCGACAAGGCATTCGGCGGCCTCCCCGCAGCGCCCGCCCGTAGCCGGGCGGCCTGATCTTGGAACTGTTCGTCGACGTCCGTTGGCTCCTCGACCGCCAAGAGCGCGTACTCGGCAAAGACCTGCAGATCCGCGACTACTCGGCGCTGGTCGCGGCCGTCGCGCGGCACCGGGTGAACACCCCGCACCTGGACGTGTCCGACCCCGATGCCTACTGGCGTGCCGCCGCACTCCTGGACACCATCGTGCTCCAGCGGCCGCTCCCTGCGCGGAACGAGCTGTACGGATATGCCGTCGCCGTGGCGTACATCGAGGCCTCCGGCGAGACCGTCTCCGCGAGTCAGGTCCAGTGGATTCAACTGATCGAGGACATCAAGGCCCTGCGACTGGACACCTTCGACATCGCGGATCGTCTCCGATCCTGGCAGTCCCCGTAATCATCCAGTGAGGCCCGATCTTTAGGCGGCTTCAAGCAAGAGACGAACGCCCCGGGTCGGGCGAATCATCGCTTTACGAGTCGTGGGGGTACTGAAGCATCGGCACGAGCCGGCCGTCTTGGAGTCCCCGGTTCTCACGGTGGAACCCCGCCGCGAGACGGCAAGGTTCAGCGGGTCACCTCGATCGAGTACGACGAGGAAGTGGCCGCGCGTGCAGGGACAGCCCTGGGCCGACGGGGGATGTACCCCACGCTCGTCAGCGGCGACGGCCTTCTCGGCTACGCCGAGGGGGCACCGTACGACCGGGTGATCGCTACCTGCGGCGTGCGCACCGTTCCTGCGGCCTGGATCGAGCAGACCCGACCCGGTGGCCTGATCCTGACGACCATCGGTGGCTGGCTCGGCTCGTCGGAGCTCGCACGCCTGACGGTCCACAGCGCCATTCCCGAGAACCCCAGCGCGGCCGCGATGGTGCTCACGTTCACGATCGCTCCGCCACGGGAACATCCCCGCGGGCGCGGGGAGCAGTTGCCGCCAACTGGGCCGATACGGGAATGTATTGGAACATCCCCGCGGGCGCGGGGAGCAGGGGGTGAGCCACGCCGGGACCGGCGAGCTCTCGGGAACATCCCCGCGGGCGCGGGGAGCAGATCCGGTGGCTGCGGACCCCCGCCGGTACGTGGGGAACATCCCCGCGGGCGCGGGGAGCAGCGGTACTCGTACGTGGCCGTGCGGAACGTCTCGGGAACATCCCCGCGGGCGCGGGGAGCAGAGGGTGTGGTGCGGCTGACCGCCCGCAACCTCGGGAACATCCCCGCGGGCGCGGGGAGCAGTTGTACGAGCCGTTGAGGTCGAGCAGTGCCTGGGGAACATCCCCGCGGGCGCGGGGAGCAGTCGATGCGCAGCATCAGCGGCTCGCCCGACTCGGGAACATCCCCGCGGGCGCGGGGAGCAGGGCATGATCGGCTCCCACTCCTCCTTCACCGCGGGAACATCCCCGCGGGCGCGGGGAGCAGACCACCGACCCCCAGGCCGGGCCCACCGACCCGGGAACATCCCCGCGGGCGCGGGGAGCAGGTCGGCTGTCGGCGACGGCTGAAAAGTGGACCAGGGGCGGCGCTTGAAAGTTGACCCCCTCCAGGGGTCTGGCTCGTTGAGTCAGGCCGGGAGGAGTGGTGATCAGCGTGGAGGACTGGGCGGAGATCCGTCGGCTTCACCGGGCCGAGCAGATGTCGAGCCGCTGCAGCGGGCCGACAGCCTTGGGAACATCCCCGCGGGCGCGGGGAGCAGGCCACGGACGACGGCCCCCACCGCTTCACCGCGGGAACATCCCCGCGGGCGCGGGGAGCAGCTGCGGGCCAAGCTCAAGGACGCCCAGGGCAAGGGAACATCCCCGCGGGCGCGGGGAGCAGGAAGCACAGATCACCCTTCGTGCGCTTGCCCAGGGAACATCCCCGCGGGCGCGGGGAGCAGATATCCGCAGGTCAGACCGGGTGATGTGTGTGGGGAACATCCCCGCGGGCGCGGGGAGCAGGACCGTGACCAAGACCCTCCAGGGGCGCTGATGGGAACATCCCCGCGGGCGCGGGGAGCAGGGGGTGCGCAGAAACGTCGCGATGTTCGTGCGGGGAACATCCCCGCGGGCGCGGGGAGCAGGCCAGCTTCCGCAGCCGCAGCCGGTCGTACTCGGGAACATCCCCGCGGGCGCGGGGAGCAGCCCCTGCGCGGTGGGCCATCGCGCGCAGGGGGGGAACATCCCCGCGGGCGCGGGGAGCAGGTGAGCGTCTGCGTGGCCGCGGACTGCGTCACGGGAACATCCCCGCGGGCGCGGGGAGCAGAGCGCGCAGCAGCAGGCCATCGTGAGCGCGATGGGAACATCCCCGCGGGCGCGGGGAGCAGGGATACGGACTACCTCAAGCACAGGTCGAGGAGGGAACATCCCCGCGGGCGCGGGGAGCAGTCCTCGCTGAGCGGCTCGTCGATCAGGGTGTAGGGAACATCCCCGCGGGCGCGGGGAGCAGACCTGGCGGCACAAGTACGTGCACATGGACGCGGGAACATCCCCGCGGGCGCGGGGAGCAGGGTTTCTGGGTGGGCCTGGGGTTCGCGCTTGCGGGAACATCCCCGCGGGCGCGGGGAGCAGTGGCCTTCCTCGAGGCCGAGGGGGGAGGTCCAGGGAACATCCCCGCGGGCGCGGGGAGCAGTCGTGGAATCTCTTCTCGAACGTGGGCGGCTCGGGAACATCCCCGCGGGCGCGGGGAGCAGTAACCGTGGTCGATGGCCTCTACGACAAGCGCGGGAACATCCCCGCGGGCGCGGGGAGCAGATCTGTCCCGTCGCCCGGATTCCGTCCACGATGGGAACATCCCCGCGGGCGCGGGGAGCAGGCCTTGACGCGGGCGAGCCACGCGTCCTTGTAGGGAACATCCCCGCGGGCGCGGGGAGCAGGAGGGGGACACGCGGTTCGCGCGCCGTCAGGAGGGAACATCCCCGCGGGCGCGGGGAGCAGTGATAGTCCCCGGGGGAGCGGCATCGCTGGGCGGGGAACATCCCCGCGGGCGCGGGGAGCAGTCGACGGTGCCCATGTGGGTCTGCTGCAGCTTGGGAACATCCCCGCGGGCGCGGGGAGCAGTTGTCACGGAACAGCCCCACGGGCGGGTGGCAGGGAACATCCCCGCGGGCGCGGGGAGCAGGCACAGCAGCAAACGCGGGCCGTCAGGGAGTGGGGAACATCCCCGCGGGCGCGGGGAGCAGGTTGTGCGACGTCATCTTGTGCCTTCTGTCTCGGGAACATCCCCGCGGGCGCGGGGAGCAGGGCAGCGGGCAGTCCAACGGCAGTTTTCAGGTGGGAACATCCCCGCGGGCGCGGGGAGCAGTCGCCCGGTCTCTTTGAGGCGGACGTGCGGCCGGGAACATCCCCGCGGGCGCGGGGAGCAGATCGGAGAGTGCGCCGAGAGCGGCGATATCTCGGGAACATCCCCGCGGGCGCGGGGAGCAGACTGTTTGACCTGGGTGTTTACCTCTGAGGCGACGGATTCCAGAGCACTTTCTCCGAACTCGACAATCAACCCAAACTCACCCCAATGCCCTTCAGGCTCTTCCGAAGCGTCGGCGTTTGGCCGCCTTGCTCCATCCGGGAGGAGCCGTGGTGGGTTGGGGCGCCTGCGGGGACGGAGGTTTCATGTCAGGGCGGTGGATAAGGGTGACGCCGTCGTGGTCGGTGGGGTGCCATGCGTGGTCGTGGGTGCGGAAGGTGTAGCCCTGTTCGTTGTTGGTGGTGTGGGTGAGCAGGGCGCGTCCTTGACCGGCGTATTGCTGGACCTCGTGCCAGAGCGCGTCGCGGATGCGGGCTGACGGGTTGCCCACGAACACGCCTGCGAAGATTTCCAGGAGCCAGCGGGTGAGGAAGCCACGGAGTCCTGCGGGGCAGTTGGTGAGGACGATGACGGTCACCAGGCCACCTGTTCGTAGTCGCCAGTGTCGTCGTGGTTGAAGCCGGAGGGGACTTCGCGGCCGCCGTCGCTCTGGAGGGTGACCACGTCCCGGTCGCCGCCGGGGTCGGCCGAGCTGGTTCCTGCCGGCAGCAGCAGCTGTTTGATGTCGTCGACGCAGCGCTCCAGCAGGGACGTTTCGTTGATGCGGTCCCGCAGAGCGCGGCGGGTGCGGGGGCCGACGTCCTCCTCGTCCTGCGCGGCGACGTCGAACGCGAGTGGGATGCCGATCTCGGTCTTGTAGAGGTCGGCGATGTCGAGGACGAAGGACAGTTCGTGTCCGGAGTGGACGAAGCCGAGGGCTGGGCTGCAGCCCAGTGAAGTGACGACGGCGTGGGCGATGCCGTACATGCACTGGGCTGCCGCGGTGATGCCCTGGTTGACAGCGTCTGCGGCAGTGAAATCGCCGGGGGCATACTGGCGGCCGCGCCAGCGGATGCCGGTGCGGGCGGCCTGGGCGCGGTAGCAGTCTTTGACGCGGCGTCCTTCCCGGCCGAGGAGTTCGTGGCGGGTCAGGCCGGCGGGGTCTTCGTCGGGGAAGCGCAGCCGGTACATCGCGCGGGCCACGGTGAGGCGGCTGCGCGCGTTGGCCCACTGCCGGGCTTGGGCTTCCATGAGTGCTGAGGAGCGGGTGAGGGCGCGGCCGGCGGCGTAGTAGCGCACGCCGCGTTCTCCGACCCAGCAGACGGCCGCGCCGGTTTCTCCCAGCACGCTCATCGCCTGGTGGGTGATGCGGGTGCCGGGGCCGAGGAGGAGGGTGCCGATGGTCGCCGAGGGGATGTGGGTGGTGCCTTCTGCGTCCTGGGCGGTGATGGCGTTGGCGTCCCGGTGGACGGTGCACCGTTCCAGGTAGATGAAGGAGATGCGCTCTGCGGTGCGGGTGAGTTGTCGCGGTGTCAGTGCGGCGTGCTGGGAGATCGTGGTCATGGTGTCTGCCGGGCGGGCGGGGTGAGGGGTGCCAGGGTGATCAGGCCGCAGCCGTAGGCTTTGGCCCGGCCGATCCCCTGGGTGAGGGTGCGGCGCAGGGCTGCGGGGTCGGTGACTTCGAGCCGGCCGTCGAAGGTGACGGCGACGAGGGTGACGGGTTTGGTCTTCCTGTCGTCGTCTGTGCGCCTTTTGTCGAAGGAGCGGTTGTTGTGGTTGCGGATGGACAGCTCGTAGCGGTCGCCGTGGTGTTCGTGTTTGCCCTGGTACGTCGTGCCGCTGGGCAGTAGACGTTTGTCGTCGGCTTTCTCCAGGATGCGGAAGCCGCTGCGCTCCTGGCGGTCGATCAGCCATGCCGTCTGGTGGACGGGGGTGAGGTGGGCGGTGATCTTGCGGGGCTCGTTGGGGGTGCGGCGAATGGTGTGAACCGGGTTGGCGGTCAGCCGGAAGGCCCAGCGGTCGCCTGTGGAGAGCTTGTCGAGGAACGGGGTGTAGGGCCTGGTCTGCCAGCCGGGGGTGTGCGGGTCGGCTGCGGCTGCCGCTGGCCAGCCGGCCTGCTCGACGAGGTGGGTGAGGTCCGGGCGGTCGGGGCTGACGATGTACAGCAGCACCTCGGCGCGGGCCTGGTGGTCCAGACGCCACAGCACCCGTGGCGCGTCCGGTGTGGGGATGTCCGTGGGCAGCAGGCCGGGGAAGGAGGACATGACGGCTGCGTGCAGGGCCTGCGGCGAGGACAGCAGTCGGCGGGCGCCGGGACGGGCGGTGTTCATACGGAAGCGGGAGAGAAACATCAGCTGCTCTCATCCTCCAGAGCATCGAACGGGTCATGCCGCGGGGCGCCGGCCGTGACGGCGCCGGGCACCGGCACCTTGGTGGTGACGACGGTGCGCAGGGCGTGGCGGCGGTGTGCGGCGGCGAAGCTGAGCGGCTGGTCGCGCAGAGTGTCGGCATCGCCGTGTTCGCCGGCTGGCGCCTCCCACAGCACCGTCAGTTCTTCCTGCGGACGGAAGCGGTGCTGCTTGCGGTACCAGGCGGACGCCTGCCACGGCACGTCTCGGAGGACGCGCTCCAAGCAGGCGTCCTCGTACAGGCCGAGCTCGAGCGGTGCGGCGGGCGGGCAGGAGCGGCGGCCGAGGAACGGCAGGTAGACCGGGGATTTCAGCGCTGCGTGCAGATCGGTGAGTAGTGTGTGCTCGCCTTCGAGGGCGGCGACGAAGACGGCGTCGGCGAGGTAGAAGCGTTCTGACAGCGGCATGGATTTGCCGGTGACGGCGTGGTGGGCGGTGTGGAAGTCCCGGATGCGGGTGCCGGGTTGGTCGATCCGGACGCCGAACCGCAGGGCCGCCAGGGGCGCGAGTGCCGTGTCGTCGCCGCGTTCGATGCCTGCCGCAGCCGCGAGCAGGCCGATGACGCCGCTCTTGGTGGGGGCGGACTCGGTGGTGCGGCGGGTGAAGCGGGAGGAGGCCCCCCAGGACTGCAGGGGGCCGGCCAGCCGCAGGGTGAGGACGCCGCTCATGCGGGCTTGCCCAGGCGTTCGGCGACGGCTTGGCCGACGGCGGTGACGAGGTCGCCCAGGGTGTCGGACTCGGTGCCGAGGCCGGCGAGTTTGAGGGTGTTGGGTCCGACGCGCAGGACCCAGCTGAGGGTGGAGTCCTGGTCGCCGTAGGCGCGTTCGATGTCCGGGACGTAGGCGGCGAGGCGGTCGGATGCCTCCCGGACGTGGCCGCCCTGGTCGCCGCGGACGGGTTCTTCGAAGGCGGCGACGAAGCTGATCGGGCGGGTGGTGCGCAGTTTGACCACGACGGCGTCGGGCAGGGTGTGGTGCCCGAAGGTGTTGATCTTTCCCGTCGGCAGTGAGGCGACGAAGCTGTGCACGAACGCTTCGACCGCGCGGCGCACCGGCTCGCTCCTCGGCTCGTCCTCGCGCAGGCCCTGGCCGAGGTTGGCGGCGAGCTGGTGGACGCCGAGGGCGGCGTAGCGGTAGAGGGTGGCGGAGTTGAAGTCGACGGTGCCGATCATTCCGGCTCCGGTCTCTTCCTCGGTGTTCTCGTCGTCGACGGCCGTGTAGTAGTCGGACTCGTTGTCCACCCGGTGCACGCTGATGGCGTGGGCAACCTGGACGGCGGCGTCGACGTTGAAGTCGGCGGCGTCTGCGACCATCCGGCCGAAGAGGGCGATGTCGACGGAGTGGCGGCTGTCCGCGATCTCCCTGGCCTTCTCCTTGTTCGTCTTCTCCTTGAGGAAGGCCGTAATGTCGGCGGCGCCGTCGACGGCGAAGCGGGCGAGGCCGTCGAGCTGGCGGGCGCTGAGGAAGACCAGGTATTTCGCCTCCGGCGCCGGGGTGTTACCGGACTCCTTGGCGGCGTCGGCCTTCCGCTTGGGCACCTCGGTCTTCAGCCCTGTCGCCTTGACCGTCTCATCGGCGAGTGTGAGGGCCGTGTCGGTGCTGAGGGAGGGGGCGAGCTCGGTGATGCGCTTGGCGAGCAGTTCCACGACCTTCTTGGTCCGTACGCCGAGTTCGCTCGGATCGAGCAGGTGCTCGTCGTCGAAGTACGTGCGGGTGGCCCGCTTCCATGCCTGGCTGGAGACGCGGGCGCGCGGCACACCGCCGTACACGGCCGTCTTCGGCGCGCCTGTGTCGTCACGGTTGAGGTTGCTGGGCGGGACGGTCTGCAGGGCGTGCACGTCCAGGAAGATGCGGTTCACGAGGCGTCCTTGTGGCTGTCGTCGAGGCTGGCGGCGGTGTCGTCGGGGCTCTGGCTGGGGGTTTGTGCGGCCGGTTCCTGCCAGGAGTGAAAGGAGCGGCCCCACTCGCGGCGGATGGTGTCGGCGCCACCGGGCCACTGCCAGCTGTAGAGCTGCCCGGCGAGCAGGCCGTAGTCGAGGGGGATGTCCGCGCGGCGCAGCAGGACAATCAAGTCGCGCAGCCGCTGGGACAGGCTGGTCAGGTCGGGGGCAGTGCCGGCGCGCACCAGGCGCTTGCGGACGGGCTCGTCGATGCCGTCCGGCGGCATGAGACGCCGCACAGCCGCACCCAGTCCCGCCGGCCGTTTGTACGTGTGGGGACGGTGCATGCGCGCGCCACGGGACTGCTGGTGCAGCGCCCAGAGCGTGAGGGCCGCGTGCAGGGCGTCCTCCGCACGCACGAGCTCCTCCTCGCCGAGCGGCCGCACGCCTTCAAGGCGGGCTTGCAGGGGGGAGGTGTCGACCAGTTCCCACAGATCGGGCAGGTCGGCGGCATCCCGGCCTGCGCCACGGCGCAGACGGGCCAGCACCGCGACGTCCTTCGGGCTGTCCCTGAGATAGCCCTCCTGCCACGGCGTGATCTGTGCGGCGGCGAGTTCGGCGATCCGTGAGCGGGCGGTCGGCGGGGCTGTCGTGGTGGTCATGCGGGCACCTTCGGGTCGGTCGTAGAAGGGTCGGACTCGTGACGGCCGGGCGGACCTGACGGGGGTGTGCCTGCGTCGTCTCGCTCACCGGACTCCAGCCAGCGGCCCAGAGCCTTGGCCAGGCGCCCGCGGAACCACTTGTCAGCCAGGCCCGCGTTGAGCCACAGAGCGCCCTTCTTGTCAGTGACGGTCCGGCCCTGCCAAGCGGCATCCCCCGCCTGCGCGACGAGACGGTCGCCGAGACCGTCGACGATGCCGTGTACGTCGCGCTGCCATCGACGGCGGCGCTCGAACGGGTCACCGGCGTCCGCCAGGGCAGCGATCCAGGTGCGGTAGGCGTTCTCCAGCGCGGTGAACCCGAGTTCCCGTGCTGCCGATCGCGCCCCCTCCCCCTCGGCTCCAACCGCACGGGCAAGATCGGTAGCCAGATCCCCCAGCGCCCGCACCGCAAGGTCAGCGTCCTCGGCAGCACCAATCGCCTGCCGGGCACACGTACGGTCCTGGCGGTGCAGCAGCACGACCGGCATGGCGAGCTGGTCGTCGACCACCTCATCGATCACGGACTGCTGCGTCCCGTACGTGGCGCCGACGATCCGGGCCCGGATGAGGAAGCCCCGCGGCAGTTCCCCCTCGGTGACCAGGCGGGCGATCCACTCCAGGACCCCGGGACGCAGGTACGCAGCCGCCTCCGCGCCCTGGACCGTATCCGACCGGTCCGCGACGAGGGAGGCGATGCCCCGCCACGCCGAGCGGGCCGGATCGTGCTCGCGGGGCAGGTAGACCGGCGACTGGCGCAGCTTCTTCTCCTGCGCCAGGCTGCGCCGCCACGCCGTCATCGGCTCACGGCGGTGCATGTTCCGGGACGCGAGCGGGTCTCCGTAGCCGAGAACGACGCCCGTGACCGCGTCCTCGTCGTGATGGAGGCGCAGCCGGCGCGACTGCCACGTGTACAAATCGCGCAACCCGGTCGGCGTGCGTTCGGATCCGCCGGGTGGGCACGGTTCACGCCGCCAGGCCGGCCGGTCGTCCGCCGTGAACTCCAGAGCGTCGGTGTCAGCGGCCACCAGATTCAGCAGCAGCGTCTCGCGCAGGGTGTCGCCTTCCGCAAAGACGCCGCCAAGGCCGCCGGCCCACCCCGTGCCCAGCGGATACACCTTGCCGCCCTTTACCCGGTCGTCGCCCACCGCACCGGACTTGATCCCGGAAGTGTCGTAGGCGTGGGCGTGGACAACCCAGCGGGCCGCCTCGGCAAAGGTGAGCCGTTCGACGGTGGGCATCCGGGCGGTGAAGAAGGGCTCCCCGTTGGGCACGTCGGCCACGATCCGGTTGAGAGAGAAGACCTCGTCCTTCGCCGTCCGCAGCCCAGCGGTCTGGAAGAACGGGGCGGCCGGGTGGAAAAGGCCGAAGCGCTCGCGGTGCGTGTCCAGATACGCGCCGACCGGCGCGAAGCACCGCGGGTCGGCCCACAGTTCGCCCCAGGACTCGACATCGCGGGGGCCGTCGAGGGCGTCGTGGGCAACGGCCAGCAGCAGGCGCAGCAGCGCGAATTCCTGGGTGGGCAGGTCTCCCGCGAGGCACCGCACCTCGGCTGCCCGGGCGAAGACCTGACGCAGCGACAGCTCCTCCTGCGAGCCGTCACATTTCAGGACCCCAATCCACGGCTCGGTGGTCAGGTCGAATAACGGGACACGGACCGTGCTGTCACCGGTCGGTTCCGTCACGGGTCACCTCCAAGCCATCGGAAGGGCTGTAGTGGAGCGCATAGCCTGCCAGCAGGGTCTGACAATCCTCATCGAGCGCGAGAATCAGCTGGTCAGCCAACCACGGGCTGTCCTTGCCCTGCCAAGCGGGCACGTACAGCTGCTCCAGTTCCGCGATGGCCTTGTCGAGAGTCTCGGCGTAGGAGAACTGGATGGGCAGCCGCAGCCCGCAACTCGCCGCCGCCCGGGCAGCGAACGACGTGGGCACCTGATCCTGCGACAGCTCCAGTCCCCCGCGCCGGCGGCCCCGCTTGTCTGCTTCCAGCCACGGGAGGGTGGCAAGGGTGCCGTCGGCACGCCGCTGCATGACAACGACTTCCAGGCTCTCCCGGCTGTCGCGGACCTGGGCCCGCCCCATGCGGGTGTCGTCGGCATCGCCCACCCCGGCCGCCACCCAGCCGAACAACGCCCGACCGGGACGGCCGACTTCGCCGAGGCGGAACACAGCCGCCCGCTCGGCCTGGTCGGCCCGGTGCCGCTCGAACCGCACCCTTGCTTCCTCCAGCGCGTACGCCCAATGCTCCGGCCCGACCGGAGCCTCGGCGTACGCACCCTGGACGAGCAGGCTGATGTCAGCGGGCAGCCGCACGGGACGCTGCAGCCCGCCGTCGAGATGGGGCAGCAGCACCGCGGCCGACCGCAGCAGCGCATACGCCCCGTATACCGCGACCGAACCGCGTACCGGGACGGGCACATCCGCCTCCCAGCCGGCGCCGGTCAGCAGGCACCGTGCCGCACGCAGCCGCGCGGGCCGCTCGCTCTGGCCCTCCCCGCGCTGGTGACGGTGCAGCCGGCCCATCCGCTGCAGCAGCAGGTCCACCGGGCACAGGTCGCTGACGAGGAGATCGAAGTCCACGTCCAGGGACTGCTCGGCCACCTGGCTGGCCACCACGACATGCCGCCCTGAAGGCCGCCCCGTCGCCTTGCCGGGCGGACCGAACCTCTCCAGCAGGTCACGGTCCTTGGCCGCCCGGTCGACGTCCACGAAACACGAGTGCGCCACGCTGACGTCCCCGTCGCCGAACCTCTCCCGCAGCACACGGGCCGTCTCCAGCACGCGCTTGACCGTATTGCGAACGACGAGCACACACCCGCCGCCGGCCAGCTCCCTCTCCAGCCGGTCGGCCAGAACATCCAGACCGTCCGCAAGACGCTCGACCCGGACATCCGTGCACCGGGCCGAAGCAACCGGATGACGCACCACGGGCCTACCGCCCGGCGCGACAGCGGTGAGCAGCGGATACACCCCGTCTGCCGGAGCGCTGTCGGCCAGTGTGCCGGCCGCCCCGGAGTACGCCTCGACCAGCTGACGCCGACGCGCAGCAGGCAGGGTCGCAGAGAGCACGACCACGGGAACCCGGTAGGCGCCCAGCCAGGCCAGCACCCGGTCCAGGTAGACACTCATGTAGGTGTCGTAGGCGTGCGCCTCGTCGATCACAACGACCTTGCCCGCCACCGCCAGATGGCGCAGCGCCAGATGCCGGCTCTTCAGCCCGGCGAACAGCAGCTGGTCGACGGTACCGGCCACGAACGACGCCAGCATCGCCTTCTTACGGCCCCGCAGCCAGGTGTGAGCCACCAGCTCGGCGCCCGCGGACCGCGTCGGCTCCCCCAGCCGCCCGGACGCAGGCACGGCGGCATCCACATCGACCGCCGCCACCTGCCCGCTACGGGCCAGTAGGCCGGCGAAGTCCTCGTTGAGAGCCGCTTTCGAATGCGCAAGGTGCACAGAGTGCCGGCGGCTGCCGTCGTCCGGCAGCCGTTTCAGCCACTCCAGCAACCGCGGGAACATCGCATTGCCCGTCGCCATCGTCGGCAACGCGAAGAACACACCGCCCGCACCCGAACGCGCCGCGAAGACCTCGGCCACAGCGAGCGCCGCCTCCGTCTTCCCCTCCCCCATCGGAGCTTCGATGACCATCAGCCCGGGCGCCTTCATCTCCCGGGCCAGCGCCAGCGCCGCCTCCTGAACCGGACGGACCCTCGCCCCCTGCGGAAGCCCGAACCGGGACACGAACAACTCCTGCGCATCCCAGACAGGCTCTGCCGCCCGCCACGGCGCCGGGAGATCCAGCCCTTGCCATGCCGCCGCCAGCCGCTCCTCACTGCCACGAGACGCAGCATCCGGGAAGTACGGGAAGAGGTCGGGATTGCTGGCGATCCAGTCGGAGACGATGACCAGCGCGGTCAGCAACACCTGTACGGGCTGCGGCAGTCTCACCTCCCGCCACGTCTGAAGCCGGTCCCCCACGCCAAAGTACTCCGCGCACGCATCGAGCAGCTCCGTCTGCACCTGTCGCCAAAGCCCGCTGCTACGGCCAGGAGTACGCAGCAACTCCTCATGGTCGTACAGGGCCTTGATCTGACCGTTCTCCGGCGGCACCCCATGATGCCCACCCACCGCCACGGTGAACTGCCCGGTCTGCTTGGCCGCCCACCCGTGACGCTCCTCCAGCCACTCACCCAGCAGCACCTGACCGGCCAGCCCGTGCGGTGCCAGTCGCCGATCCGGCCCCATCGCCTGACGGGACCGCATTTCCAGACCTTTCTCCCGCATGACATCGGCGAGTTGATCGACCTGGCAGGCGAACGCCGGCGTCGCCTTACCAATGTCATGCACACCCGCAAGCCACACGACGAGCCTGCGCCCGTCCCCCTCACCACCGGGCAACGCCCCAGCGATCAACCGCCGCACACCGGAAGGCAGCCACTCGTCCCACAGCAGGCTGGCGACAGCCGCGCTGTCCTCCATGTGCCGCCACAAGGGCAACCATCCGTCAGCGTCACGATCATGCTTCGCCCACACCGACCGCGCCGACACCTGAAGCCGCGACAATAGCCCACAACCGACAACACCCCCACTGGTCATGCAAGATGCCTACACGCAAACCAACACCCAGCAGGCCAAATCGAGGAAACAGACTTGATCTGCAGCCGATAGAGCTATCCAGCTCCCGGCAGGCACACTCAAGCCATAAGGTGATCCATTTGCTATCGGCATCCACCCCAGAAAGAGATAAGCGAGAAATGCACCCTTTGCCGAGATCGGTGAAAGTACGTGAAACCGTGCAGCCCTAGCCCCAGACCAGCAGGTCAGACAGTCTGCTCCCCGCACCCGCGGGGATGTTCCCCACATCGCACAAGTTCCCAAGTCGGACCTGGACTGCTCCCCGCACCCGCGGGGATGTTCCCCTCGGCGCCAGCATGATCGGAAGCGCGCAGCTCTGCTCCCCGCACCCGCGGGGATGTTCCCTGCTTCTGGGTGTCCGACAGGCCCGGCGTGGACTGCTCCCCGCACCCGCGGGGATGTTCCCTGCTCGTTCAGCTCCTCGTCGGTGACGTCCTGGCTGCTCCCCGCACCCGCGGGGATGTTCCCTGCTGCGCTTTGACCATCTGGTCGCGCATCTTCTGCTCCCCGCACCCGCGGGGATGTTCCCGAATGTCGGCGTGTGGCAGCTCGATACCCGCGCTGCTCCCCGCACCCGCGGGGATGTTCCCCGGATCTCGCAGTACCCGCGGCCCGGCGGCGTCTGCTCCCCGCACCCGCGGGGATGTTCCCTCCACCTGTCGCAGATCACCGACCCCGGCTTCCTGCTCCCCGCACCCGCGGGGATGTTCCCGTCGAAGACGCCCTCGGTTGCCGCCAACTCCACTGCTCCCCGCACCCGCGGGGATGTTCCCGGGTCCCGCAGCACGCTGTCGAGGATGTCCGGCCTGCTCCCCGCACCCGCGGGGATGTTCCCTACCTCAGTTTTGTTGGCCCTCGCATAGTCGTCTGCTCCCCGCACCCGCGGGGATGTTCCCATCGTCACGTACTTGCGCTTGGGCAGGATCGCCTGCTCCCCGCACCCGCGGGGATGTTCCCGCGCCGTTGACGTCCATGGTGACCACGCGGGTCTGCTCCCCGCACCCGCGGGGATGTTCCCAGAGACTCCGCCTGCGCCGCCTGCGCACTCGCCTGCTCCCCGCACCCGCGGGGATGTTCCCGCGCTGAAGGGCCTGAAGGGCAAGGGCCTGTCCTGCTCCCCGCACCCGCGGGGATGTTCCCATCCCCCACGACGTGTCGGATGCCAGTCTGGAACTGCTCCCCGCACCCGCGGGGACGTTCCCAACCGGCAGGATCACGGCCCGGTGCTCGCGTGCTGCTCCCCGCACCCGCGGGGATGTTCCCGACACCAACTTCGGCGAGATCGCCTGGCGCTACTGCTCCCCGCACCCGCGGGGATGTTCCCGCGGATTCGTTTTGGATGTCCCAGGACATCGGCTGCTCCCCGCACCCGCGGGGATGTTCCCAGGACCCGGGCCACCTCGCCGAGCTCGGCCAGCTGCTCCCCGCACCCGCGGGGATGTTCCCGCGACCCGGGTCGCTGACCGTTTCTGTCACATCTGCTCCCCGCACCCGCGGGGATGTTCCCTCATGCCGACACGCACGCACTGGAGCATCCGGGGCTGTCGCTGCCGCATGGGGGACATGTGGTTCTGCGGCGGCACTCCTCACTACCATCCCGAGGCGGCAGGACTGTCGGGCAGCACGGAAGCATTCAGTGAGCGAGCCTGTGACCTGGGCACTGAAATCTTCCGTGCGATGGCTCATGCGGGTTCGGGTGCAGCGATTGCTTCAGTGTCGGGTGGCAGTGGGTCAGCGTTTGACGCGGTTGCGGACGGCGAGGACCGCGAGGCCCAGAAGGACGGGCTCGGCCAGGCGGGAGGTCATCTCGATGTAGGTGCCGGCGGTGGTCAGGTCCTGCTCTGCGTCCTGTCGCTGGGCAGCGGCCTGTTCCTCGCTGGCACCCCGCTGGACGACGTCTTCACTCTGCTGGGTGGCCTGGGAGCCATCGGCGC
>LRTP01001109.1 GCA_001550305.1 Streptomyces diastatochromogenes
GCCGGCCGGGGGGTGACGGCCACCGGCTGACGTCGGCGCGGGCCGGGGCATGGGCGGCCCCGGCCCCCTGAAGGAACGGGTCCCTGTGCGCTGGTGGCGTGGCACAGGGACCCGTTCTCGTCCTTTGCGCCTAAACCGGCGCCGCCCTCGTGGCGGTGGTTGCGCGCCGCGGGGGTTCCTCAGTTGTCGCTTCGGTGGGCTGGTGGATTTTTACTCCACCGTCACCGACTTGGCCAGGTTGCGCGGCTTGTCGATGTCGCGGCCCAGGGCCAATGCCGTGTGGTAGGCGAGGAGTTGGAGCGGGATGCCCATGAGGATCGGGTCCAGCTCGTCCTCGTTCTTCGGGACGACGATCGTCTGGTCGGCCTTCTCCTGCTCCTGGTGCGCCACCGCGAGGATCCGGCCGCTGCGGGCCTTGATCTCCTCCAGGGCGGCGCGGTTCTTCTCCAGGAGGTCGTCGTCGGGCACGATCGCGACCGTGGGCAGCGCGGGCTCGATGAGCGCCAGCGGGCCGTGCTTGAGCTCGGAGGCCGGGTAGGCCTCGGCGTGGATGTACGAGACCTCCTTGAGCTTCAGGGAGGCCTCACGGGCCACCGGGTAGCCCCGGACGCGGCCGATGAAGAGCATCGAGCGGGCCTCGGCGTACTCCTCGGCCAGCTTCTTGATCTCGTCCTCCTGCTCCAGGATCTCGGAGATCTGCCCGGGCAGCCTGCGCAGGCCCTCGATGATCCGCTTGCCGTCGCGGACCGACAGGTCACGGGTACGGCCGAGGTGCAGCGCGAGCAGCGCGAAGGCGACGGTCGTGTTGGTGAAGCACTTCGTCGAGACGACGCAGACCTCGGGGCCAGCGTGGACGTACATGCCGCCGTCCGCCTCGCGGGCGATCGCCGAGCCGACGACGTTGACCACACCGAGCACCCGCGCGCCCTTGCGCTTCAGCTCCTGCACGGCGGCCAGTACGTCGTACGTCTCACCGGACTGGGACACGGCCACGTACAGGGTGTCGGGGTCGACGACCGCGTTGCGGTAACGGAACTCGGAGGCCGGCTCGGCGTCCGCGGGGATGCGGGCGAGCTCCTCGATCATCTGGGCGCCGATCATGCCCGCGTGGTACGAGGTGCCGCAGCCGAGGATCTTCACGCGGCGGATCTGGCGCGCCTCACGAGCGTCCAGGTTCAGGCCACCGAGGTGCACGGTGGAGAACCGGTCGTCGATGCGGCCGCGCAGCACCCGGTCCACGGCCTCGACCTGCTCGTGGATCTCCTTGTGCATGTACGTGTCGTGGCCGCCCATGTCGTACGAGGCCGCCTCCCACTCCACGGTGGTCGGCTCGGCCGTCGTACGGGTGCCCTCGGTGGTGTACGTGCGGAAGTCGTCGGCCTTGAGGGTGGCCATCTCGCCGTCGTCCAGGGTCACTATCTGGCGGGTGTGGGTGACCAGGGCGGCGATGTCCGAGGCGACGAACATCTCCTTCTCGCCGATGCCGAGGACGACCGGGGAGCCGTTGCGGGCCACCACGATGCGGTCGGGGAAGTCGGCGTGCAGGACCGCGATGCCGTACGTGCCCTCGATCACCCGGAGTGCCTCGCGGACCTTGTCCTCGAGCTTCTCGGCCTGGGAGTGGGCGATCAGGTGGGTGAGGACCTCGGTGTCGGTCTCCGAGAGGAACTCGACACCGTCCGCCTCGAGCTTCTTGCGCAGGTCGGAGGCGTTGTCGATGATGCCGTTGTGGACGACCGCGACCTTGCTGTCGGCGGACATGTGGGGGTGCGCGTTCACGTCGGAGGGGGCGCCGTGGGTGGCCCAGCGGGTGTGGGCGATGCCGGTCGTGCCCTTGAAGCGTGCGGGGACCTTGGCCTCCAGGTCACGGACCCGGCCCTTGGCCTTGACCATCTTCAGACCGGCCGACTTCGGCGTCGTGACGACGATACCCGCCGAGTCGTAGCCGCGGTACTCCAGGCGCTGGAGGCCTTCGAGCAGCAGCGGTGCCACGTCACGCCTGCCGATGTATCCGACGATTCCGCACATGTATATGTATTCCTCAGCCGTAGACAATGCGGCGCAGCTGCCTGAGCGTGAGCTCCGGCGGCGCGACCGCGCGGTACTTCAGGTCCGCCTCGATCCGTTCGAAGATCGTCGCGTTGACCAGGCCCTGGGCCTGGAGCTCGCGGTGGCGGCGACGGACGTAGTCCTCGGTCGTCTCGTCGAAGTAGGCGAGCACGTCCTGGATCACCCGCAGTGCCTCGCCCCGGTTCAGGGGGGTGGAGCGCGTCAGGTGATCAACAAGTTCGTCGTGCACCCGTTGATCCTGAGGTACCAGGAGCCGATTCGCAAGAATCTTGCCCGATATCGGGCAAGTGGCTGTTGAAGGTCTTATGGGGGGCTGTTAGCAAGCTGTCCATCCTGCGTCTTGTGCCGCGTCGATTGCCGGGAGCAACTTCTGTGGCCATGGACACTCCACGCATGGGCGTACCGGAGAAGCTCGCCGAGCGCATGACCATGGCAGAGCAGCACGAGTATCTCCGCGCCAAGTTCTCCCGGCGCAACATGATCAGAGGCGGGGCCGTGACCCTCGGCGCCGTCGCGGGCGGTGCCTTCGTGCCCGGCGCCGTCGCACAGGCCGCTGCCCCGACGCAGGCCACCACCTCCTCGACCGAGAAGGTCGACGGCGCCCTCGTCGCCCCCTTCGGCCGTCACCTCGCCTTCGGCAACGACCCGCGTACGGAGATCACGGTCTCCTGGCAGGTTCCGGCCGCGGTGAAGAAGCCGTTCATCCGCATCGGCGCCCACCCCTGGGACCTCTCCCGCAAGATCGAGGCCGAGGTCCGCACCCTCTACACCCCGGCGGGCGTCGGCGCGAGCGGCGACCACACGCAGTACTACCTGCACGCCAAGCTCACCCACCTGCGCCCCGGCAAGACGTACTACTACGGCGTCGGCCACGCGGGCTTCGACCCCTGCGCGCCCCACCTGCTGGGCACGCTCGGCACCTTCACCACCGCGCCCTCGCACGCCGAGCCGTTCACCTTCACGGCCTTCGGTGACGAGGGTGTCGGCTACCACGGCCTCGCCAACGACGCCCTGCTGCTCGGCCAGAACCCGTCCTTCCACCTGCACGCCGGCGACATCGCGTACGCGGACCCGGCCGGTGCGGGCAAGAAGGAGGACACCGGCTTCGACTCGCGCATCTGGGACCAGTTCCTCGCCCAGACCGAGACGGTCGCCAAGCAGGTCCCGTGGATGCCCGCGTACGGCAACCACGACATGGAGGCCTGGTACTCGCCCAACGGCTACGGCGGCGAAGAGGCCCGCTGGACGCTTCCGGACAACGGGCCCGACAAGAAGAACCTGCCCGGCGTCTACTCCTTCGTCTACGGCAACACGGCGATCATCTCGCTGGACGCCAACGACATCTCCTTCGAGATCCCGGCGAACCTGGGCATATCCGGAGGAACGCAGACGAAGTGGCTCGAGGGCCAGCTCAAGAAGTTCCGGGCGTCCAAGGACGTCGACTTCATCGTGATCTTCTTCCACCACTGCGCGTACTGCACCTCCACGGCGCACGCCTCGGAGGGGGGCGTGCGACAGGAGTGGGTGCCGCTGTTCGAGAAGTACACGGTGGACCTGGTCATCAACGGCCACAACCACCAGTACGAGCGCACGGACGTCATCAAGGGCAACGCGGTCACCAAGAAGCTGCCGATCGGCGGCACGGCGTACCCGGAGACCGACGGTGTCGTGTACGTGACGGCGGGCGCGGCGGGGCGCAGCCTGTACGCGTTCACCGCCCCGGAGTCGTACGAGGGCCACGAGAACGAGGTCGACTCCGTCGCCTCCTTCATCAACCTCAAGGACGGCAAGCAGAACGAGACGGTCGCCTGGTCCCGGGTGCGCTACCTCAACTACTCCTTCCTCCGGGTGGATGTCACGCCCGCGCACAAGGGTCGGCTGGCCACGCTGACGGTGCGGGGGATTGCCGAGACGGGTGCCGAAGTCGACCACTTCACGGTGGCCCGTCGCGCTCGGTGACTTTGTCTGCGGGCTGAGTGTGGCTGGTCGCGCCCACGCGGCGGAGCCGCACATGTCACAGCCCCGCGCCCCTGAAGGGGCGCTCCACTGGTCGTATGCCTAGAAGGCAAGGTGGGACGACCTCGGGCGGTCCTCGTCGCGGATTTCTACATCCGCTTGAGGACCGCCCGTTTGGCTGTGGCGAACTCCTCGTCCGTCAGAACGCCGGACCTGTGGAGGTCGCCCAGTTCGCGCAGGCGGCGGAGCAGGGCGTCGTGATCGTCCTCCGGGGCGATCGCGGCCGGCTGCTCCGCCGCCCGCGCGGCTTCCGGGGAGGCCGTGGGATGCGGGAGCCGGGCCTGTACCGCCGCCGCGACCAGGGCCATCAGCGGGTCCTTCTTGAAGCCCCACAGTTCGACGGAGTTGGGGTCGTACTTCGGTGGGGCCTTGGTCTCCGCGCCGCGGACGGTGAAGCGCAGGTAGCCGTTCTCCAGGCCGACCGCGGGGTGCCACTCGACGGTGGTGAGGTCGGTGAGGGCGAGCGAGCGGGCTCCGGCGGCGGACTTGGAGTCCTCGGTCTTCCAGTTCCACTCCAGGCGCACGTGCTCGCCGTCGAAGCTCGCGGTGCCGTCGCCGGCGGAGACGGACAGCGGCACGGAGGGGCCCGGGAGCAGATAGCCGTCGACCGGGTCGGCCGGCACCCGGTCCAGGAGCAGCGCGTCCCGGACCTCGTCCACGACGTACTCGGCGACGCCGTAGCGGTCGGACTCCACGGTGAGCTGGTAGGGGTCGTTCGGCTCGGCGAGCCTGCCTCCGGTCGCCTGGAGCAGCGGGTCGGCACCGTCGCGCAGTCGGAGCCGCAACCGCCCGCTCTTCTTGCCCTGTTCGAAGGAAATCCCCGCCAACGCTCCCAGCGGTACGGTCAGTTCACCCAAGGTTCTGCGGAGCAGGCTCACGTTCTTGTCGCGCCCCGGAGTCAGCCGCAGCGCGTCGCCGTCGAAGGTCCACGTCCCGTCCTTCTGGATGATTTCCGCCATGAGGGGGATTGTTTCACCGGGTCTGCGGAAGAGTGGTCTACACCCATCCGCAATTGATTTGCAGGGTCCTTCGAAGGGAGCGCATGTGAGACAGCACAGAACGCCCCGTCTTCTCGGTACGCTGCTGCTCGTGGCGGCCGCCGGTGTCTCAGTCGCCGGTGCCGCACACTCCGAGTCGGGCCGCACCGCGACCCCGCTCGGGCAGGTGGTGCCGGCTCCCGCCTCGGTCCACGCGGGCGGATCCCCGTATCGCATCACCGACGGCACCCGTATCCGGGTCGAGGACTCGCCCCAGGCCCGCCGCGTCGGCGCGTATCTGGCTGACGTCCTGCGTCCCTCCACCGGGTACCGACTGCCCGTCACCACGCACGGCACGGGCGGTATCCGGCTGCGGATCGCGGCGGGGTCCACGGGCGCCGAGGGCTATCGCCTGGACAGCGGGCGAAGCGGCGTCACCATCACGGCCGCCGCGCCCGCCGGGCTCTTCCACGGCGTGCAGACGCTGCGCCAACTGCTGCCCGCCGCCGTCGAGAAGAACTCCGTGCAGGCCGGCCCCTGGCTCGTGGCGGGCGGCACCATCAAGGACAGCCCGCGCTACGGCTACCGCGGCGCGATGCTCGACGTCTCCCGGCACTTCTTCGGTGTCGCGCAGGTCAAGCGGTACATCGACGAGTTGGCCCTCTACAAGGTCAACAAGCTGCATCTGCACCTGAGTGACGACCAGGGCTGGCGCATCGCGATCGACTCCTGGCCGCGGCTCGCCACGTACGGAGGGTCGACGCAGGTCGGCGGCGGCCACGGGGGCTACTACACCAAGGCCGACTACAAGGAGATCGTGCGATACGCGGCCTCCCGCTATCTGGAGGTCGTCCCGGAGATCGACATGCCGGGCCACACCAACGCCGCGCTCGCCTCGTACGCCCAGCTGAACTGCAACGGGACCGCGCCCCCGCTCTACACCGGCACCGACGTCGGGTTCAGCTCGCTGTGCGTGGCGAAGCCGGTGACGTACGACTTCGTGGACGACGTCGTGCGGGAGCTGGCGGCCCTCACGCCGGGCAAGTACCTCCACATCGGCGGGGACGAGGCCCACTCCACCAGCCACGCCGACTACGTCACCTTCATGGACAAGGTGCAGCCGGTCGTCGCCAAGTACGGGAAGACCGTGATCGGCTGGCACCAGCTGACCGGGGCGCACCCGGTGAAGGGCGCGATCGCGCAGTACTGGGGGCTCGACGACACCAGTGCCACGGAGAAGGCGCAGGTCGCCGCGGCCGCGCGGAACGGGACGGGGCTCGTGCTGTCGCCCGCCGACCGGGTCTACCTCGACATGAAGTACACCGCCGACACCCCGCTCGGGCAGGACTGGGCGGGCCTGGTGGAGGTGAAGCGGTCCTACGACTGGGATCCGGGCGCCTACCTTCCGGGAGCGCCGGCTTCGGCGATCCGGGGCGTCGAGGCGCCGCTGTGGTCGGAGACCATCGTCACGGGGGCCGACATCGACTACATGACCTTCCCGCGGCTGCCCGGTGCGGCCGAGCTCGGCTGGTCGCCCGCCTCGACGCACGACTGGGACACCTACAAGGTGCGGCTCGCGGCGCAGGGGCCGCGTTGGGAGGCGCTGGGGATCGGCTACTACCGCTCGCCCCAGGTGCCCTGGCCCACGGCGTAAGCGGCGTCGACAGGAAAGATGGGGCTCAGGAGGACCGTACTCCTGAGCCCCACCGGTTTCAGAGACCCGCGATCGGGTTCTTCAGGCTGCCGACCAGCTGGAGTGCGCCGGACGGATCGGCCAGGTCCACCATCTGCCGGTTGTCGCGCAGCTGGAGCCGGTTGAGGCAGGACAGCGCGAACTCGGGCGCGAACATGTCGTACTGCCGGAACTTGTCGGCGAGTTCCGGCGCCGACTCCTGGTACTCGCGTACGGACTCGGCGACCGTCCGCCAGAAGTCGTCCTCGTCGAGGATGCCCTCGCCCGCCAGGTCGGCCGCCAGGAAGCGGAAGAAGCAGTCGAAGACGTCCGTGAAGATGGACAGCAGCTTTTTGTCCTCGGGGACCTCGACGCGGATCCGCTCGACCACGGGCGGCAGCACCGCCTGCGGGTCCATGACGGCGATCTCCTCGGCGATGTCCTTGTAGATCGCGCGCTGCACGGCGCCGTCCTCGATGACGAGGATGACGTTCTCGCCGTGCGGCATGTAGACCAGGTCATAGGCGTAGAAGCTGTGCAGGAGGGGCGTGAAGTAGGCGCGCAGATAGCGGCGCAGCCACTCCACGGGGGTCAGCCCCGACCGCTCGATCAGCGCGCCCGCGAAGGAGGCGCCCGTGTGGTCGACATGGAGGAGGGAGGCCATGGTGGCCAGGCTCTCGCCCTCCTGGAGCGAGGGGACCGGGCTCTCACGCCACAGGGCCGCGAGCATTTTGCGGTACGGGGAGTAGCGGTCGGTGGCGGCCTCGTACTCCAGGTGGCGGTAGCCGACGGCGGCGCGCTCGCGGATGACCGACAGGCCGGTGGACTTGAGCACCGGGTCGTTCTCGACGAGCTGGGCCAGCCAGTCGTTGATGGCCGGGGTCGCCTCCATGTAGGCGGCGGACAGGCCGCGCATGAAGCCCATGTTGAGGACGCTCAGCGCCGTCTTCACATAGTGCTTCTCGGGGTTGGTGGTGTTGTAGAACGTCCGGATGGACTGCTGGGCCAGGTACTCGTCGTCGCCCTCGCCGAGGCAGACCAGATGGCGCTGGGCGACCTCGGCCGCGAAGGTCACCGAGAGCTTGTTCCACCACTGCCAGGGGTGGACGGGGATGAGCAGGTAGTCCTGGGGGTCGAGGCCCTGTTCGGTGAGGGTGGCGGCGAACCGCTCGACCGTCCCGGCGCCCAGCTCCGCGCGTACGAAGGACTCGTACTCGATGCCCACACCCGCGGTGAAGGCGGCCCGGGAGCGGTGCGCGGCCAGCCACACCAGCCGGACCGGGCTCGCGGTCTCGGGCGCGTACGAGAGGTACTCGTGCACGCCGAAGCCGAGCCGCCCATTGTTGGCGACGAAGCAGGGGTGGCCCTCGGTCATACCGGTCTCGATCTCCTGGAAGGAGGCCTTCGCGAGCTCGGCGGACGGGATCTGCGGCTTGGTGAGTTTGAAACAGGTGCCCGAGAGGGTGGAGGAGATCTCCTCCAGGTAGACCGGCAGCACCTCGTCGCTCAGGCCCAGCGACGTCTTCAGCTCGATGAAGAAGTCGAGTGCGGCGACCGGCAGTTCGGCCCCGTCGCGGTGGCGGGTGATCGACTCGGGGTCGACCTGCCAGTGGTCGAGGGAGCGGAGGGTGGCGGTGAAGCGGTAGCGGGTCAGGCCGTCGTCGCTGCGGACGACGTACCCGCCGTCGCCGTCGGACTCCGGAGTGATGAGGCGCTCGTGCGCGAACTCGGCGAGGGCCTTGCGGACGAGGAGGCGGTTGGCGCGCTCCCAGCGCTCGGGGGAGAGGTGGGCCACGGCGTCGGCGAGGCTCATACGGTCACCCCCGCCGCCCGCTCGAACCGCTCCCGGGTGCAGAAGCTCAGCAACGCCCTTTTCTCCGGCTTCTGTATCTCGCGCTCGGGCACGAACCCGACCGCTTCGTTCAGCGCGTGCACGGCTGTGTTGCGCACGTCGGGCTCGACGACGACCCGCGCGGTCGTCGGGTCGGCGAACAGGTGCTCCATCACCGCGGTGATCACCGCCCGGGTGAACCCGTGCACCGGTGTGTCCGCCGGCGCGACCAGGAAGTGCATGCCGACGTCTCCGGGCGCGGGCTCGTACAGCCCGACCAGCTCCACGTGCGCCGGGTCGTAGCGCTCCATCAGGAACACGGGTTCGCCGTCCAGCGACCCCAGGAACGCGTCGTGGTACTCGCTGGCCGCGATCTCCATGTACGCGCGCTCCACGTCGTGCAGTTTCGCCTCCTGCATCATCCAGAAGGCTGCCTTGGGGTGCGTCACCCAGCCGTGCAGCAGCTCGGCGTCCTGGATGGGGTCGAGGGGGCGGATGGTGAAGGTGCCGACCTGGGCGACGGCGCTCATCGGGAACTCCTTGTGCAGATTTCCCCGTCATGGGGGAGGGTCCGGAAAACGTGTTGATCGATTGTGGTGTGGACTTTCACGAAAACCGCATCGTGCATGCTGGAGGGCGGCTAACGTCTGAGGAATGGAGATCCAGCACGTGAAGCGGGCATTCAAGTACCGCTTCTATCCGACGGCGGAACAGGCAGAGGAACTGCTCCGCACGTTCGGGTGTGTGCGCAAGGTCTACAACATGGCATTGGACGCCCGTAGTCTGGCGTGGGCCGACGAACACCGGAGGATCTCCTATGCGGAGACCTCTGCGATGTTGACGGAATGGAAGAAGACCGAAGGGCTGGCCTATCTGGCTGAGGTGTCCTCGGTGCCCCTCCAGCAATCCCTGCGGCACTTGCAGGCTGCCTTCACGAACTTCTTCGCAAAGCGTGCACAATACCCGCGTTTCAAGTCGAGGAAACAGTCCCGAGTGGCTGCGGAGTACACACGGTCGGCGTTCAAGTGGCGCGATGGTCGGCTGACGCTGGCCAAGATGAGTGCACCCCTTGATATCCGCTGGTCGCGTCCTTTGCCGGATGGCGCGGGACCCAGCACGGTGACTGTCTCCCGCGATGCGGCTGGGCGCTGGTTTGTGTCCCTTCTGGTTGGGGACCCTGGCGTGCGGCCTCTTCCGGCCGATGGCGGCGCCGTCGGCGTCGACGTCGGAATCAGCAGCCTTGTGACGCTTTCTACGGGGGAGAAGGTCGTAAATCCGAAGTTCGAGAGGAAGGACAGTGCTCGGCTGGCGGTTGCCCAGAGAGACCTTGCGCGTAAAGAGAAGGGGTCCAAGAACCAGGCCAAGGCCCGCCTGAAAGTAGCGAAGATTCATGCGAGGATCGCCGATCGACGGCGAGACCTCCTGCATAAACTGTCCACTCGGCTCGTCCAGGAGAACCAACTGGTCGTGATCGAGGACCTGAGCGTCCACAATCTGCTGGGCAATCGTGCGCTGGCACGTTCGATCTCCGACGCTTCGTGGGGAGAGCTGCGTTCCATGCTGGAATACAAGTGTGCCTGGTACGGACGCGAACTCGTTGCGATCGACCGCTTCTTCCCATCGAGCAAGACGTGCGCGACGTGCGGTTTGATTTGTGACGAACTTCCTCTCAGTGTCCGCGAATGGACATGCGAAGGTTGCGGCATCCGCCATGACCGGGACCACAATGCCGCTCAGAACACTCTGGCCGCCGGGCTGGCGGTGTCGGCCTGTGGAGCCGGTGTAAGACCTCAACGGAGTTCCTCCGGGCGGGCGGTCGGCAACGAAGCAGGAAATACCATGGCGCGAGCCGTGGGAGTCCCCGCCCCGGAGGGGCGGGGAGACGTCAAACGGCGAACTCCTGGAACGCGATCGTCTTCTCGACCGGGTAGTACTCGGTGCCGAGCAGCTCACGGATGATGGAGGCGTTGCGGTACGGGCCCATGCCCAGGTCGGGGCTGGTGATGCTGTGGGTGTGGACGCCCGCGTTCTGCAGGAAGACGCCGCGGCCCGTGGTGTCGATGGCGTAGTTGCGGGCCACGTCGAAGTTGCCGCGGGAGTCGTGGCGCAGCCGGTCGCGGACCGGCTTCAGGAACGCGGGCTCGGCGTACTTGTAGCCGGTGGCCAGGATCAGGCCCTCGGAGCTCAGCTCGTAGTCCTTGCCCTGCTCCTCCTGGCGCAGGCCCAGGGTGTACGTGCCGTTCTCGTGAGCGGCCGAGTTCAGGGAGGAGTTGGTGAGCAGTCGCGTCGGGACGGGGCCGCCGAGGTTCTTCTGGTAGAGCAGATCGAAGATCGCGTCGATCAGCTCGCCGTCGATGCCCTTGAACAGGCCTTTCTGCTCCGTCTGGAGGCGGTAGCGGGTCGGCTCGGGCAGCGCGTGGAAGTAGTCGATGTACTCCGGGGAGGTCATCTCCAGCGTGAGTTTGGTGTACTCGAGCGGGAAGAAGCGCGGAGAGCGCGTGACCCAGTTCAGCCGGTAGCCGTGGACGTCGATCTCGCTGAGCAGGTCGTAGTAGATCTCGGCGGCGGACTGGCCGCTGCCGACGAGCGTGATCGACTTCTTCGCCTGGAGCTCCCGCTTGTGCTGGAGATAGCGGGAGTTGTGGATGAAGTCGCCGCCGAGGTCCGCGCAGGCGTCCGGGATGTACGGGGGTGTTCCGGTGCCGAGGACCAGATGGCGGGCGCGGAACACCTCGCCGGCTGCCGTCCGTACGTGGTACAGATCGCCCTCGTACGTCACTTCCTCGACCGTCGTGCTGAAGCGGACGCTGCTCAGTTTCGAGGCGGCCCAGCGGCAGTAGGCGTCGTACTCGACCCGCAGCGGGTAGAAGTTCTCGCGGATGTAGAAGGAGTACAGCCGCCCGGACTCCTTGAGGTAGTTGAGGAAGGAGTACGGGGAGGTCGGGTCGGCGAGGGTCACCAGGTCCGACATGAACGGGGTCTGGAGGTGCGCGCCCTCCAGGAACATCCCGGAGTGCCACTCGAAGTCCGGCTTGGACTCGAGGAAGACGCCGTCCAGTTCGGCGATCGGCTCGGTGAGGCAGGCGAGGCCGAGGTTGAAGGGCCCGAGCCCGATGCCCACGAAGTCGTAGGCCTCTCCAGTGGCTTCGACGGATTCAGGAAGCGCGGTCAAGGGACTCTCCCAGGTACTGCTCGGCGTGGCCGGCGATCAGATCGAGCACGGCGGCGATGTCGTCGGCCGTGGTCTCGGGGTTGAGCAGGGTGAACTTCAGGTAGTGACGGCCGCCGACCTTGGTGCCCGCGACGACGGCGTCACCGGAGGCGAACAGGGCCTTGCGGGCGTAGAGGTTGGCGCGGTCGATCTCGGCCGGGTCGGTGACGGCGGCCGGGATGAAGCGGAAGACGAGGGTGGACAGGGACGGCTCGACCACCACGTCGAAGCGGGGGTCGGCCACGAGCAGCTTCCAGCCCTCCTGGGCCAGGTCGCAGACCTCGTCGAAGAGTTCGCCGATGCCGTCGGCGCCCATCACACGCAGCGTCATCCACAGCTTGAGGGCGTCGAAGCGGCGGGTGGTCTGCAGGGACTTGTCGACCTGGTTGGGGATGCGCTCCTGGACCATGCGGCGCGGGTTCAGGTACTCCGCGTGGTAGGTGGCGTGGCGCAGGGTGGCGGCGTCGCGGACCAGCACGGCGGACGAACTCACGGGCTGGAAGAAGGACTTGTGGTAGTCGACGGTGACGGAGTCGGCGCGCTCGATGCCCTCGAGGCGGTCCCGGTTCTTGAGGGAGGTGAGCAGTCCGCAGCCGTAGGCCGCGTCCACGTGCATCCAGGCGCCGAACCGGGAGCACAGCTGCGCGATCTCGGGCAGCGGGTCGATGGAGCCGAAGTCGGTGGTGCCGGCGGTGGCGACGACGGCCATCGGGACCAGGCCGTCGCGCTCGCAGCGCTCCAGCTCGTGCGCGAGGGCGAGCGTCTGCATGCGCTTGTCCTGGTCGACGGGGATCGAGACGACGGAGTCCGCGCCGAGGCCCAGGAGTTTGGCCGACTTCTTGACGCTGAAGTGGCTGACCTCGGAGGCGAAGACACGGAGTTTGGCCGCGTTGTCGCCCGGCTCGTTCCCTGGCTTCGCCTCCTCGCGGGCCAGCAATAGGGCCTGGAGGTTGGACTGGCTGCCGCCGCTGGTGAACACGCCGTCGGCGGCCGGGCCGAGGCCGATGCGCTCGTTGGTCCAGTCGATGAGCCGGCGCTCGATGAGGGTGCCGCCGGCCGACTGGTCCCAGGTGTCCAGGGAGGAGTTGACGGCGGACAGGACGGCCTCGCCGAGCACGGCGGGTATGACCACCGGGCAGTTGAGGTGCGCGAGGTAGCGCGGGTGGTGGAAGTAGATCGCGTCCCGGAGGTAGACCTCTTCGAGCTCGTCGAGGACGGCGCTGGTGTCGTGCAGCGGGCGGTCCAGGTCGATCCGCTCGATACGGGGAGCGAGGGCGTCGACCGTGACACCCGTGAACGGTCGGTCGGTGGTGGCGAGTTTGGCCGCCACCCGCTCGATTCCTTCGGTCACGGAGCGGCGGTACCGCTCCGCGGTCGTGTCATTGAGCAGGTGCGAGCGCATGTGGGGGTCCTCCGTGCGGGAGAGTCCGAGCGGGACGGGTGGGGCGAGGGCTGGGCCGGGACGAAAAGAGGGGCGGGGTCCAGTTCGACTTAGGTTAGCCTAACCTAAGTTGATCTGCGACCCCGCCCCACCTGTGACTTCTCGCGAACGGTCAGTCCTGTTCGCGCAGTTGCTCCTCGGTCAGCCCGCGCCGCCAGTAGCCGACGAAGGTGACCCGCCTGCGGTCGATGCCGCGCTCGCGCACGAGATGGCGGCGCATCTCCTTCACGCACCCGGACTCGCCCGCGATCCAGGCGTACGGGCTCTCGGTGGGCGGAAGCCGGGCGGCCCGTACCGCGTCGACGGCCATGGGGGCCCCGTCGTCGCGCACGAGCCAGGTGATCTCCGCCTCGGCGGTGACCAGCAGGTCCTGGACGTCCTCGGCGTGTTGAACCTCCAGCCAGGCGCGGACGCGGGTGCCGGCGGGAAGGGACTCGAGGATCGCGGAGGCGGCGGGCAGCGCGGTCTCGTCCGCCCACAGGACGACCAGGTCGGTGTCGGCGGGCGGCCGGAAGCGGATCGCCCGGTTGTCCTCGACCGCCGGGCCGAGCAGTACGACGCGGTCACCAGCCGCCGCGCGGGAGGCCCACTGGGACGCGGGACCCGCGGGGACCTCGGCGTCCGGCTCCACGCCGTGCAGGACGAAGTCGATGTCGATCTCGCTCGTACGGCCCCGGGCGTCTGGGCGCAGCGCCCGCAGCGTGTACGAGCGCATCACCGCCCGCACGTCGTCCGGGAGTTCGCGCCAGCCCTGCCACCAGCTGTCGCCCAGCTCGTAGGGGACGGCCGGTTGGGTCTGGCCGGGGTGCGGCAGGAAGAGGGAGAGGCTCTGGTCCCGGCCGTGCGAGGCGAAGGCCGCCAGGTCGTCGCCGGCGAAGGTGATCCGGACCAGCGACGGGCCGAGCCGCCTCGTCCGTACGACCTGGAGGGAGAAGAATCGGAACGGGGCGGCTGTGGCCGTCGTCATAAGTGCTCCTGAGTCATCGTCAGGTGGTCACGTCGGGGGGGTGTCAGGCGACCTTCTTGGCCTTCTCGATCGCCTCGGCGAGGTTGTCGAGGAGCGGGGTGCACTTGTCGTACGACACGATCGGCTCGGGGGAGCGGGCGATGACCTGGCCGGCCTTGACCGCGGGCAGCTTCTTCCAGGTGGCCTCGGTGATGTCGGCCGGCTGGATGGTCGCGCTGCGGTCGTCCATGATGATGACGTCCGCCGGGTACTTGTCGACGTTCTCCCAGCTCAGGTTCTCGAACCAGCCGCCGCTGGCCTTCAGGGCCTTGGCGGAGGGCTCGACGATGTTCACGCCGAGCGCCTTGAAGTACTCCAGGTCGATGGAGAGGTTCGAGCCGGAGACGTAGAAGATGTCCTGGCTCGCGGAACCGGCGAGCACCTTGATCTCGGGGCGGGCCTTGGCCGCCGTGCGCAGTCGCTCCGCGGCCGTCTCGAACTTCTTCTTGGCCTCGGCGATCCTGGTGGACTTCTCGTCGGCGCCCAGCGACACGGCGAGCGCGAGCATGCGCTGCAACGACACGGGCATCTGACGGTCGTAGACGGAGATGCCGACGCTCGGGGCGAGCTTGACGATCTTCGCCTTGGACTCCTCGGGGACGTACCAGAGGGTGCCCGCGGAGTCGAACATGGTGGAGATCAGCACGTCGGGCGCGAGGGCCGCGTACTTCTCGATGTTGAACTGCCCCCACTCGTTGCCGAGGACGGTCAGCTTGCTGACGTCCATGTCGCCGGCCTGGACGTCGGCCTTGCCGTCCTTGGTCGTGGTCGGGCCGAAGACGCCCTTTACCTCGACGCCGTAGTCGTGGAGGGCCGCGGCGACACCGGTGAAGGCGACGATGTTCGCCGGGATCTTGTCCAGCTTCACCGTCGTGCCGCGGTCGTCCTTGAAGGTCCAGGGACCGGACTTGGCGGCGGCGGCCTTCGTCGACTCCGAGCCACCGCTTTTGCCGTCGTCGTCGCCACAGGCGGCGAGGACGGCACCGAGGCCGAGGGCGCCGCCGGCGGCGAGGACGCCGCGTCGGGTGAGGTGGGTGGCACGGGCGTTGGACATGTGTGTGGCTGCTTTCGGCACGGGGCGGTAGCGCCCGCCGGACGAGTTCGAAGGTAGGTTAGCCTAACCTCACTAGTTGTCCAGGGGGTGGGCGCCGACCGCCCGAACCTGTGGGCCGCCCGTGTGCCGACGGGCGGTCAGGCCTTGCCCTTGGACACCACCCACTCGCCGTGCACCCAGTTGCCGACGGTCTCGTAGCCGGAACGGAAGGAACCGAGCCGGTTCAGCGTCAGGTTGGCCTCGGCGGTGGACCTGACGGGCGTGTAACTGCCCGCGTCGTCCGCCGGGCCGCCCGTGGTGTTCTCGGCGACGTAGGGGAAGGGATAGACGGGACGGGTGGCGGTGGTGCTCCCGCCGCTGTTCACGGACCTGGTCGTCAGGCTGCTCGGGGCCTCGCCCTTGGTGACCCAGTCGGTCATCGCGGTCAGCGCGTCGAAGGTGTCCGGGCCCTGGCCGCCGCCGCAGTGCGCGACGCCGGGGAGCAGGAACAGCCGGGCGAAGCTCTCCGTGGCCGCGCTGCCGCCCATGACCTTCTCGACCGCCTTGTAGTACGCCATGGTTCCGACCGCCGGGATGTGCTGGTCGCCCAGGCCGTGCCAGAGGATCAGCCTGCCGCCGGCCGCCTTGAACGCCTTCAGGTCCGGGTCGGTCGCGTCGTACATGCCCTCGTTGGGGGCCATGACCTTCTTGTAGTAGGCCGCGGTGAACTTGGCGTCCTTGTACGTCAGCGTCGGCCGCGGGCTGTCGAAGATCTGGTACCGGAGGGTCTCGCGGACGAAGCTGATGTCGCCGGAGGCGCCGGTGGCCGTGGCCGGCGTGATGATCCCGGCCCAGTTCAGCTCGGAGCCGCGCAGCTGGTAACCCGGGTACAGCAGCTTGCCGTTCTCGTCGGTCGGGCCCGCGTAGATCCGGCGCAGGGTGGTGACCTGGTCCGCGGTCAGGCAGTAGTCGGCGCTCGTGGAGGTCTGCCCGGCCTTGCACCGGATGGCCGCCAGATCCCACGTACAGCTCAGCGGGTCGGCGATGATCCCGTCCGCGGGAGCGCCGCAGCCCTTGAGCACGGCCGCGTGGAGGTCCGCGAGGTCGGCGTTGGTGATCGTGGCCGGGCCGCCGCCGAGGTAGACGGACTGGGCGGTCCAGGCGTGCGAGAAGGTGTTCAGCGCGGTGAAGTTGTTGGCCGGGGCCCCGGCAATGATGCCGTCGAAGTCGGTCGGGTAGCGCTGGGCCTCCGTCAGGGCCTGGTGGCCGCCCTGCGAGCAGCCGTCGAAGTACGCGTGGTCGGCGGCCTGTCCGTAGTACCGCTCGATGACGGCCTTGGCCGCCTGGGCGAGCTGGTGGTCGGACTTGTAGCCGAAGTCGGCGCGCAGCGTCGGGTCGGTGGAGAACAGGCCGCCGCCCTGGTAGTGGCCCTCGTCGCTGGAGGCGACGGCGAAGGCGCCGCTGGTCAGCGGTACGCAGCCGGCCGAGGCGGGGGCGTTGCCCACGTTCACGTTGCCGCAGAGGCCGCCGCAGCCGACCTGGAGGTAGTTGGCCTGCCAGCCGGTCTCGGGCAGCTTGATCTCGAAGTGGATCTGCGGGGCGATCACGCCCTTCACATCACAGGCCGCCCAGTTGCCCAGGGTGTTGCTGCCGGCGGCCAGCTCCGCGGCCGAGGTGACCTCGAAGGGCACGCCCGGGACGACGGCGGCCAGGTCCAGTGAGGTGAGGCCGGCGCAGGACATGGCGGGCGCGATGCCGGGGGAGGTGCCGCTGGTCGTGGTGGCGAGCTTGGCGACCTGGGCAACCTGGGCGACCTGGGCGGCGGAGGCGGCGGTGGAGGCGGTGGAGGTTTGCGCGCCGCCGGTCGCGCCGGTCGTGTCGGTCGCGAGTGCCACGCTCACACCGGTCACGAGCGTGAGGGCGGTCGCGAGGGTGGCCATGAAGGCGGCCGACTTCCACCGACACCATCTGGACAGCGTGGCCATGCTCGGTCTCCATTCGTCGGGCGATCGACGGCTTGCGCGGAACGTGCGGGGTGGTGCGGCGAGTACGCGGACGCAACGGTCGGCAGGCCGAGGGACACCGCGGTGGGCCGCGCGGATCGGCTCGCGGCCGTGGCCAGTGGGGCGAGTGGGGGCACGGCGAAGCCCCCTGACGGCTGGTCACCTTGCCCCGCCGCCGACGGACCCCTCCCGCGCCTCCTTCCGCGACTCCGGCTTTGCGGGGGCGGTACGGCGAAGGAACGTAGCCCGGCGACAATCTCGGCGCAAGACATGTCGACTAGATTGTCGACGATTTTGTCAGGTGTTTCGGTTGTCTCGGGTGTCCGGGGTGTCGAAGGGGGCAAAGCGTGCGGTGGTGTCGCCGCATCGTTTGTCTCGAACCGCGCCCCCACTTCAAGCAGTTGGTGCTATTTTCACTAGCACCATGCTGTTGAGGCTGAACACCGCGGACAGTCGCCCCCTGCACGAGCAGGTGGCCGGCGCGATCCGGCGCGCCATCGCCGAGGGCGAGTGCGGGCCGGGAGACCGCCTTCCCCCGGCCCGGGATCTTTCCCAGGCCCTGGATGTGAACGTCAACACGGTTCTACGGGGCCTTCGGGCGCTGCGCGACGAAGGGGTGTTGGAGTTCCGGCGGGGCCGGGGTGTGACGGTGGCCGACGGGGCGGACCAGCGCTCCGTGCTGCTGCACCGCGTACACGACCTGGTGACCGACGCGGCGCACCTCGGCTACAGCAAGAACGACCTCATCGACATGATCAGGGGGATCTCGTGACCGAGCAGGGGCGCAAGGGCGGAGCGGCGTGGGGCGCGGTCGGCTGGAGTGTCGGCGTCCTGGCCCTTTTGGTGGCGCTGCCGTTGGCCGCGAGCGGCCGGCTCCCGGACCGACTGGCGACCCACTGGGAAGCCGGCTCGGGCAGGCCCGACGACTCCATGCCGCTCTGGGGCGCGGCACTCTTCCCCGCGCTGATCTGGGGTGTGCTGGCGTTCATCGTCGTGCTGACGCTGCACCGGGCAGGGGCCGGTCGCGGTGTACCAGGGTGGGCGGCTGCGGTCCTCGGCTTCGGCGGTGTGACACTGCTCGGCGGGCAGGCGTCGGTCGTACGGGCGAATCTGGACCGCGCGGACTGGCACGAGGCGGGATCGGTGACGAGCGGGGTCGTGGGCACGCTCGTTGTGGCGGCCGCGGCGGGCGCGGCCGGTCTGCTG
>LRTP01001110.1 GCA_001550305.1 Streptomyces diastatochromogenes
GAACCCCGGCCCGCGGCGGACGGCCCGACCCTGGACGTTCCCGCCGGACAGCGGGTCGTATGGCTCGCCCGCACGTCGAACCCCTGGCTCCATGCGCTCGCCGCCCTGACCGGGCTGCTCGCGGTCGCCGTCGTCGTGTCGGCGCTCGCGGGTCTGACGGACCTTCCGTTCCTGCTGGCGGCCGCGCCGTTCGCATGCGCGTCCCTTCTGGTCCTCGACTGCTCCTCGGTGCGGGCGCGAGTCAGCGAGCGAGGTCTGGACGTCGCCTTCGGTCCCTTCGGCTGGCCGACACGACACTGGGCCGCCGAGGGCATCGAGTCGGCCCGCGTCGAGATCCGCACGCCCGCCCAGGTCGGCGGATGGGGCTACCGGCTGAGCGGGCGGGGAACCACCGTGATGCTGCGCGGTGGCGAGTGCCTGGTCATCCACCCTGCGAGGGGCAGGGAATTCGCCGTGAGTGTTGACGACGCCGAACGCGGAGCCGCCCTCCTGAACTCCTTGAGTGCCCGGCACACAAGGTGAGGAACAGATGGCGGGGTCAGGAAAGAGCAGGGTTCGTAAGGCCGAGCACCAGCCGATTCCCCCAATCGTTGGTGAAGACGGCGCTCATGCCCTGGTAGCGCACTCCGACGAACGGGTTGGAGTGGAACATCACGGCGACCCACTGCAAGGAGCGGTCGGCGTTCAGACGGGCGAGGTAGCCGATGTTCCCCATCCCGCCGCCCCCACCGGACATCCATCCTGCTCCGTCCGGCAGCGGGCTCTCGAAGTATGTGTCCACCTCGTCGATGCCGTGCTCCTCAACGGCCTGGGCCACATCGAACGGTCCTCCGACACGGAAGGGAATCGGCTGCCCGGCATCCGGGTGGTACGTCCCCGGACCGTCAACATGCAACTCCAAGCCGGTGTCGTCCGGCCGGTACAGGCCGTCACGGATCGGCATCTGCCTGGCCTTCCAGAGCCCCTCGACCATTCCCATGGCCCACCCCACCGTCAACTTCCAGGACGAGTCGGTTCCGAAGTCTCGCTGCGCGCAAGGACGGAGGGCGTCCAGGACCCGGTGGCCGCGGTTCGCCCACGGCCCACTTGCGCGGCAGGTTCTCCCGCCTGCCGCGGCGACCGGGTTACAACAAGAGCTCAGCCCGTCAGCCCCAGCTCCCTGGCGATCAGCATCCGCTGCACCTCGCTCGTGCCCTCGCCGATCTCCAGGATCTTGGAGTCGCGCCACATGCGGGCCACCGGGTACTCGTTCATGAAGCCGTAGCCGCCGTGGACCTGGGTGGCGTCGCGGGCGTTGTCGACGGCGATGGTGGAGGAGTAGAGCTTGGCGACCGCCGCCTCCTTCTTGAAGGGCTCGCCCGCGACGAGGCGGGACGCGGCGTCGCGCCAGCCGACGCGGGCCATGTGGGCCTTCATCTCCATGTCGGCGATCTTGAACTGGATGGCCTGGTTCGCGCCGATCGGGCGTCCGAACGCGTGCCGCTCCTTGGCGTACTTCACCGACTCGTCGACGCAGCCCTGCGCGAGCCCGGTGGCCAGGGCCGCGATGGCGATACGGCCCTCGTCCAGGATGCGCAGGAACTGGGCGTAGCCGCGGCCCTCCTCGCCGAGCAGGTTCGCGGCCGGGACGCGGACGTCGGCGAAGGACAGCTCACGGGTGTCGGAGGCGTTCCAGCCGACCTTCGAGTACGGGGCGGCGACCGTGAAGCCGGGGGTGCCGGACGGGACGATGATCGCGGAGATCAGCGGCTTGCCGTCGGACTTGCGACCGGTGACCGCGGTGACCGTGACCAGGCCCGTGATGTCCGTGCCGGAGTTGGTGATGAAGCACTTGCTGCCGTTGATGACCCATTCGTTCGTGTCCGGGTCCAGACGGGCGGTCGTGCGGGTCGCGCCGGCGTCCGAGCCGCCGTCCGGCTCCGTCAGACCGAAGGCGCCGAGGATCTCGCCGGAGCAGAGACGGGGGAGCCACTCCCGCTTCTGGGCCTCCGTGCCGAAGAGGTGGATCGGCATCGCGCCGAGCGAGACGCCCGCCTCCAGGGTGATCGCGACGGAGGAGTCCACCCGGGCGAGCTCCTCCAGGGCGATCCCGAGGGCGAGGTAGTCGCCGCCCATGCCGCCGTACTCCTCGGGGAAGGGCAGTCCGAACAGGCCCATGCGGCCCATCTCCCGCACGATCTCGTACGGGAACTCGTGCCGCTCGTAGAAGTCGCCGATCTTCGGGGCCACGACGTCGTGGGCGAACTCCTCGACCGTACGGCGGAGTTCTTCGAGTTCGGGGGAGAGGCGGTGGTCCAGGGACATGGGGATCATTCCTTGTGGGAGAGGGCTTTGACCGTGCGGGACGGGCTGGGTCGGCCCAGTCGCTCGGCCATCCACACGCTGGTGGCGGTGAGGCGGGCGAGGTCGACACCGGTGTCGATGCCGAGGCCCTGGAGCATCCATACGAGGTCTTCGGTGGCGAGGTTGCCGGTGGCGGACTTGGCATAGGGGCAGCCGCCGAGGCCGCCCGCGGAGGCGTCGACGGTGGTGACGCCGTGCTGGAGGGCGGCCAGGGTGTTGGTGAGCGCCTGGCCGTAGGTGTCGTGGAAGTGCACACCGAGCGCGCTGGTCGGCACGCCCTCCTCGTTCAGCTCGGCGAGGAGGGTCTGCACATGACCCGGTGTCGCCACGCCGATCGTGTCGCCGAGACTCAGTTCGTCGCAGCCCATGTCCATCAGGGCCTTGCAGACGCGTACGACCTGGTGGATGGGTACGGGTCCCTCCCACGGGTCGCCGAAACACATCGAGATGTAGCTGCGGACGTGCACCTTGTCCGCCTTGGCCCGGGACACCACCGGCTCGAACATGGCCAGGGACTCGTCGACGGTCCGGTTGAGGTTCGCCTTCGCGAAGGACTCCGTCGCGCTGGCGAAGAGTGCGACATGGCGGGCGCCGAGGGCCAGCGCCCGGTCCAGACCCCGTTCGTTGGGCACGAGGACCGGGAGGTGGACCCCCGAGGACCTGCCCAGGTCGCTCACGAGTGGGAACAGCTGCTCCGCGTCCGCCAGCTGAGGCACCCACTTGGGGTGGACGAAGCTGGTGGCCTCGATGGTGGTCAGGCCCGAGTCCGCGAGGCGCCGGACGAACTCGGCCTTGACCTCCGTCGGCACGGTCGCCTTCTCGTTCTGCAGCCCGTCGCGCGCGCCGACCTCGTAGATCCGCACCCGCGCGGGCAGGTCCGGGGCCGGTACGACCATCGGGAGGCCGAGTTCGGGGGTGCTCATGTCGTCTCCTCGGACGGTGTCGTCTCCTCGTACGGCGTGATCACGGCCAGCACCTGGTCCATGGCGACCGTGGTGCCCGGAGTGACGTCCAGCTCGCTGACGGTCCCGGCGTGCGGGGCGGAGATGACGTGCTCCATCTTCATCGCCTCGACCACCAACAGGCTCTGTCCCGCGGCCACTTCGTCGCCCACGGCCACCTTCACGACGGTCACCGTGCCGGGCATGGGTGCGGTGAGCGAGTCCACCCCGGCGTGCGCCGCGCCGCTGAGGGAGGCGGCCACGGGGTCGTGGTCGCGCACGTGCCAGGCGTCGCCCTCGCGGCCGAGCCAGTCGCCGGCGCGGTGGAAGGTGTGGCGTACGCCGTCGAGGGTGACGGAGACCCGGCCGGGGGTGACGGTGCTCGTGCCTCGCGGACGGTGAGCGACGGGTTCGAGTCCCGGCGCGCGCAGGTGGAAGACCACGGGTGCGGGCTCGCTGCCCAGGCGCCAGCCACTCGGCACCGAGAAGGGGTCGGTCCAGCCGCCCTCCGCCGGGGCCAGCGACGACAGCCGTACCGCGGCAGCGGCGTCGTACACCTCCTCCGGTACGTCGCCGGAACCGGCGAGCAGTTCCTCCGCCTCCCGCTCCACCAACCCGGTGTCGAGGTCCCCCGCCACCACGGCCGGATGGGCCAGCAGCCGTCGCAGGAACCCGGCGTTGGTCTGCACGCCGAGCGTGACCGTCTCCGCGAGGGCGGCGCGCAGCTTCCGCAGCGCGGTCGCGCGGTCCGGCCCGTACGCGATGACCTTGGACAGCATCGGGTCGTAGAGCGAACCGACCTCCGTGCCCTCGCTCAGCCCCGAGTCGGTGCGCACACCGTCGCCCTGGGGTTCGTGCAGGGCGAGCACCGTGCCGCCGGACGGCAGGAAGCCGCGTGCGGGGTCCTCGGCGCAGATGCGTGCCTCCACCGCGTGCCCGGTGAGGGTGATGTCCTCCTGCCCGTACGGCAGTCGCTCGCCCGCGGCGACCCGCAGCTGCCACTCCACCAGGTCGAGCCCCGTGATCAGTTCGGTGACCGGGTGCTCCACCTGGAGGCGGGTGTTCATCTCCATGAAGTAGTACGACGACGGGTCGGAGCCGGGGACGATGAACTCGACCGTGCCCGCGCCCTCGTACCCGCAGGAGCGGGCCGCCTGGACGGCCGCCTCGCCCATCGCGGCGCGGGTGCCGGCGTCGAGGAGCACGCTCGGCGCCTCTTCGATGATCTTCTGGTGGCGGCGCTGGAGGGAGCACTCGCGCTCGCCCAGGTGGACGACGTTGCCGTGGCCGTCGGCCAGGACCTGGATCTCGATGTGCCGGGGGCGGTCGACCCAGCGCTCGACGAGGAGGGTGTCGTCGCCGAAGGAGGCGCGGGCCTCGCGGCGGGCGGCGGCGATCTCCTCGCCCAGCGCCGACGCGTCCCGCACCAGCCGCATGCCCTTGCCGCCACCGCCCGCCGACGGCTTGAGCAGCACGGGCATGCCGATCTCCCGTGCGGCCTCGGCCAGCTGAGCGTCCGTGAGGCCGCTGCCGGACGAGCCGGGGACGACCGGGACCCCGGCCGCCTTCACCGTCTCCTTGGCGCGGATCTTGTCGCCCATCAGCGCGATCGCGTCCGCGGGCGGGCCGATGAAGACGAGCCCGGCCTCGGCGCACGCGCGCGCGAACGAGGCGTTCTCGGCGAGGAAGCCGTACCCGGGGTGCACCGCCTGGGCCCCGGTGCGAGCGGCGGCTTCGAGGAGCCGCTCCACCGACAGATAGCTCTCGGCGGCCGGCGCAGGACCGATCCGTACCGCCGTGTCCGCCTCGCGCACATGCCGGGCGTCGGCGTCCGCGTCGGAGAAGACGGCGACCGAGCGCACGCCGAGCGCGCGCAGGGTGCGGATGACGCGTACGGCGATCTCGCCCCGGTTGGCCACAAGGACTGTGTCGAACATCTCGGGCACCCTCATCACATCCGGAAGACGCCGAACTGGGGGTCGCCCAGTGGCGCGTTGGCGCAGGCGGTCAGTGCGAGCCCCAGCACCTGCCGGGTCTCCAGTGGGTCGATCACGCCGTCGTCCCAGAGGCGGGCCGTCGCGTAGTAGGCGCTGCCCTGCCGCTCGTACTGGGCGCGGATCGGGGCCTTGAAGGCGTCCTCGTCCTCGGCGGGCCAGGCGTCCCCGCGCGCCTCCAGCTGGTCGCGCTTGACGGTCGCGAGGACGGACGCGGCCTGCTCGCCGCCCATCACGGAGATCTTGGCGCCGGGCCACATCCACAGGAAGCGCGGCGAGTACGCCCGGCCGCACATCGAGTAGTTGCCCGCGCCGTACGAACCGCCGATCACCACGGTCAGCTTGGGCACGCGGGTGCAGGCGACGGCCGTGACCATCTTGGCGCCGTGCTTGGCGATGCCACCGGCCTCGTACTGACGCCCCACCATGAAGCCCGAGATGTTCTGCAGGAACACCAGAGGGATGCCGCGCTGGTCGCACAGCTCGATGAAGTGGGCGCCCTTCTGGGCGGACTCGGAGAACAGGATGCCGTTGTTGGCGACGATCCCGACCGGGTGTCCGTGGATGCGGGCGAAGCCCGTGACCAGGGTCTGCCCGAACTCCGCCTTGAACTCGGCGAAGCGCGAACCGTCCACCACGCGCGCGATGACCTCGCGTACGTCGTAGGGGGTGCGGGAGTCGACGGGCACCGCGCCGTAGAGTCCGTACGGATCCACCTTGGGCTCGACGGACTGCTCGACCGCCCAGGGGAGGGGCCCGCGCGCGGGGAGCGTGGCCGCGATGTTCCGTACGATCCGCAGCGCGTGCGCGTCGTCCTCCGCGAGGTGGTCGGTGACGCCCGACACACGTGCGTGGACCTCGCCGCCGCCCAGCTCCTCGGCGGTGACGACCTCGCCGGTGGCGGCCTTCACCAACGGGGGCCCGCCGAGGAAGATCGTGCCCTGATTGCGCACGATCACGGCCTCGTCGCTCATCGCCGGGACATACGCGCCGCCGGCCGTGCACGACCCGAGGACCGCGGCGATCTGCGGGATCCCCGCCCCCGACATCCGCGCCTGGTTGTAGAAGATCCGCCCGAAGTGCTCGCGGTCCGGGAAGACCTCGTCCTGCATGGGCAGGAAGGCGCCTCCGGAGTCGACGAGATAGACACAGGGGAGGCGGTTCTCGAGCGCCACCTCCTGGGCGCGCAGGTGCTTCTTCACGGTCATCGGGTAGTACGTGCCGCCCTTGACGGTGGCGTCGTTGGCGACGATCACGCACTCGCGGCCGCTGACCCTGCCGATCCCGGCGATCACCCCCGCGGCCGGGGCCTGCCCGTCGTACATCCCGTGGGCGGCCAGTGGCGCCAGCTCCAGGAAGGGCGAGCCCGGGTCGAGGAGCGTGTCCACGCGCTCGCGGGGAAGCAGCTTCCCGCGCGCGGTGTGGCGCTCCCGGGCCCGCTCACCGCCCCCGAGGCGTGCCTCGGCGAGCTTGGCGCGCAGCTCCTCGCCGAGGGCGCGATGGGCCGCCTCGTTGGCCCGCCAGGCCTCCGACGCGGGATCTGCCGCGCTCGTCAGCTCCGGTGCTTCGTGCATGTCCCGCGGTCCCCTCACCAGTGGTCCACCAGTTAATGAGCGTTAACGCATGTCCTCCAGGTTAACGACCGCTAACCTCCCTGTCTAGAATTGCTTCCATGGCCACGAGAACCGACGCCCCCACCCGACGCGAGCAGATCCTCCGGGAGGCTGCCCGGCTCTTCGCCGAGCGCGGCTTCCACGGTGTCGGGGTGGACGAGATAGGAGCGGCGGTCGGCATCAGCGGCCCCGGTCTGTACCGGCACTTCGCGGGCAAGGACGCGATGCTCGCCGAGCTGCTGGTGGGGATCAGCGGGCAGCTGCTCACCGGCGGCAAGCGCCGGGTGGCGGAGGCCGACGGGGGTGCGGAGGCGGTCCTCGACTCGCTCGTCGAGGGGCACATCGACTTCGCGCTCGACGACCGTCCCCTGATCACCCTGCACGACCGCGAGCTGGACCGCCTGCGGGACAGCGACCGCAAGCTCGTACGACAGTTGCAGCGGCAGTACGTCGAGCTGTGGGTGGAGGTCGTCCGCGAGGTGTATCCGGCCCTCACCGAGCCCACCGCCCGCTCGGCGGTGCACTCGGTCTTCGGCCTCCTGAACTCGACACCCCACCTCGGGCGGCCGGGGGCGCTGCCGGGGCGCGGTGTGACGGCGGCCCTGCTGCACCGGATGGCGCGGGGCGCCTTCGCGGCGGCGGCCGGGGACGCCGCTCTTTGATCCGGGTCTTCGATCCGGGCAATTTGTGCTTGCGGGCCCTTGTGCCTGCGGGTTCTTGTGCGTACGGGTTTTTGTGCGAGCGGCGGCTCTGCTCCCTGCGCCATGATGGCGGCCATGAACGGAGACATGGCCGTGAGCGAACAGGCTTCCGACTGGGTGGCCCTCTTCCGCTTCGAGAACGTCCCCGGCTGCCCGCGGCCGGGGCGGCTGATGGCGGTTTGACTGCGTGACCGGGGCATCGACTGGGACCCCTTCGCCGTACGGGATGTACGGATCGACCTCATGTGCGGGGTCCGGGCGGACGGCCACTGGCACGGCACGGTCGTCGTCCGCGTGCGCGCCGACACTCTGCGCAGGCTCGGCCTCCATCCCGATCAGCCGACTTCGGCACCGGCCGACCCGATGCCGCCCAAGTGGTGGGGTCCATGGGCGCGTTGATCCCTGATCCGTGATCGTGGGACAGGTCGACGGCCTTCGCGCGCTCTCGCCCGGCAGGGCCGGCCCGGCCGGGACGGGCGTGACGAGCGTCATGGGGGAGGGCGGCCGATGACTCTGGACGGTCGTCGTGACCGACGGGTAACCTGAGTGCTGAGCAAGCGCTTAGCCAAGGGGCCGCGGCCATTCACTGCGCAACCCCGACGGCGGGCAACCACATCCGCGAGAGCGGCGCCGGTTCAGGCGCAGAGAGGGGCCGGCGGTGCGCCGTACGGTGTTCAACGAGGACCACGAGGCGTTCCGGGAGACCCTGCGGGCCTTCATAGAGGCCGAGGTCGTTCCCGTCTACGACGAGTGGTTCGCCGCGGGCCAGGCGCCGCGCGACTTCTACTACAAGCTCGCCGAGCTCGGCGTCTTCGGCATCCGCGTGGACGAGGAGCACGGCGGCGCGGGCATCGACTCGTACAAGTTCGAGGCCGTCCTGTACGAGGAGACCGCCCGCGCGGGTGTCTCCTTCGGCGGCTCCGGTGTGCACGTGCTGCTCGGCCTGCCCTACATCAAGCTGCTCGCCACCGACGAGCAGAAGAAGCGCTTCCTGCCGAAGTTCGTCTCCGGCGAGGAGATGTGGGCCATCGCGATGACCGAGCCGGGCACCGGCTCCGACCTCGCGGGCATGAAGACCACCGCCAAGCTCTCCGAGGACGGCACGCACTACGTCCTCAACGGCGCCAAGACCTTCATCACGGGTGGCGTGCACGCCGACCGCATGATCGTCTGCGCTCGCACCTCCGCGCCCACCAAGGAGGACCGCCGCCACGGCATCTCCCTCTTCGTGGTGGACACCAAGGCCGAGGGCTACTCGGTGGGCCGCAAGCTCGACAAGCTCGGCCTGAAGACCTCGGACACCGCCGAGCTGGCGTTCGTCGACGTGAAGGTCCCGGTCGAGGACCTCCTCGGCGAGGAGAACAAGGGCTTCTACTACCTCGGCCACAACCTCGCCTCCGAGCGTTGGGGCATCGCCTTCGGCGCGTACGCGCAGGCCAAGGCCGCCGTCCGGTTCGCCAAGCAGTACGTGCAGGAGCGGGTCGTCTTCGGCCAGCCCGTCGCCGCCTTCCAGAACACCAAGTTCGAACTGGCCGCCTGCCAGGCCGAGGTGGACGCGGCCGAGGCCGTCGTCGACCGGGCCACCGAGGCCCTGGACGCCGGTGAGCTGACCCCCGCCGAGGCGGCCAGCGCCAAGCTGTTCGCCACCGAGGTCGCGCACCGCGTCATCGACCGCTGCCTCCAGCTGCACGGCGGCTACGGCTTCATGAACGAGTACCCGATCGCCCGCCTGTACGCGGACAACCGCGTCAACCGTATCTACGGCGGCACCAGCGAGATCATGAAGTCGATCATCGCGAAGGACATGGGCCTGTAAGGCCCGCGAAAGATCACCGGAAACAACCGCAGGATACAACTGACGCATGAGTCAGGCACTTGAGTCCCTGCTCGATCTGCTCGACCTGGAGCGGATCGAGCAGGACATCTTCCGCGGCCAGTCCCGCTCCGCCGTCGTCCCGCGCGTCTTCGGCGGGCAGGTGGCGGCGCAGGCACTGGTGGCAGCCGGGCGTACGGTCCCCGAGGACCGGCACGCGCACTCCCTGCACGCGTACTTCCTGCGTCCGGGGGACCCCGGCGCACCCATCGTGTACACGGTGGACCGCATCCGCGACGGGCGCTCCTTCACCACCCGCCGCGTCGTCGCCATCCAGCACGGGCAGCCGATCTTCCACCTCTCCGCGTCCTTCCAGACGTACGAGGAGGGCATGGAGCACCAGGCCGCGATGCCGCCCGCACCCGACCCGGAGACGCTGCCCACGGCCGCCGAACTGCTGCCGCTGTACGCCGATGTCATCAAGGACCCGGTCGTCGTCGAACGGCTCCTCGAAGCGCGCGAGTCCGTCGACCTGCGCTACGTCGACGCGCCTCCGTACGGCACGGTCGGCGAGACCCGCGAACCGCACTCCCAGGTGTGGTTCCGCACCAACGGCAAACTGGCCGACGATCCCCTCCTCCACGTCGTCCTCGCCACCTACGTCTCCGACATGACACTCCTCGACTCGATCCTGCTCGCGCACGGGCGCGGTGGCTGGGTGACCGGGGACGTCGTCGGGGCCTCGCTGGACCACGCGATGTGGTTCCACCGCCCCTTCCGCGCCGACGAATGGCTGCTGTACGACCAGGAGTCGCCGTCCGCCTCCGGAGGCCGCGGCCTCGGCCAGGCCCGCATCTACACCCAGGACGGACGGCTCGCCATCTC
Source organism: Streptomyces diastatochromogenes (assembly GCA_001550305.1). GTDB lineage: Bacteria > Actinomycetota > Actinomycetes > Streptomycetales > Streptomycetaceae > Streptomyces > Streptomyces mirabilis_D. The sequence continues at coordinate 10,291 of LRTP01001110.1, forward strand.
GGTGATCCAGGAGGGCGTGGTCCGCATCCCCCGGTAGGACCGGGCCCGCCCCGTGAGACTGACGGGGGGCCTGCCCGGTAAGACTGGGGCATGGCCATGACTGAAGCGGGAGCCGAACGGCAGGACGACGACGGCGGCGGCGAGAGCACCATCACGGTGATCGTCGCCGCCCTCGCCAATCTCGGGATCGCGGTGGCCAAGGCGGTCGCGGGCGTCATCAGCGGATCGAGCGCGATGCTGTCCGAGGCCGCGCACTCGGTGGCCGACACGGTCACCGAACTGCTGCTGCTCACCGCGCTGAAGCGCAGCGAGAAACCGGCCGACGAGGACCACCCGCTCGGCTACGGCCCCGAGCGCTACATCTGGGCGATGCTCGCCGCCGTCGCCACCTTCGTCGGCGGCGCGGTGTTCTCCCTCTACGACGGCATCCACACCCTCGTCGCGGGCGAGGAGCCGGGCGACCCCCTGGTCTCGTACATCGTGCTCGCGGTCGCCTTCCTGCTGGAGAGCTACTCCCTGCGCACCGGCGTACGCCAGGCGCGCGGGGAGGCGGAGCGCGTGGGGGCGCCCTTCAAGCGCTACCTCCGGTACACCCCGGACACCGCCGTGAAGGCCGTGGTCCTGGAGGACTCGGCCGCCCTGATCGGCCTCGTCCTCGCGGCGGGCGGCCTGCTCGGCGGACAGCTCACCGGCTCCGGCGTCTGGGACGGCATGGCGTCTCTCTGCATCGGTCTCCTGCTCCTGTACGTCGCCTGGGTCCTCGGCCGCTCCAACGCCGAGCTGCTGATCGGCCGCCCGCTCCCCAAGCCGATGCGGGAGCGGATCCGGGCCGAACTGCTCGCCGTGGAGCACGTCGAGGCCGTACTGGAGCTCACGACCCTCGTACAGGGACCGCGCGAGGCGCTGGTCGCGGCCAAGGTCGACTTCAGGGACGTCTCGACCGCCGCCCAGATCGAATGGGCCTGCGAACAGGCGGAGGCCCGACTACGAGAGGCGTTCCCCGTGGTGAGCCGCGTCTACCTCGACCCGACACCGGGCTACGCCCAACGCCGCCACGAGGGCCTGAACCCTTGGCCGTGACGGTGCCCCGGGGCGTTCAGTCACGGCGGATCAACTCCGGGTTCACGCGGCGGCCGATCAGCGGGAGCGTGCCGAGCGCGGCCACCGCCACCGCGCCCACGGCGACGACAGCGAGCGGTGCGAGGCCGGCACCGTCCCAGAACACCGCACCGCCGCCGGTGACGAGATAGCTGGACTCGGCGAGCTTGCCCGCCACGAGTGCCAGAGCCAGGCCGATGCCCAGCGGCAGTACGACCTGGGCGCACTGCACGGCCCGCAGGGTTCTCGCACGGGCCCCGATCAGGGAGAGCGCGGTGATGTGCGCGCGACGCTCCACGGCCCGGTCCGTCACGGAGACCAGGAACGCCGCGATGCCGATGGCCAGACCCATGACCATGCCGAGTGCCAGCAGCGTCTCGATGACGGCGATCTGCTGCAGCCCGTCGATGTTGACGCCGATCGGGTTGACGTCGGCGGTCGGTGCCACGGCTCCGATGCCGTCCAGCACGCGGCGGACGGTGTCGGGCTGCGAATCGCTGGTCAGCACGTACTGCGCCGAGGCCGGGCGCGCGTCGGCCGGCAGCGCGGACGGCGGGACGAGGACGGCGGCACCTCCGACCGCCGAGGGGTCGTACGCGCGATAGGCGATCGCGGCGGACGGCAGGGTGATCGACAAGGTCTTCTGCCGGCCACTCTGCTGGAAGCGGTAGGGGAAGGTGGCCCCGGCGCGCACGCCCGGGTCCGCGGCCGTGTCGGGATCGGTGAGCCGCAGCACCCGTCCGTCCACACAGCCCTCTGAGTGCCGTACCAGTTCCGTCAGTTGGGCGCAGGTGGCGACGAGGGCGGTCGCCCGTGACTGGACGGCGGAGCCGGAGTAGCGCGGGTCGGTCCAGGAGTCCATCGTCAGCGCGTGCGCGCGGACACCCGGCACCGAGGCGAGGTCGTGCTGCTGGCGGTCGGTGAGGCCGGACAGTGCGATCGAGTAGTCCTGTGCGGGGCTGTCCGGCCGGGTGACCTGGTTCTCCTCGATCAGGATGCCCTGGGCGAGGGAGGCGGCGTACACGAGCAGGACGAGGCCGGTGACGACCCGCATGGTGCTGCCGGGCTCCACCTCGTTGCGGCGCATCGCCAGGTTCAGGGTCAGGGAGCGGGTCCGGTCGGCGAGGCCCCGGGCGAGGGCGTAGGTGAGGAGCGGCAGGGTCAGTACGAGGCCGGCGCCGGTCAGCAGGACGCCCGCCGGGACGAGCAGCGCGGAGGGACCGTCGCTGGAGGCCGGGTGGGCGGTGAGGCCGGTCACGCAGTAGCCGCTGACGATGCCCAGGCCGGTGACAAGCAGCAGGCCGCCCCACTTCGACGGGGGGCGCGGGACGGCGGTGCGGCGTGCGG
>LRTP01001111.1 GCA_001550305.1 Streptomyces diastatochromogenes
CCGAGGACGAGCCGGCGGCCGTGGTCGCCTAGCCGCCGTACGTCACCCCAGCCCCCGATGAGCTTCGGCCCGGCCGCCGCACGGCGACCGGGCCGGGCGGCACCCCGGTCAGCGGGGTCCGCGACACTGGAAGACGCACCACCCGCACCACGTACCACCCGCACCACCTACCACCCGTACCACCCGTACCACCCACCACTCGCACCACGCATCACCCGTACCACCTGGAGGAGTCCGACGATGAGCAGCACCGAGTACCCGGCAGCAGGCGACAGCCAGCCACGCGGCCCCGTCGACTCGTCCCGCGTCCCGCGGTACGCGGGCCCCGCGACCTTCGCCCGGCTGCCGCGCCTCGACGAGGTCGGCCGCGCCGACGTCGCCGTGGTCGGCGTGCCCTTCGACTCCGGGGTCTCCTACCGACCCGGCGCCCGCTTCGGCGGCAACGCCATCCGCGAGGCCTCCCGCCTGCTGCGCCCGTACAACCCGGCGCAGGACGCCTCCCCGTTCGCCCTCGCCCAGGTCGCCGACGCCGGTGACATCGCGGCGAACCCGTTCAACATCAACGAGGCCGTGGAGACGGTCGAGGCCGCGGCCGACGAGCTGCTCGGCACGGGCGCCCGCCTGATGACGCTGGGCGGCGACCACACCATCGCGCTCCCGCTCCTGCGCTCCGTGGCCAAGAAGCACGGCCCGGTGGCCCTGCTCCACTTCGACGCGCACCTCGACACCTGGGACACCTACTTCGGCGCCGAGTACACGCACGGCACCCCGTTCCGCCGGGCGGTGGAGGAGGGGATCCTGGACACGGAGGCCCTCTCCCACGTCGGCACCCGCGGCCCGCTGTACGGCAAGCAGGACCTCACCGACGACGAGAAGATGGGCTTCGGCATCGTCACCTCGGCGGACATCTACCGCCGCGGCGCCGACGAGGTCGCCGACCAGCTGCGCCAGCGCATCGGCGACCGCCCGCTGTACATCTCCATCGACATCGACTGCCTCGACCCGGCGCACGCCCCCGGCACGGGCACGCCGGAGGCCGGCGGCATGACCTCCCGCGAGCTGCTGGAGATCCTGCGCGGACTGTCCTCCTGCAACCTGGTCTCCGCGGACGTGGTCGAGGTCGCGCCCGCGTACGACCACGCCGAGATCACGGCGGTGGCCGCGTCCCACACGGCGTACGAACTCACCACGATCATGTCCCGCCAGATCGCGGCGGCCAGGGCTCAGGAGGCCGGGAACAAGTGACTCACGACCACGACCTGGTGCTCCGTCCGTCGGCGGCGCAGACGGAGGCCGCGCTGAATCCGCCCCCCGGCCGCAACGGCGGAGACCTGGTCGTGGAGACCCTCTCCGGTCTCGGCGCCACCACCGTCTTCGGCCTGCCCGGCCAGCACGCGCTCGGCATGTTCGACGCCCTGCGCCGCTCCTCGTTGCAGTACATCGGCCTGCGGGTGGAGAACAACGCGGGGTTCGCGGCCGACGCGTACGGCCGCATCACGGGTGAGGCCGCGCCCCTGCTGCTCTCCACCGGCCCGGGAGCGCTGACCTCCCTGGCCGCGCTCCAGGAGGCCGCCGCGGCCTCCGCCCCCGTCCTCGCCATCAGCAGCCAGATCCCCACCGCGGGACTGGGCGGCGGACGCCACGGCTATCTGCACGAACTCCCCGACCAGCAGGCGTCGTTCAGGGGTGTCGTCAAGTCCGTCCACACGGTCCGTGCGCAGTCGCAGATCCCCTCCGCGATCGCGGAGGCCTGGGAGTCGGCGCTGACCGCCCCGCACGGCCCGGTCTGGGTGGAGATCCCGCAGGACGTCCTGCTCGCCGAGACCCACCTGCCGCAGGTCACGGCGATGGACGCGACCCCGGAGGACGTCGTCCCGCGCCCCGAACTGACGGCGCTGGCCGCCCACCTGCTGTCCTCGGCGGCCCGCCCCGCGATCATCGCGGGCGGCGGGGTCGTACGGTCGGACGCGTCCGGCAAGCTGAAGGCGCTGGCGGAGAAGCTGAACGCGCCGGTCGTCACCACCTTCGGCGGCAAGGGCGCCTTCCCCTGGACCCACCCGCTCTCGCTCCAGTCCTGGCTGGAGGACCGGCACACCACGGACTTCCTGGAAGACGCGGACGTCCTGCTGGTCGTCGGCTCCGGCCTCGGCGAACTGTCCTCGAACTACCACACGTTCAAGCCCCGCGGCCGGGTCGTCCAGATCGAGGCCGACCTCGGCAAGCTGGAGTCCAACCACCCGGCGATCGGTATCCACGCGGACGCCAGGCTCGCGCTCTCCGCGCTCCTGGAGACCGTCGAGGAGCGTCCCGACCCGACGGCGGCGGACCGCGTCCGCACGCTGCTCGACCGCGTGGGGGAGCGCATCGCCGCACAGGAACTCACCCTGGAACAGGAGGTGCTGGCGTCCGTCCGCCGGGCCCTCCCGTCCACCTCCCCGTCCTTCTGGGACATGACCATCCTGGCGTACTGGGCGTGGTCCGCCTTCGACCCGCGCGGAAAGAACACCATGCACTCCGCCCAGGGCGCGGGCGGCCTCGGCTACGGCTTCCCGGCGGCCCTCGGCGCGGCGGCGGCCGATCCCACTCGTCCGGTCCTCGCGGTCTCCGGTGACGGCGGCGCGTTGTATTCGATCGCCGAACTCGCCACCGCGAGGCAGTACGACCTGAATGTCACCTGGCTCATCGTCGACGACGGCGGCTACGGCATCCTGCGCGAGTACATGACCGGCGCCTTCGGCCAGGCCACGGCGACGGAGCTGACCCGCCCCGACTACGTGGCGCTGGCCGAGTCCTTCGGCGTCCCGGGGGTCCGTACGACCCCCGAGACACTGGAGGAGGACCTGGCGAAGGCCTTCGCGAGCCCCGGCCCGTCGGTGGTGCTGCTCCCGGCGGTGCTGCGGATGTTCGCGCCGACGCATCTCGGGAGCTGACGGCACGGTCGACAGCTACGGCGCGGTGGCCCGGGCCGTAGCCGGTCGACCGCCATCACGGCCGTCTACCAGATCGCGTCGACCCACTCCGGGTGGTCGATGAACGGGTTGCGGTTGTGCTGGTAGCTGTCGTAGATGACCTGGTTGCGCTTCTCCTCGAAGGCGCTCGGCGGGTCCTCGTCGTTCCACTCCTTGAGCACGGACAGCTTGCCCATGAACGGGGCGCTGCCGTTGTTGACCTTCTCGTCGGGCTCGAGGTCGGCGAAGCCGTCGCCGCCGTCGTAGCGCACCGCCATGTAGAGGATCATGCGGGCCACGTCGCCCTTGTCCGCGTCGCGCGGCTCGAACGAGTCGGAGTCGGTGAGGCTGCCACCCCCGCCGCTGACCGTGCTGCCGCCGTTGTCGAAGTCCTTGTTGCCACGGATGCTGTTGACCTGGACGTCCGCGGGACGCAGGTGGTGCAGGTCCGTGCCGGGACCGGTCACCTCGCCGAAGTCGCCGTGGGACTTGGCCCACACGTGCTCGCGGTTCCAGTCGCCGACGTCTCCGCCGTTGAGCGACTTGGCACGCGAGGTGCCGCTGTACAGCAGGATTACGTTGTTGCTGTTGTTCGGGTCCTGGTCGGTGACCATGAGCGCGTTCCAGACCGCGGAGTACGAGATCTTGGTCTGGCTGCTGATGATCGTGTGCAGCGAGGACTTCAGGCTGCTGCCGGTCTTGCCGACCGCGTTCTTGTAGTACGTGCTGTCGTACGCGGTCGTCGTGGCGCTCGCGGGAGTGGCGGTCATCGTCGGCAGGGTGAGGCCTACCAGGACGGCTGAGGTGGTCAGCGCCAGCGTCTTCCAGCGGCGTATGTGCGTGGCGGGCATGGTGGGGGCGTCCGTTCTACGCGGGTTGAATGAGCGGGCAACCGGAGCGTGACATGGACATGCGTTTCGGGGAATGAACGGAGCGTGTCGGTCGAGTGACGGAAACCGGCAAGTCGCTTGTTGTGCGCGCGATCTGACACACCGAAAGGCCCCTGCCCATGGGGCGCATGGGCAGGGGCCTTCCGGCGATTGGGGACTGGTCAGTTCACGTCGGACGGGTCCAGGCGGTAGAGCGTCGAGGCCGACTGGCCGTTCTCCGACTCGGAGCCCGTGGCCGAACTCGACTCGGACGAAGAGGTCTTGCTGTAGGCGCTCTCCTTCACCGCGGTGGCGTTCTTCTGCACCCAGGCGGTGACCGCGGAACTGGTGCTGTTGTCGCCGCCCATTCCGCCGCCCATGCCCGAGCCGCCGACCTGGATGTAGTGCAGCTCGCCCTTCTTCACCAGCTCCTTGAGCTTGGCGACCGTCATGCCCTTGTCGGTGCCGGTGAAGCCGTACATGGAGATGACGGGCTTGTGGGTGCTCAGGATCAGCTGTCCGGCGCTCTGCGAATTGGACACCGCGAGCAGCCACTTGGCGCCGTCCTGGTGCTTCTCCAGGTACGAGATCAGCTCGCTGCTGGTCTCGCCGCCCATGCCGCCACCGTCGCCGAAACCGCCGCGCTGACCGCCCGTGCCGCCCGGGGCCGTACCGTTCTCGCCACCGGCCTGGCCGCCCGGGAACTCGCCGTTCTGGCCGCCCGTGCCGCCGCCGGGGAAACCACCGTTCTCGCCGCCCTGCGGGGCGCCGCCGGGCAGTTCCCCGGTTCCACCGCCGCCGGGCGTCACCTG
>LRTP01001112.1 GCA_001550305.1 Streptomyces diastatochromogenes
TCCTCGACGGCGCCGCCCGTCAGGACGACCGCGGCGGCGCGCTGGCGCTGCAGGAGCGTGAGGTAGGTCAGCTCACGCTCCGGGGAGCCGCCGGTGTTGCACACGACCCCGAGCCGTTCGCCGCCCGCACGTCCCCCGGGCCCGCCGATCTCCGACTGGATCGCGGCCGCCATGATTCCGAAGAAGGGGTCGGCGATGTCGTTCACCAGGATGCCGACCAGGTCGGAGGTGGCGGCGGCCAGCGAACTCGCGGGTCCGTTCAGTACGTAGTCCAGGTCGTCCACCGCGCGCAGCACCCTCTCGCGCGTGGACGCCGCGACGGGATAGTTCCCGTTCAGCACCCGGGACACGGTCGCGGGCGAGACCTGCGCACGCGCCGCCACGTCCGCCAGGGTCACGGTCATCTCGTCGTCCTCCGGTCACGCATCTCGTAGCACCTCATCGTGCTTCTCGTGCTCGCTGTGCTCTTTGGCCTGCCGTACCCGTCGTACCCGTCGTGCCTGTGGTGCTCGTATTGCTCGTAGTGCTCCATCCGACCGTGCCACGCCCCCTACGTCCAGCCGTCCGGACGGTCGAACATCTCGTCGTCCGTATGGTCTTGTCCAATCGGCTCGACAGAGGCTAACTTCTTCTTGAGTAGAAAGCGCTTGCTGTCACGTTCACCAGTGGGGCGTACGCGGCGCGGAACCCGCGTACGAAGGGAATCACGTGACACGCAAGACGGTGCGAATCGCCATGAACGGCGTGACGGGGCGCATGGGCTACCGCCAGCACCTCGTCCGCTCGATTCTCGCCCTGCGCGACCAGGGCGGCCTCGACCTCGGCGACGGCACGGTGCTGTGGCCCGAGCCGGTCCTCCTCGGCCGCCGCGAGCACGCGCTGAAGGCGCTCGCCGAGCAGCACGGCCTGGAGCACTGGTCGACGGACGTGGACGAGGTCCTCGCCGACCCGACCGTGGACATCTACTTCGACGCCCAGGTGACCTCCGCCCGAGAGGAGGCCATCAAGAAGGCCATCGCGGCGGGCAAGCACATCTACACCGAGAAGCCCACCGCCACCGGCCTCGACGGCGCCCTGGAGCTGGCCCGCCTCGCCCACGAGAAGGGCATCAAGCACGGGGTCGTGCAGGACAAGCTCTTCCTCCCGGGGCTGCTGAAGCTCAAGCGGCTCATCGACGGGGGCTTCTTCGGGCGGATCCTGTCCATCCGCGGGGAGTTCGGGTACTGGGTCTTCGAGGGCGACTGGCAGAGCGCCCAGCGGCCCTCCTGGAACTATCGCGCGGAGGACGGCGGCGGCATCGTCGTCGACATGTTCCCGCACTGGGAGTACGTGCTCCACGAGCTGTTCGGCCGGGTCACCTCCGTCCAGGCGCTCACCGCCACCCACATCCCGCAGCGCTGGGACGAGCAGGACAAGCCGTACGACGCCACGGCCGACGACGCCGCGTACGGCGTCTTCGAGCTGGAGGGCGGCGCCGTCGCCCAGATCAACTCCTCCTGGGCGGTGCGCGTCAACCGCGACGAGCTGGTCGAGTTCCAGGTCGACGGGACGGAGGGGTCGGCCGTCGCCGGGCTGCGCAACTGCCGCGTCCAGCACCGGTCCGCCACCCCCAAGCCGGTCTGGAACCCCGACATCCCGGCCACCTACTCCTTCCGCGACCAGTGGCAGGAGATCCCCGACAACGCCGAGTTCGACAACGGCTTCAAGGCGCAGTGGGAGCTGTTCCTGCGGCACGTGTACGCCGACGCCCCCTACCACTGGGACCTCCTCGCCGGCGCCCGCGGCGTCCAGCTCGCCGAACTGGGGCTGAGGTCCTCGGCCGAGGGCCGCCGTCTCGACGTGCCGGAGATCTCGCTGTGACCCTTCGACTGCCGGACACGAACGGCGCGTTGAGGGCCTATGAGCCACGTGCCGTCCCGCTCGCCCTCACCACCGGCGCGCCCTTCACCTCCCGTACGGTCTTCTCGGCCGCGCACGTCGTCGCCGACCCGTTCGCGGACGTCTCGCCCGACTCGGCCGCCGCCGTCGACTGGGACGCCACGCTCGCCTTCCGCCGCCACCTGTGGTCGCACGGGCTCGGTGTCGCCGAGGCGATGGACACCGCGCAGCGCGGGATGGGCCTGGACTGGGCTGGCGCGGCCGAACTCATCCGCCGGTCGGCGGCGGAGGCGAAGGCGGTCGGGGGCCGTATCGCGTGCGGTGTCGGCACCGATCAGCTCACCGGTCCGGCATCCCTGGAAGAGGTGCGGACGGCCTACGAGGAGCAGCTCGCCCTCGTCGAGGAGTCGGGGGCGCAGGCCATCCTCATGGCCTCCCGGGCGCTGGCGGCGACCGCGAAGGGGCCCGAGGACTACCTGGAGGTCTACGGGCATCTGCTCCGCCAGGCGGCCGAGCCCGTGGTACTGCACTGGCTCGGCCCCATGTTCGACCCCGCCCTTGAGGGCTACTGGGGGTCGGGCGACCTGGACGCGGCCACGGACGTGTTCCTGGAGGTCATCGCCGCCCACCCGGACAAGGTCGACGGCATCAAGGTCTCCCTCCTCGACGCCCGACGAGAGGTCGACCTGCGCCGCCGCCTGCCGCAGGGCGTCCGCTGCTACACGGGCGACGACTTCAACTACCCCGAGCTGATCGCGGGCGACGAGCAGGGCTTCAGCCACGCCCTGCTCGGCATCTTCGATCCGCTGGGTCCGCTCGCGGCGGAGGCGGTACGGGTGCTCGACACCGGTGACGTGAAGGGCTTCCGTGAGCTTCTCGACCCCACCGTCGAGCTCTCCCGCCATCTCTTCGAGGCGCCGACCCGGTTCTACAAGACCGGCGTCGTCCTGCTGGCGTGGCTGGCCGGGCACCAGGAACACTTCACCATGGTCGGCGGGCTCCAGTCGGCCCGCTCGCTGCCGCACTTCGCGCGGGCGTACGAGCTGGCGGACACCCTGGGCCTGTTCCCGGACCCGGAACTCGCCGAGGCCCGGATGAAGACCCTGCTGGCTCTGTACGGAGTGACCTCATGAGCAGCCTCGCCCGTTTCTCCATCAACCAGATGACGGTCAAGCAGCTGTCGATGCCCGAACTGGTCGAGTCCTGCCTCGAGCTGGGGATCCAGGGCGTCGGACTCTGGCGTGAACCCGTCCAGTCGTACGGCCTGGACGCCACCGCCAAACTCGTCCGCGACGCCGGTCTGGCCGTCACCACGCTCTGCCGTGGCGGCTTCTTCACGGCGATCGACCCGCAGGAGCGGGCCCGCGCCCTGGACGACAACCGTGCGGCCGTCGACGAGGCCGCGACCCTCGGCACCGACACCCTGGTTCTGGTCTCCGGGGGGCTGCCCGCCGGCTCGAAGGATCTGCACGGGGCGCGGGAGCGGATCGCCGACGCGCTGGGGGAGCTGGGCCCGTACGCCGCCGAGCGGGGCGTGCGGCTGGCCATCGAGCCCCTCCACCCCATGTACGCCGCGGACCGTTGTGTGGTGTCCACCCTCGCCCAGGCCCTGGACCTCGCGGAACGCTTCCCGGCGGACCAGGTGGGCGTCACCGTCGACACGTACCACATCTGGTGGGACGACACGGCGCCCGCCCAGATCGCCCGCGCGGGCGCCGGCGGCCGTATCCACACCTTCCAGCTCGCCGACTGGACGACTCCGCTGCCCGAGGGCGTCCTCAACGGCCGCGGTCAGATCGGCGACGGTTCGATCGACATGCGGGAGTGGCGGGGGTACGTCGAGGCGGCGGGATACTCCGGGCCGATCGAGGTCGAGCTGTTCAACGACGGGCTGTGGGCGCGCGACGGGCGGGAGGTGCTGGCGGAGACGGCGGCGCGGTTCGTGGAGCACGCCGGGTAGCCCCGTCGGCGCCCGCTGTCACTTCTTGGTCACTTCTTGCGTGCCGCCCGCTTGGTGAGGACCGTCAGCACGACCGGGACGAGCATCTCGATGACACGGGTGACCGTGGCCACCGGGATGCCCGTCTTCTTGGCGACGACGTTCGCGACCGGCTTGCTCACCTTGGCCAGCACCCCGGCCATCAGACCGCCGGTGGCGAACCCGCCCAGGGTGGACACGCCCTGGAGCGGGGCCTCCTCCTCGGGCGCAGCCGCGGCCTCCTCCTGTACGGGGCCGGCGAGTGCCGAGACCGTGGTCCCGACCACCTCCTGGGCGCCCGCCGTGTCGGTCCCCAGCAGCCCCGCGATCTCCTGGAGCTTGTCGTCGCCCAGTTCACCGAGCACGTCGTCCTCGAAGGAGGAAGCGGATTCACTCATGCCGGAAAGCATCCCGAAAAAATCTCGGAAGGCCGTGCAACCCTTCCCCCACTCCGCGTGTCGTACTTGGCATCAGGACTTCTGGAGGGGGATCTGGGGGGATCGCGGGGTTCTGATGTCGGAGGGGAAAACCGAGGGGCCCGGTCGACGGACCGGGCCCCTCGAAGCATGTCGAACACCGACTAGAAGAACACCCCGCACCGCAGCAGCACATTCGCGTACGGCCGTGCCTCTCCCGTGCGGACGATCAGCTTCGCGCCCGCCGACAGCGACTTCAGTTCCTCGTGCGAGACCGTCGACAGCGTGGGGAAACGGGCGTCCAGCAGGGCCGTCGCCTCCGGGTTCGCCCCGCGGACCTCGTGCGCGGCCGTGGCACCCTCCAGCACGAGTTCCGCCAGCAGCCCGTCGAGCACCTCGGCGAAGGACGGCACCCCGGCCCGGAAGGCCAGGTCCACGACGCGCGGACCGGCGGGGATGGGCATCCCGGCATCGCAGACGAGCACCCCGTCCCCATGGCCCAGCTCGGCCAGCGCGCCCGACAGATGGCGGTTCAGGATTCCGGCCTTCTTCATAGCGACGCGACCTCTTCGGCCGTCGGGAAGGACTCCTGCGCACCGGCGCGGGTGACCGCCGCCGCGCCGACGCGGGCGGCGTACGCGGCCGCCTCGGCGAGC
>LRTP01001113.1 GCA_001550305.1 Streptomyces diastatochromogenes
AGCAGCGCCGTACGGGCTCCGAGGCGGCCGGCGGCGACCGCCTGGTTGGCGCCCTTGCCGCCCGGGTGGACGACGAGATCGGAGCCGAGCACCGTCTCGCCGGCCGCGGGTCGCCGCTCGACCCCGATCACCAGGTCGGCGTTGGCCGATCCCACGACCAGCAGGTCGTAGTCGTACATGAACTTTCTCCCTATGAAGGTGAGTCGAAGCAACGGGGCGAGCCGCCCGGCGGCGCGCGGAGGTCGTCCGCGTCGCGCTGCCCGGGCGGCCCGCTCAGGTCATCCGCCGAAGCCGGACACATTCTCCTTCGTGACCACCTTCACCGGCACCATCACCGTCTTCTCGACCGTCTTGCCCTCGGCGGCGTTCAGCGCATTCTCCACCGCGATCCGGCCGAGCTCCTTCGGCTGCTGGGCCACGGACGCGTACATCGTGCCGTCCTTGACCGCCTTCAGGCCGTCCGGTTCGCCGTCGAAGCCGATGACCGAGACCGACGTGCCGGCCTTGGAGCCGAGCGCCTTGACCGCGCCGAGCGCCATCTCGTCGTTCTCGGCGAAGACGCCCTGGATGTCGGGGTGCGCCTGAAGCAGGTTCGTCATCACGTCGAGGCCCTTGGTGCGGTCGAAGTCCGCGGGCTGCCGGGCGACGACCTCGATGCCCGGGTAGGCCTTCAGACCCTCGGCGAAGCCCGCGCCGCGTTCACGGCTCGCGGACGTTCCGGCCAGGCCCTGCAGGATCACGATCTTGCCCTTGCCGCCCAGCTTCTCGGCCATCGCCTTGGCGCCGAGCTTGCCGCCCGCGATGTTGTCGGAGGCGACCAGCGCGGCCGTGTCGGCCTTGTTCACGCCCCGGTCCACCCCGACGACGGGGATGCCGGCCTTGTTCGCGGAGCGGACCGCCGGGCCCGCCGCGTCCGAGTCCACCGGATTGACGATGATCGAACCGAGTCCCGAACTGGTGAAGTTCTGGAGCTGGTTGGCCTGCTGCGAGGCGTCGTTCTGCGCGTCCGTGACCGTCAGGTCCACGCCGAGCTTCTTCGCCTCCTGCTGGGCACCCGACTTGATCTGCACGAAGAACGGGTTGTTCAGGGTGGAGAGGGACAGGCCCACCTTCTTCGTCGCCGACGAGGAGGAGCCGTTGTGCAGGAAGGACATCGCACCGACGACGGCCGCCGCGACCACGGCCGCGATGATGTACGTCGCCGCCTGCTTGCCCCTGCCGCCCGGCGCACCCGCCCCGGCGGCCACCGGAGTCGCCCCGGCCTTGCGCCGCAGCGTGTCCAGCAGCACCGCCAGCGCGATCACGACACCGATGACGACCTGCTGCCAGAAGGCGGAGACGGAGAGCAGGTTCAGACCGTTGCGGAGCACCGCGAGGATCAGGGCGCCGATCAGCGTGCCGGACGCCTTGCCGGTGCCGCCCGCCAGCGAGGCGCCGCCGATGACGACCGCGGCGATCGCGTCCAGCTCGTAGCCCTGCGCGGCCTGCGGCTGCGCGGAGGAGAGCCGGGAGGCGAGCACGATGCCCGCGGCGGCCGCGAAGAGACCCGACAGGGCGTAGATCGCGAGCTTCTGCTTCTTCACCCGCAGACCCGAGAGGCGCGCGGCCTCCTCGTTGCCGCCGATCGCGTACATGGAGCGGCCGATGTAGGTACGGCCCAGGATCAGGGCGGTGATCAGACCCATGACGACCATCACCAGGACCGGGACCGGCAGCCAGCCGCCGAGGGTGTCGCCGAGGTGCGAGACCGATTCGGGGAAGGCGATCGGCGAGCCCTGCGAGATCACCAGGGACAGACCGCGGCCCACCGACAGCATGGCGAGCGTCGCGATGAACGGCGGCAGCTTCCCGTAGGAGATCAGGACGCCGTTGACCAGGCCGCACGCTATGCCGGTCGCGATCGCGAGGATCACCGCGATCCAGACCGGGACGCCCTGGGAGGTCGCCATCCAGGCGAGGACGGTGGCGGACAGCGCGGCGACCGAGCCGACCGACAGGTCGATGCCCGCCGAGACGATCACGAAGGTCACACCGAAGGCGAGGATGGCGGTCACGGCCGCCTGGACGCCGATGTTGAGCAGGTTGTCCGTCGTCAGGAAGTCGCCGGACAGCGCCGACATCGCGATGACGAGGGCGATGAGCGCGGTGAGCGCCCCGTTGTCGAGCAGAAGGCGGCGGACCGCCGAGGCGCCACTCGCGCCCGTAGTGCTCTTGAGCGTGTCAGTGGCCACGGGAGCCCTCCACAGCGGTAACAGAGTTGGTGGTCGGTGTGCTGACGGCGAGTGCCATCACGGAGTCCTGGGTCGCTTCGTCGGCGGACAGTTCGCCCGCGATTCGGCCCTGGGCCATCACCAGCACCCGGTCGCTCATGCCGAGCACCTCGGGCAGATCGCTGGAGATCATCAGGACGGCCGCGCCGGCGGCCGTCAGTTCGTTGACGAGCTGGTAGATCTCGACCTTGGCGCCGACGTCGATGCCGCGGGTCGGCTCGTCGAGGATCAGCACCTTGGTGTCGGCCAGCAGCCACTTGCCGATGACGACCTTCTGCTGGTTGCCGCCGGAGAGCGTGCGCACGTGCTGGCCCAGACCGGCCATCCGGACGCCGAGCTGCTCGGCGATCCGCGCGGCGGCCGCCCGCTGGCCCTTGAGGTCGACGAGCCCGCCATGGGTCGCCGCCCGCATGGTGACCAGGCCGAGGTTCTCCTCGACGGAGGCGTCCAGGAGCAGCCCCTGGCCCTTGCGGTCCTCGGGGATGAGCCCGATCCCGGCCGCCATCGACGCGTTCACGTCGTGCCGCCGCAGCGCGGAACCGGCGACCTTGACGGTCCCCTTGTCGTACGGATCGGCCCCGAAGACCGCTCGTACGACGTCCGTGCGCCCGGCCCCCACGAGCCCCGCGATACCGACGACCTCACCGGCCCGCACCTCGAAACTCACGTCGTGGAAGACCCCGTCACGGGTCAGCCCCTCGACGGTCAGCAGGGCGGTCCCGGAGCCGTCGTCACCGGCGGCCCGCACGCGTGGGTACTGCTGCTCGATCGACCGCCCCACCATGAGCCGTACGAGCTCGTCCTCGGTGGTGGAGGCCGGGACCTGCCCGACGCTCTTGCCGTCCCGGATGACGGTGACCCGGTCCCCCAGGGCGGCGATCTCCTCCAAGTGGTGCGTGATGAAGACGATGCCGACACCGTCCTCGCGCAGCCTGCGCACGATGGAGAAGAGTTTTTCGACCTCTTCGGAGGTGAGCACCGCGGTCGGCTCGTCCATGATCAGCACGCGGGCGTTCAGGCTCAGCGCCTTCGCGATCTCGACCATCTGGAGACGTGCGATACCGAGTTCACGCACCCGCGCGCGCGGGGAGACGCTGACACCCACCCGCTCCAGCAGCTCGGCGGCCTCGGCCTCCATCCTCTTCCGGTCGATCAGCCCGTAGCGGCGCGGCTGCCGCCCCAGGAAGATGTTCTCGGCGACCGTCAGATCGGGAACGAGGTTGAACTCCTGGTAGATGGTCGCGATCCCGAGACGCTCGGAGTCCTGCGCGCCGTGGACGCGCACCTCCTCGCCGTCGACGAGGACGCGCCCGGAGTCGGGCTGGTAGGCGCCCGAGAGCATCTTGATGAGCGTGCTCTTGCCGGCACCGTTCTCGCCGAGCAGCACATGCACCTCGCCGCGGCGCAGATCGAAGTCGACGCTGTCGAGCGCGACCACGCCGGGGAAGGTCTTTCGGATGCCCTCGATGCGCAGCAACTCGTCCTGGTTGCTCACGACTTACTCCTGTTCGTTACGGGGGAGTGCGGGGTGGGGGCCGGTTCGCCGCACGAGCGGCGGACGACGAGACGGGCGGCGAGGGTGACCGACTGCGGGGGTCGCCCCTCGATCCGGTCGACGAGCGCGCGTACGGCGGCCCGCCCCAGCTCGCCGGTCGGCTGGGCCACCGCGGTGATCGGCGGATCGGTGTGCACGAACCACGGGATGTCGTCGAACGCCGCGAGCGCGATGTCCTCGGGAACCCGCAGCCCGCGCGCGCGGACCGCGTCCAGCGCGCCGAGCGCCATCAGGTTGTCGGCGGCGAAGACGACCTCGGGCGGCTCGGGCAGGTCGAGGAAGCCCTCGGTGACCCGTCGTCCGCTCTCGGCCTGGAAGTCGCCCTGTCCTATGTAGGCGTCCGGGAGCGGCAGCCCGTGTTCGGCCATGGCCTCCCGGAAGGCCTCGACGCGCTCGCTGCCGGTGGTGGTCGCCGCGGGCCCCGCGATGATCGCGAGCCGGCGGTGTCCGAGCCCGTGCAGATGCGCCACGAGATCCCGGACCGCCGTCCGGCCGTCCGCCCGTACGACGGGCACGTCCACGCCCGGGATCCAGCGGTCCACGAAGACCATCGGCGTCCCCGCACGCGCGGCGTCCAGCATCCCGGGGGAGCCGCCGTCGGCGGGGGAGACGAGCAGTCCGTCGATCCGCCGGTCCAGCAGGGTCCGTACGTGGTGGTCCTGGAGGTCCGGCCGTTCGTCGGCGTTGCCGATGATCACGCTGTAGCCGAGGGCGCGGGCCTCCTCCTCGACGGAGCGGGCCAGCTCGGTGAAGTACGGGTTGAGTACGTCGCTGATGACCAGGCCGAGGGTGCGGGTCTGGTCGGTGCGCAGAGAGCGGGCGACGGCGTTCGGGCGGTAGCCCAGGGTCTGTACGGCGGCCAGCACGCGGGTGCGTGCGTCTTCGCTGACCGACGGATGATCGTTCAGGACGCGCGAGACCGTGGCGACGGATACGCCGGCCTCGGCGGCAACGTCCTTGATGCTCGCCATCGCCGCTCCACCTCCTCGTGGAATCGATTACACGGAGGATTGGAATCGATTACACGAGCATTAATCAAGACCTCAACCACATGCCGAAACCGGATCGTGATGAACCGCGCTCGGATGAGCGGAGTGAGGTGGGGGGTGGGGTGGGGGTGGAGCGGGCGGTGGAGCAGGTGGTGGAGCACCCGCCCCTTGCGGATCGCGGGTGCTCCTGTGGGGCTACTTCAGCCAGTCGGTGTAGTGCGTGGGGGCGATGCGGGCGCCCTTCTTGGTGGTGAGGACGTCACCGTGAGCCGCGGCGAACATGCCGGCGGTGTCGTCGACGGTCACCGAGCGTTTGTCGCCCTTGAAGTCGAGGGTGATCCGACCCAGCTCGTCCAGCGGGTAGGTGTCGGGTCCGCCGACCTCGAGGGTGCCGCCCAGGGGTGATCCGGCCGCGACCTCGGCGACGGTCGCCGCGACGTCCGCCGCGGCGATCGGCTGGATGGGGGTGCGGGGCAGGCGGACGGTGTCGCCGTCGGTGGTCCAGGACAGGACGGCGTCGACGAACTCCATGAACTGGGTGGCGCGGACGATGGAGTACGGGACGGGGCCGGCCTTGAGGATGTCTTCCTGGAGGGTCTTGGCGCGGTAGTAGTCGAGGTCCGGCACCTGGTCGGTGCCGACGATGGACAGGATGACGAAGTGTCCGACGTCCGCCCGCTGGGCCGCGGCCAGGAGGTGGTCCATCGAGGTCCGGAAGAACGCGGCGGAGGCGTCGTCGAAGGTCGGGGAGTTGGTCAGGTTGACTACCACGTCGGCGCCGGCCAGCGCCGCGTCCACGCCCTGACCGGTGAGGACGTCGACCCCGGTGGACAGCGAGTGCGGCACCGCCTCGTGTCCGGCCTCGTTGAGGTTCCGCACGACCTGTGACCCGATCAGCCCGGTCCCGCCGATGACTGCGAACTTCATGAGACGTCCTGCCCTTCGCTCGTTGATCCTCGTCGATCATTGTCCGTTGTGAATCGTATGTACCTTTAGGGCGCTTTTGTGTCGTTCTGGCTTCGACGGAAGAACCCGTGCCGGACTCGTCCAGTCGGTCCAGGGCCAGGCGGGCGGCCACGTCCTCACCCGCTCGCCCGAGCTGATCACCGTGCTCGACGCCGTCGAGGCCGTCGCTGTCCGCCACGGCGCCCCGGCTGTCAGTCGTCACAGGTACCTTCGGATCATGTCCAATCAGGCGGAGAACCGGCAGGTGCAACTGGCGGTTGTCGAGGGCGTGCTCGAGCGGATCACGTACGCCAACGAGGAGAACGGGTACACGGTCGCGAGAGTGGACACCGGCCGCGGCGCCGGCGACCTGCTCACCGTCGTGGGCGCACTCCTCGGAGCCCAGGTGGGCGAGTCGCTCCGGATGGAGGGCCGTTGGGGCTCCCACCCGCAGTACGGCAAGCAGTTCACGGTGGAGAACTACACGACCGTCCTGCCCGCCACCGTCCAGGGCATCCGCCGCTATCTCGGCTCCGGTCTGGTCAAGGGCATCGGCCCGATCTTCGCCGACCGCATCACCCAGCACTTCGGGCTGGACACGCTCCAGATCATCGAGGAGGAGCCCAAGCGCCTCATCGAGGTCCCCGGCCTCGGCCCCAAGCGCACCAAGAAGATCGCCGACGCCTGGGAGGAGCAGAAGGCGATCAAGGAGGTCATGCTCTTCCTCCAGACCGTCGAGGTGTCGACGTCGATCGCGGTGCGCATCTACAAGAAGTACGGCGACGCGTCGATCTCGGTCGTCAAGAACCAGCCCTACCGCCTGGCCGCCGACGTCTGGGGCATCGGCTTCCTCACCGCGGACAAGATCGCCCAGTCCGTCGGCATCCCGCACGACAGCCCCGAGCGCGTCAAGGCGGGCCTCCAGTACGCCCTGTCGCAGTCCGCCGACCAGGGCCACTGCTTCCTCCCCGAGGAGCAGCTGATCGCCGACGCGGTGAAGCTGCTCCAGGTGGACACGGGCCTGGTCATCGAATGCCTGGCGGAATTGGCGGAGCCGACCCAGGACGAGGGCGAGCCCGGTGGCGTACGGGAGCCGGGCGTCGTACGCGAGAAGGTCCCCGGTCCCGACGGCGGCCCGGACACGGTCACGGCCGTCTATCTGGTCCCCTTCCACCGCGCCGAACTCTCCCTCTCGGCCCAGCTGTTGCGCCTCCTGCGCACCACCGAGGACCGGATGCCCGGTTTCCACGACGTGGCCTGGGACAAGGCACTGACCTGGCTGAAGGGGCGTACGGGCGCGGAGTTGGCACCCGGGCAGGAGGAGGCCGTCCGGCTGGCACTCACCAAGAAGGTCGCGGTGCTCACCGGAGGCCCCGGCTGCGGCAAGTCGTTCACGGTCCGCTCGATCGTGGAGCTGGCGCGCGCCAAGCGGGCGAAGGTGGTGCTCGCGGCGCCGACGGGCCGTGCCGCCAAGCGACTCGCCGAGCTGACCGGAGCGGACGCCTCCACCGTGCACCGGCTCCTGGAGCTCAAGCCGGGCGGGGACGCGGCGTACGACAAGGACCGGCCGCTGGACGCCGACCTGGTGGTCGTGGACGAGGCCTCCATGCTCGATCTCCTGCTCGCCAACAAGCTGGTCAAGGCGGTGCCGCCGGGCGCCCACCTGCTGTTCGTCGGGGACGTCGACCAACTCCCCAGCGTCGGCGCCGGCGAGGTCCTGCGCGACCTGCTCGCCGACCGGAGCCCCATCCCCTCCGTCCGTCTGACCCAGGTCTTCCGCCAGGCCCAGCAGTCCGGAGTGGTGACGAACGCGCACCGGATCAACTCCGGGCAGCATCCCGTCACCGACGGCATGAAGGACTTCTTCCTCTTCGTCGAGGACGAGACCGAGGAGGCCGGGCGGCTCACCGTGGATGTGGCGGCACGGCGGATTCCCGCCAGGTTCGGGCTCGACCCGCGCCGGGACATCCAGGTGCTGGCGCCCATGCACCGCGGCCCCGCGGGCGCGGGCACCCTCAACGGCCTGTTGCAGCAGGCGATTACGCCAGGCCGCCCCGACCTCCCCGAAAAACGCTTCGGTGGCCGGGTCTTCCGGGTCGGCGACAAGGTGACCCAGATCCGCAACAACTACGAAAAAGGGGAGAACGGCGTCTTCAACGGCACCGTGGGTGTGGTCACCTCACTCGACTCCGAGGAGCAGCGTCTGACGGTGCTGACGGACGAGGACGAGGAAGTGCCCTACGACTTCGACGAACTCGACGAGCTGGCCCACGCGTACGCGGTGACGATCCACCGCTCCCAGGGCAGTGAGTACCCCGCGGTGGTGATCCCGGTCACCACCGGCGCGTGGATGATGCTCCAGCGCAATCTGCTCTACACGGCGGTCACCCGCGCCAAGAAGCTCGTCGTCCTGGTGGGCTCCCGCAAGGCGATCGGCCAGGCGGTCCGCACGGTGTCGGCAGGCCGCCGCCACACATCCCTCGACCACCGCCTCACCACCTGACCCGCAGCCGAAATGGACGCATCACGAGGTCCGGGGCGGAGCCCCGCGGGGATGCGACACCCACCCCCGCCCCAGGCATCACAAAAAATGATCGATCAAACGAGTCGCAAAGGTCACACAGCACTTCCGGAACCAGGGCGAAGGGGGGCAGGATGAGCAGGTTGGCGGCACTGAGTGCCGCCAATAGGCCCAATGGTCGACCCCGAGTGCACTCTCCAGGGCCAAATGGGGGATGGTAGAGACAGTCAGGGCACCTCGAAGAAGAGGCACAACGTCGGTGAGGGATGACGTGAGCGACAACTCTGTAGTACTGCGGTACGGCGATGGCGAGTACACCTACCCGGTGATCGACAGCACCGTCGGCGACAAGGGCTTCGACATCGGGAAGCTCCGCGCCCAGACCGGGCTGGTGACGCTGGACAGCGGGTACGGCAACACCGCCGCGTATAAATCCGCGATCACCTACCTCGACGGTGAGCAGGGCATCCTCCGGTACCGCGGCTACCCGATCGAGCAGCTGGCCGAGCGCTCCACCTTCCTTGAGGTGGCCTCTCTGCTGATCAACGGTGAGCTGCCGAACGTGGACGAGCTCTCCACCTTCAAGAACGAGATCACGCAGCACACCCTGCTGCACGAGGACGTCAAGCGCTTCTTCCAGGGCTTCCCGCGCGACGCGCACCCGATGGCGATGCTGTCGTCGGTGGTCAGTGCCCTGTCGACGTTCTACCAGGACAGCCACAACCCGTTCGACGAGAAGCAGCGTCATCTTTCGACGATCCGCCTTCTCGCCAAGCTTCCGACGATCGCGGCGTACGCCTACAAGAAGTCGATCGGTCACCCCTTCGTCTACCCGCGCAACGACCTCGGGTACGTCGAGAACTTCCTGCGCATGACCTTCTCGGTCCCCGCGCAGGACTACGAGCTCGACCCGGTCGTCGTCGCCGCGCTCGACAAGCTGCTCATCCTGCACGCCGACCACGAGCAGAACTGTTCGACCTCCACCGTGCGCCTGGTGGGCTCGTCGCAGGCGAACATGTTCGCGTCGATCTCCGCCGGCATCAGCGCGCTGTGGGGCCCCCTGCACGGTGGCGCCAACCAGTCCGTGCTGGAGATGCTGGAGGGCATCCAGGCCTCCGGCGGCGACGTCGACTCCTTCATCCGCAAGGTGAAGAACAAGGAGGACGGCGTCCGTCTGATGGGCTTCGGCCACCGCGTCTACAAGAACTTCGACCCCCGGGCGAAGATCATCAAGGCGGCGGCGCACGACGTCCTCTCGGCGCTCGGCAAGTCCGACGAGCTGCTGGACATCGCGCTCAAGCTGGAGGAGCACGCGCTCTCCGACGACTACTTCGTCTCGCGCAGCCTCTACCCGAACGTGGACTTCTACACCGGTCTGATCTACCGCGCCATGGGCTTCCCGACCGAGATGTTCACGGTCCTGTTCGCCCTCGGCCGCCTCCCGGGCTGGATCGCCCAGTGGCACGAGATGATCAAGGAGCCCGGCTCCCGCATCGGCCGCCCGCGCCAGATCTACACGGGCGTCGTCGAGCGCGACTTCGTCCCGGTCGAGGCCCGCTAGGGCCTGTCCGGCCGGACAGGCCCTAGGCCCAGGTCACTCCCAGGAAAAACGGAAAGCGCCCTGCTACCGGTCCCCCCACGGGCCGGCAGTCAGGGCGCTTTCCTTGTCCCGGTGCGGATTCCCCCCACGGGATCCGGCCGGGCGTCTGTGGGACAGCGCCTGAATCGCTGCGAGCCTGCTGACGCGTTGCTCCCGGCCGGCCGGGCTGACCGGACCGGCCGTGAGCAAAACGAGCAAAACTCTCTGTACTACTGCGGTGCTGATGTACTGCCGGGGTGCGGTCTGCCGGGACCCGTACCGACGGGAGGGCCGCTCAAAGCTCCCCGCTGCACGTGCCCCGGCAACGCAGTTCCGGGAACGTCCCCCAAGACATCCCCAGATGTCAGAGACGCCCCCCAAGACGTCTCCGGCATCGCCAACTTAGACTCACGAACCCCTTCGATGGTTACGTTCGCATCACTGTGATCTGCGTCTCTTGCGTATGTCCTGAAGATACGCAAGAGACTGATATGGCAAATCGAGACCCAAGCGTAAGGAAGATGCGCGAGCCTTGTGAAGAGCTTATGTGAGGCTCCCGTTCGACTCTAGGGGGACTCTTACTCCGTCGTCATGAGAATGTCCTGAGTCGAAGGCTGTTTGTCACCACGAACACCGACGAGAAGGCCATCGCGGCCCCGGCGATCATCGGGTTGAGGAGTCCGGCCGCGGCGAGCGGCAGCGCCGCCACGTTGTATCCGAACGCCCACACCAGGTTGCCCTTGATCGTGGACAGGGTCTTGCGGGACAGCCGGATCGCGTCCGCCGCCACCCGCAGATCCCCCCGGACCAGCGTCAGGTCGCTCGCCTCGATCGCCGCGTCCGTGCCCGTCCCCATCGCGAGGCCGAGGTCGGCGGTGGCGAGGGCCGCCGCGTCGTTCACCCCGTCGCCGACCATCGCCACGGTCCGCCCCTCGCTCTGGAGGCGCTTGACGACGGCGACCTTGTCCTCGGGCAGCACCTCGGCGATCACATCCCCGGGGTCGATGCCGACGGCACGCGCCACGGACCGGGCGACCGCCTGGTTGTCCCCGGTGAGCAGGACCGGTGTGAGCCCCAGGCCGCGCAGTGCGCGCACCGCCTCGGCGCTGGTCTCCTTGATCGCGTCGGCGACGGTCACGACACCGAGTGCCACCCCGTCCCGGGTGACCACGACGGCCGTACGTCCCTCCGTCTGTGCCTCGGCCTTGGCGCGGGCCAGCGCCTCCGGGAGTTCGCCTTCGTGGAGCCGTCCCACCTGGACGTCGTGACCCTCCACGCGTCCGCGTACGCCGAGGCCGGGGACGTTCTCGAAGTGCTCCACCGGAGGAAGGTCGCCAGTCCGCTCCTGAGCGCCCGCGGCGATCGCCCGGGCCACCGGATGCTCGGAGGCGTGCTCCAGGGCGCCTGCGAGCCGCAGGACCTCCTTCTCGTCGGTGTCGGCGACGACGTACACCTCCCGCAGTGTCATCCGTCCCGTCGTCACCGTGCCGGTCTTGTCCAGGACGACCGTGTCGACGCGGCGCGTGGACTCCAGGACCTCGGGGCCCTTGATGAGGATGCCGAGTTGGGCGCCGCGGCCCGTGCCGACCATCAGGGCGGTCGGCGTCGCGAGGCCGAGGGCGCAGGGGCAGGCGATGATCAGCACCGCGACGGCCGCGGTGAAGGCGGCGACCGTGTCGCCGGTGACACCGAGCCACACCCCGAAGGTGCCGAGCGCGATCACCAGCACCACCGGCACGAAGATCCCGGAGATCCGGTCGGCGAGGCGCTGGACCTCGGCCTTGCCGTTCTGCGCGTCCTCGACGAGTCGGGCCATCCGCGCGAGTTGGGTGTCGGCGCCGACCCGGGTCGCCTCGACGACGAGCCGTCCGCCGGCGTTCACGGTCGCGCCGGTGACGCCGGAACCCACCGTCACGTCCACCGGCACCGACTCGCCCGTCAGCATGGCGGCGTCGACGGCGGAGGAACCCTCCACCACCGTCCCGTCGGTGGCGATCTTCTCGCCGGGCCGCACGACGAAGCGGTCGCCCGTCGCCATCCGCGCGACCGGGATACGGACCTCACGGCCGTCCCGTAGCACCGCGACGTCCTTGGCCCCCAGCTCCATCAGCGCCCGCAGCGCGGCTCCGGCCCGCCGCTTGGAGCGGGCCTCCAGGTAGCGGCCCAGCAGGATGAAGGCGACGACACCCGCGGCGACTTCCAGATAGATCGTCGACGACCCCTCCGTGCGCGAGACGGTGAGGTCGAATCCGTGCCGCATGCCCGGCATGCCCGCGTTCCCCCAGAACAGCGCCCACAGGGACCAGCCGAACGCGGCGAGCGTGCCGACCGAGACGAGGGTGTCCATGGTGGCCGCGCCGTGCCGCGCGTTGGTGAACGCGGCCCGGTGGAAGGGCAGCGCGCCCCAGACCACGACGGGCGCGGCGAGGGTCAGCGAGAGCCACTGCCAGTTGTCGAACTGCAGTGCCGGGACCATCGACATCAGGACGACGGGAAGGGCGAGCAGGGCCGACACGACGAGCCGTTCGCGCAGGGAGGCGAGCTCGGGGTCCTCGTCGGCGCCGACGGCGTCGGCGGCCCGTTCCGGCGCTTCGAGGCGCGGCGGCGGGGGTTCCTCGGCCGTGTATCCCGTCTTCACGACGGTGGCGATGAGGTCGGCGACCTGTACCCCCACCGGGTACGAGACCTTCGCCTTCTCCGTCGCGAAGTTGACCGTGGCGGTGACGCCGTCCATGCGGTTGAGCTTCTTCTCGACGCGGGCCGCGCAGGAGGCGCAGGTCATTCCGCCGATGGTGAGCTCCACCTCCGACGGCGCGGCCGGCGCGGTGATCGGGGTGGTCGCGGTGGTCTGGGCCGTCTCGGCTATGGCCGGCTCGGGTGCTGCGGTGGTCATGGTCGGGCTCCAGGGAATGAGCCGGGCCGTACGGAGCCAGTATCAGCTGGTCGGTACGGCCCGGTGTGGAGAGCTGCGTGAAGTGCTGGGTGGTGCGGGTGGAGAGTTGGGTGGTGCGGGGCGAACGGGTGATGCGCGTGATACGGGGAACTGGAAGGCGCGGGGGAGCGACTGCTGAGTGCGAGACCGGTGACTCAGGCCTTGCCGGCGAGCTCGAAGCCCGCCTCGTCGACGGCGGCGCGCACGGCCTCCTGGTCGAGCGGCGCCGCGGAGACCACGGTCACCTCGCCGGTGGCGGCGACGGCCTTGACCGAGGTGACCCCGGGGATCTCGGAGATCTCGCCGGAGACGGAGCCCTCACAGTGCCCGCAGCTCATTCCGCTCACCTGGTAGACGGTCGTGACGGAACCCGGGGTGTCGGTCTGCGTGGTCATGGCGTACTCCTCGTCGAGGCGTGTGGGGTTCGGGTGGCTTGCTCAGGTGACCAACACTATACCCCTAGGGGGTATTTCTCCAAGCAAAGTCGCGGCGTGTCAGCGAACGCACCCAGCCGACCCCCGCGAGCGCGACGATGATCAGGCCACCCACCGAGAACAGCGTGAAGAGATGTTTCTGCTCGTCGGTGGGCCCCTGCAGGTACCCCAGTCCGAACAACGTCCGGTCGAGCCCCGTCGTGGTCAGCCGCGCGACCAGCCAGAGCGCGATGCCGTGTGTCGAGTCCCACAGTGCGTGCAACAGCGACACGCCGACATAGGTGCCCGCCACCGGGCCGGCGTACTGGAAGCGCCCGTGCGGATGGCGGTACGTGAGCAGCGCCGCTCCCGCGATCGCCGTCCACAGGCCGTGCCCGAAGGGGGTGAGCAGCCCGCGCAGGATCTCCGTCTCCAGCAGTGCGCGCAGATCCAGTCCCTTGAGGGAGACGGCGGCGTTGAACGCGTACCCCGCGCTCTCCAGCGCCGCGAAGCCGAAGCCGACGCTCGCGCCGAGCACGAGGCCGGCCCGCAGTCCCCGGAGTCGGGGGTGGCGGCGCAGGGCGAACGCCAGCGCGGTCAGCTTCGCCGCCTCCTCGACCAGTCCGACGCCGACGCACCTCGACAGCGAGGGGTGGAGCAGGTGGTTCTCCGTCACCGACGCGCCCAGCACCCCGAGGGTCCCGCCGGCCAGGAAGCAGCCGAGGATCACCTGCACGCCGAGGTCGCGACCGTGGCGCTCGTAGGCCCAGAGTGTGAAGACGACGGGGGCCAGGAAGCTGCCGAGCAGGATCAGGGTGGGCAGCAGCGTGGTGTTCCCCGTCGTGTACGTGACGATCGCCGTCAGCGTCCAGAGTGCGAGCCCGCCGCCCAGGCAGCGTCGCCACAGTCCGGTGCGGATCTGGGGGTACGACGGCGGGGGCTGCTGGGGTCCGGGAATGCGGGCCCGGGGCGCACCGGGCGGCTGATTCTGGGTCACGGCTTGCCCCTTGGGCTCGGTCTGATTTATCCGAACCTTATGGCAAATGTCCGCTATGTCGCAGTATGGGGTACTCCGCCACGATCGCGGTGCGAGTGGCCGCGCCCGACGGCCGGGTCGCCGTGCGCAGTCAGGGGGTTGGGCCGTGCGCGGTCAGGAGGTCGGGGCCGTGAACTCGCCGGGGCCGGCGGTGAGGTCCGCCGGGGTGAGTGTCCTGTCGCGGATCAACGGCTCCAGGTAGCGGAGCAGGACGTCCTTCAACTCTCGGATGTACGCCTCGCGCTCGGCTCCCTGGTTCGAGAGGACCAGCTCCAGGCCGGCCTTGTAGATGCCCAGGCACACGTGCGCGACGCGCGTGACCTCGGTGGCGGGCGCGTCGGACATGAGGGAGGAGAGCAGCCCCTCTATCCGCGAGATCAGGGTCGCGTGCAGGGCGTCGTGCTCCTCGGCGATCCGGCCCGGGATGTCGGGGCCGTGCATCAGCGCGAAGAACACGGGGTGATCGCAGTTGAAGGCGATGAACCGGTCGACCGCGGCGCCCACGGCCTCCTCCAGCGGGGTCGTGGGGTCGACCGGGGCCAGTGCCTCGCCGTACGTGTCGCGCATCTCGTGCATGAGCCGGTCGCCCAGCTCGATCGCGATGGCCTCCTTGTTCGGGAAGAACTGGTACAGCGTGCCCGGTGAGACGCCCGCCTCGCGGGCGATGGCGTTGGTGCTGGCGGCGGTGTACCCGGTGGTGCAGAAGACGGAGGCGGCGGCCTCCAGCAGCTGGGCGATCCTGCGCTCACCGCGGGCCTGCCGTCGGCGGGGCCGCTCGTCGGCGGTCTGCGCGTCGGCGGTCTGTGCGTCGACGGGGTGTCTGTCGACGGGGTGTCTGTCGACGGTCTGCGCGTCGGCGGTCCGCTGCGTCTCGGGCTTGTCGGGCACGAGTTATCCCCAGCTCTCCGAACGTGATTGACAAACACGAGCGGCCGCTCGCATTCTAGTGAAACGCGAGCGATCTCTCGTGTTTGCCATTCTATGGCAATGGTCGACCCCTGCCGCCTGCGCACACGACCGGATGGTCGGACGGACGCTGCGCGGACAGGGGGTCACGGTGAAGGGGACACCGCACGATGACCGAAGTCAACAGCGCGGATGACGGCCAGGGGAGCGGCGCGGGGCGCGGGAGGGGCGCGAGCGTCGACGCGAGCGCGGGCGACGAGCCGCAGGTGGGCGGAGGCCCGCCGGAGAGCGGAAGCCCGCCGGGG